>NZ_DGMA01000022.1:0-99974 GCF_002388205.1 Achromobacter sp. UBA4530 | reverse complement strand
CGTGCCGGACGTCTTAAGAACTCAACTCATCGCGCAAAGCAACAAGAGCTAGATCAAGCCAAATCCCGCAGCAGCAATTCCCAAAACTTCAACCGCTGCTCCAACGTAGACACCAGCACATACTCATTCAACGTATGCGCGCCATCCCCATCCGCTCCCAACCCATCCAGCGTCGGAATACCCATTGCCGACGTGAAATTGGCATCGCTGCCGCCACCCGTCATCGGCGCATCTTCAAGCAAGAAGCCCGCGCGATCCGCAAACCCCTGCACCAAGGCCAGCAACGCAGCCGCCGCCTCCGTCTTCACCATCGGCGGACGGTTCAGTTCCACGTCGATATCCAGTTCAACGTCCGGACCCACTGCGCACAGTTCACGCATCCGGCGCAGCACGTCTTCCGCGGCGCCCATGTCAGGCACCCGGAAATCCACCACGCAGCGGCACAGCGCCGGAACCGTGTTCGTGACCGTACCGCCCGCGATGGTCCCCACGCTCACCGTGATGCCACGGTCGTAGTCCGTCATCGCTTCCAGCGCCAGCACCTGATGCGCCATTTCGCGGATCGCGCTGCGGCCCTTCTCGTGTTGCATGCCTGCGTGGGCCGGGCGGCCCTTCACGTTCAGATTCAGCATGCCCGTCCCCTTGCGTGCCGTCACGCACTTGCCGCCGTTGGGGCGGGCCGGTTCGCACACCAGCGCGTATTTGGCATTGGCGGCGAAGCGTTCGATATGCGCGCGCGAGGCGTGGCTGCCCGTTTCTTCGTCCGGCACCACCAGGAAATCCACCGGCAGTTGCGTCGCACCCGGACGCGCCACGCCGGCCAGCGCCGTCAGCGCCAGATAGATGCCCGCCTTCATGTCATAGCTGCCCGGGCCGTAGAGACGGTCGCCGTCGATGCGCACCGGGTTTTCCAGCAGCGTGCCCACCGGATGCACCGTATCCATGTGCGCCAGGATCAGGATGCCCGGACGCGTATCGCCCGGCGCGCGGTTGGTCGCGTACAGCAGCGGGCCCGTCGTGGGCCCCAGCGACGACAGCTCCACCGTCAGGCCGGCCGCAGCCGCGTAGTCGGCGATGATGCGCGCCATCGCGGCGATGCCTTCCGGGAAGTTCGACGGCGACTCGCATTGCAGCCAGCTTTGAATGCCGGCGACGATCTGTTCAGTGCTCTGGGTGTTGGACATGGCGGTATCGGATTTCAGCAATGGATAAGGGATTCAGGCGACCTGCTGGCCGGCCAGGCGGGCGAGCTCGGCATCGTCGGGCATCTTGCCATCGAACCACAGGCTCGCGCACACGGCAGACATCGCGCGGCCGTCGTGGCCGATGCCCGGCACCACCTGCAGCTTCCAGCCAAACGGCACGCCGCGGCGCTCGGCCTCTTTGCGGCCGAATTCGAAGTAGTTTTGCGCACGGGCAAAGCGGTGCGGGCCCTGGCGCATTGCCGCGGGCTCGGACGGCAGGTTGGGATCGTTGGTCTCGATGTCCTTGTCGCCCGCCAGGATCGTCATCGGGTAGGCCAGCAGCTTCACCAGATGGTCCTCGGTCAGCCCCACGCCGTCCATGCCCTCGGGATAGGGATAGTCAAACGTCGGCAGCGTGTACCAGCCCGGATTGCCCGCCGTCACCGCCTTGAACGGCGCGTGCGGTTGGCTGCTCATCAGGCGGTGGACAAACTGGCCGCCCGCGCTGTGGCCGAACAGGTAAACGTTCTGCCCGTCGGTGATCTCGCCGGCGATCATGTCCTTGATGACGTTGCCCACCAGCGCATACGTCCAGCCATCGATGTGGCGCGGATTGCCGCCGGCCGAAAACACCCGGCCGTTGTTATAGCTTTCAACGCCCGGCCAGATCTCGTTCGAGAACGTCAGCGCCACGATCAGCAGCTTGTGCTTGTCGGCGGCTTCGACCCAGAAATCGCGGTATTCGTCGCCGTTGCGCAGCACGCCGTGCTGCACGATCACCACCGGGCGGTCCGGCGTGTAGCCGTAGGGGCGATAGGTCTGCAGCTTGAACGGACGGTCGTAGTTGCGGTCCTCGTCCACGTACAGGATCGCGTTGCGGCCCGCATGGCCCATTTCGATGGCGATGCGGTCCACGTTGGACATATCGGAAGGTTTCATCAGGCGCTCGCTTCGTTCAGGTGGCAGGCCGACCAGTGGCCCGCCGAGATTTCTTTCAGGGCCGGCGCCACTTCACGGCAGCGCGGCATCGCGTGGGGACAGCGGGGGTTGAACGTGCAGCCGGACGGCGGATTCAGCGGCGACGGAATCTCGCCCTTGATCGGCGTGAATTTGCGGCCGCGGCGCGCCACGTCCGGCACTTCGGCCATCAGCGCCTGCGTGTACGGATGATTGGCGCGGGCAAAGATTTCGGCCGACGTCGAGATCTCCACGATCTTACCCAGATACATGATCGCGACGCGGTCCGAGATGTGCTTGACCACGCCCAGGTCATGGCTGATGAACAGGTACGTGAAACCGTGCTGTTCGCGCAGGTCCATGAACAGGTTGATCACCTGCGCCTGGATCGACACGTCCAGCGCCGCCACCGGTTCATCACAGACCAGGAACTTGGGCGCCACCATCAGCGCGCGGGCGATGCCGATGCGCTGGCGTTGACCGCCCGAGATCTGGTGCGGGAAGCGGTCGCGGTATTCGGTGGCCAGACCCACTTCCGTGAGCGCCTGGTCGACGCGGGCGGGGATCTCCGCCGGGGGCGCCAGCTTGTGCACCTTCAGCGATTCGCCCAGGATCTGCCGCAGCCGCTGGCGCGGGTTCAGCGAGGCCTGCGGATCCTGGAAGATCATCTGCACGCCCAGCGTGTACGCCAGCTTGTCGGCGCCGCGCAGGCGGTTGGCGTCCAGGCCCTGGTACAGCAGCTCGCCTTCGGTCTGGCGATGCAGGCCGGCCACGACGCGTCCCAGCGTGGACTTGCCGCAACCGGACTCGCCCACAAGGCCCACGACTTCGCCGCGCTTGATGGACAGGTCCACGCCGTTCACCGCGTACACGGTGCGGCGGTCGATGGGGCGGCCGGTCAGGGAGAGAATGCGTTGGGCCAGGTCAGGCCGCTGCTCGAAGCGCTTGTGGACGTTCTTGAGCTCGATGACGGGGGTATCGGCTTGGCTCATTGCTTACTGTGCCTCGCGGGCAATCGGCACGTAACAGCGATAGCTGCGCGAACCTTCGGTGGTGACGGAGGGGGCCTGCTCGGTGCAGCGCGTGACCGCGTTGACGCAGCGCGGCCGGAACGCACAGCCCGACGGACGGCCCGCCAGGCTGGGCGCCATGCCGTTGATCTGGTGCAGGCGCGCGCCCGGCTGCGTGGCGCCGGGCATCGAGTCCAGAAGGCCCTTGGTATAGGGGTGGCGCGGCGCATCCAGCACCTGTTCGACCGGACCGCTTTCCACGATACGGCCGGCATACATCACGGCCACGCGGTCCGCCAGCTCGGCCACCACGCCCAGGTCGTGGGTAATCCAGATCAGCGCGGTGTTGTGCTCGCGGCAGATCTGCTGCATGCGGTACAGGATCTGGCCCTGGATGGTGACGTCCAGCGCGGTCGTGGGCTCGTCGCAGATGATCAGGTCGGGTTTGTTCAGCATCGCAATCGCGATTGCCACGCGCTGACGCATGCCGCCCGAGAATTCGTGCGGATAGCTCTTCAGCCGCTTTTCCGGCGACGGGATGCCGACCATGGCCAGCGCCTCGCGGCAGCGTTCCTCGGCCTGGGCGCGCGGCACGTCCTCGTGCGTCAGGATGGCTTCCATCATCTGCTCGCCGATGCGCAGCACCGGGTTCAGCGTCATCAGCGGGTCCTGGAAGATCATGGCGATGCGGTTGCCGCGCAACTGGCGCATCTGCTCTTCAGACAGCTTGCGCAGGTCCGTGCCCTTGAACTTCACTTCGCCGTCGACGACTTCGCCCGGCGGGTCGATGAGGCCCAGCAGCGAAAAGCCCGTGACCGACTTGCCCGAACCGGACTCGCCCACCAGGCCTACGATTTCGCCACGGCGCACGGTCAGGTCGACACCGTCGACCGCCAGCCACGCGCCGGCCTCGGTATGGAATGCAGTGCGCAGGCCGCGCACATCAAGAAGAATGTCGCTCATGCTCGACGAGGATCCAGGCTTTCGCGCAGGCGGTCACCCACGATGTTGATGGAGAGGATGAGAACCAGCAGCGCAATGCCCGGGAACAGGCTGATCCAGTAGTCGCCCGACAGCAGGTATTGGAAGCCGTTGGAGATCAAGAGGCCCAGCGACGGTTCGGTGATCGGCACGCCCACGCCCAGGAACGACAGCGTCGCTTCCAGCGCGATCGCGGTCGCGATCTGGATGGTGGCGAACACCATCACCGGACCCAGGCAGTTGGGCAACAGGTGAAAGAGCATGATGCGCCACGCCGGAAAGCCCAGGTTGGCCGCGGCCTCGACGTATTCCTTGCGGCGTTCCTGCAGGGCGCGGCTGCGCATGATCCGAGCGTAGTGGCCCCATTGCACCAGGACAAGCGCCAGGATCACCTTGTCGACCCCCCGGCCCAGCACCACCAGCAGCACCAGCGCCACCAGAATGGTTGGAAAGCCCAGGATGAAGTCGACGATGCGCATCAGCACGGTGTCGACCCAGCCGCCGATGTAGGCGGCCACCAGGCCGATCGCGCCGCCGATGGCGGTTGCCAGCACGACGGCGGACAGGCCCACCATCAGGCTGATGCGCAGGCCATACAGGATGGCGCTGAGCATGTCGCGGCCCTGGTCGTCGGTGCCCAGCCAGGCGATGCTGCCGTCCATCAGCGCCTGGCGCGGGGCCAGGCGCCCGTCCATGAGCGACAGGTTGGCCAGGTCGTACGGATTCTGCGGCGCGAAGAATGGCGCGAAGACCACCAGGATGATCAGGACGGCCAGCGCGATGACCGAGCCGCGCACCGTGGGGCGCGCATGCAGTTTTTTCAGAATGGCGGCGCGCCGGGGCGTCTCGGCCAGAGGCTGGACGGTGCGGGTGCGGCCGGGATTGGGAGAGTTAGCCATGGCGGTTCAATGAGCGGGGGCCACGAGCTGCACGCGCGGGTCGAGCGCGGCGTACAGGATGTCCACAACCAGGTTGATGATGACGAAGATCAGCGTGACCAGCATCACGTAGGCGACGACGACGGGGCGGTCGAGCTGGTACACGCTGTCGATCAGCAGCTTGCCCATGCCGGGCCACGCGAACACGGTCTCGGTGATGGTCGAGTAGGCGATCAGCGTGCCGAACTCCATGCCGATCACCGTGACCACCGGGATCAGGATGTTGCGCAGGATGTGGCGGCGCACGATGCGGCCGGGTTTGACGCCCTTGGCGCGCGCGAACTTCACGTAGTCCTGGCTGCGGGCTTCCACCACGCCGGAGGCCGTCAGGCGCAGCACCAGGGCGATGTTGGCCAGCGCCAGGTTGATGGCGGGCATGATCAGGTGCGACCAGCCGTCGGCGGTCAGGATGGACAGGCGCACGCCCAGCACGGTCACCGTGTCGCCGCGGCCGGTGGCCGGCAGCCAGCCCAGCCAGACGGCGAACAGCAGGATCAGCATCATGCCCTGCCAGAAGTTCGGCAGCGAAAAACCCAGCACGGACGAGGCCATGATGCCGCGGCCCACGTACTCATCGCGGTACAGGCCCGCGATCAGGCCCAGCGGAATGCCGATCACACAGGTCAGCATGATCGCGACGATCACGAGCTCGAACGTGGCCGGAATGCGCTGCACGATCAGTTCGATCGCCGGGATGCCGTGCACGAAGGACGTGCCCAGGTCGCCGTGCAGCGCGCGCCACAGGAAGCCTGTGTACTGCTGCCACACGGGCAGGTCCAGGCCCAGGCGGGCGATCATCGCCTCGCGCGCGGCCTGGCTGGCTTCGGGGCTGACCAGCAGCTCGATCGGGTCGCCCACGGCATACACCGCGAAGAAGACCACGACCGAAACGGCCAGCAGCACGAACAGACTCTGTATCAGTCTGCGTAGGATGAACAAGGCCACGAGATGATTTCCTTGGTGGGCTCAGGGGTTGGGGAAAAGCCGGGGGGGTTGGCAGGCCGTACGCTACGCAATCGGCTGCGCCAGGCGCACGACGGTGACGCCGGGCCGCAGGTTGGCGGTGGAGGGCATGATGAGCACGCAGTTGTCGTACGGGGTGGTGACGGGCTCGCCTTCCGACCAGCCGATGACGGTGCCCGCCTTGGGCAGCATCTCCAGGCCCTTCCAGGCCTCGGCGAAACGGAAGTCGGCGCTCTTGGCGGCGACAGCGTGCGTGACGCGCAGCGCGCGCTGCAGCGGCGCGCCGGGCGCGAACCAGGCGGCGGGGATGTCGCTGCGGTCCACCGTGCCGGCCTGCACCAGAAAGCGCGCCATCTGGTCGGCGGCCACGCCGCGCGCCTCGGGGGCGCCATGGAAACCGCATTCAATCAGCAGGGACCGCGTGCCGTTGTCGCCGGCTTCGCCGAAACGGCCGAAATCGCGCATGCGCACACCGGCGGCGTGGCCCGCGTCGGCAATGATTGTGGCGGGATTGCCCAATGCCAGCGCCAGATCGATGTTGCGCTGTTCCAGGCCGGTCAGCTGCAGCGGCACGTCGGAATTGCTCATCGAATGGAAGTCGAGCAGCCAGTCCGCCTGCTCCACCCACGGACGGAGCTCGGCGGCGCGGCGGCGCTCTTGGGAGATCGGCGCGGACAGCTTGTCCTCGCTCCAGACGCGGTTCATGTCTTCGTCCACGAAGCGCGCGGGGGCGTAATTGCGGGCGTCGAAGCGGTCGAACGCCGCCAGGTTACAGAACGCCAGCGTCAGCGTGCCGCGGCGCGGGCGCAGGCCGGCGGCAAGCAGGTCCTTCAGCGCCCAGGCGCCGCACAGTTCGTTGCCGTGGATCAGCGCGCTCAGCATCACCCGCTTGCCGGGCGCGCCGGAATCGAAATGCCAGACGCCGGGCGTATCGGTGTTGCCCACGCGCTCGGCCGACAGGTCCGGACAGGCCAACAGGAAAGGACGGGGGGCAGGGGCGGACGAAGACGGGGGCAAAGACGTGGGCATGGCGGTTCCGATGAAGCGAGACGATTGTAGGGGATGGGGCGGGGGACTCGGGCAAAGCGGGGCGCATTTGCGCCGCCACAAGGCAAAACGGCTGCACGAGGCAGCCGTTTCTTCTTTACTCAGCCCTGCCGGCTCACTTGGCGTCGGGCTTGACCGAGGTGGCCAGGGTGTACTGGTCGCGGCGGCCTTCGTACGAGATGCCCTTGCGGTATGCCCAGATGCTGCTTTCGAAGTGCAGCGGGATCAGCGGCACGTTGTCCAGGGCGATCTGGGTGGATTCCTGCAGCAGCTTTTCGCGCTTGGCGGGGTCGACCGTCACGATGGCCTGCTTGTAGACCTTGTCGAAGTCGGCGTTCGAGAAGCCGCCGTAGTTGCTGGTGCCCAGGCTGACGGGCGAATCCAGCGTGGCGACCCACAACTGGAACAGCGCCGAGGCTTCACCGGTTTCCGCCGGCCAGCCGCCCATCGAGAAGCTGAACTCGCGCTTGGCGCGCTTGGGGAAGTAGATGGAGGCGGTCATCGCGTCCACGTTGGTCTTGATGCCGACGCGCGACAGGTACTGGGCGACTGCCTGGGCGACCTGGCCGTCGTTGACGTAACGGTCGTTGGTGGACGACAGCGTCAGTTCAAAGCCGTTCGGGTAGCCGGCTTCGGCCAGCAGCTTCTTGGCGCCTTCCGGGTCGTACTTGATTTCCGGGGCCTTGGGCAGGGCGCCGAACATGCCGTCGGGCATGAACTGGAAGGCCGGGGTGGCCATGCCGTCCATGATGCGGGCGGTGATCGTCTTGCGGTCGATGGCCATGTTGATGGCTTTCCGGACGCGCAGGTCCTGCAGCGGGTTCTTGCCGTCGGCGCTCTTGACGAACGGGCTGGGGTTGCGGCCCACGTCCGGCTGGAAGAACACCAGTCGGGTGGACGGCGTGGCCACAAAGGCGAACTTCGGGTTGTCCTTCAGGCGCGGCAGGTCACGCGCGGCGGGGTTTTCGATCATGTCGAAGTCGCCGGAGAGCAGGCCGGTCAGGCGCGGGCCGGCGGACGGCACCGGCACGAACTTCACTTCCTTCCAGTGCGGCTTTTCGCCCCAGTAGTTCTCGTTGCGGACCAGCTCGATGCCGGTGCCCTTGACGTAGGACTTCAGCATGTAGGGGCCGGTGCCGATGGCGTCCTTGCCGTTGTTGAAATCGACGACCGTGGGCCAGGCGCCCGTCACGCCGCAACCCTTCTTGGGGTCGTACGTGAGCTTGCCGTGCTCGACGATGCCGTTCCAGATGATCGGCAGCGAGCGGGCCAGTTCGGCCGGCATCAGGGGGAAGGGTTCGCCCGTCTTGATGATGACGGTGTGCGCGTCCGGCGTCTGGACGTCGGTGATGCGCTTGGTCATGTCCATGTAGGACTGCGACACGTTGGTTTCGTTGTTCAGCGTCCGGCAGATCGTGAACAGCACGTCTTCGGACGTGAACGGCTTGCCGTTCGAGAACTTGACGTCGTCGCGCAGCTTGAATTCCCAGGTCAGGTCGTCCAGGTTCTTCCAGGAAGTCGCAAGCTGGGGAACCAGCTTCATGTCGGCGCTGCGGCCCACCAGCGAGTTGTAGACGTGCGCGGAGAACGCGTCGTTCTGCGTCATCTTGTGATAGTGGGGGTCCGCCGAGGTCGGTTCGGCCGACAGGCCGATCTTCAGCGTCTGGGCTTGGGCGGCTGCCAGGGGAATGGCGGCGGCCACAAGGGCCAGGGTGGTGCGCAACTTCATGGTGACAACTCCGGATGGGGAACGAACCGGATCGTGCAGGCGGCCACGCGCGCCAGGGGACGACTGCGTCGGCCCAGGGGGCTTGCGGGGAAATGTCGCCAGGGCACGACGGCAAGGGGCCGATTATCGGTAGGGGGTTCGCGCGCTGTCAATGCGCAGCGGCAATCGGGGCGCTAGGGAAAACGCCGAGAAGAGAAGGGAGAGAGGGCGTCGCGCGGTCCCTCTTGGGACCTCTCGCGACGCGATGGCGCCGGTGAGGGGACGGGCGCCGAAACGTTGCGGCGGGAGCCTGGGGAGGGCCAGGCGGGCGCCGCAACGGCAGCGCGCCAGGCTGAGTCGCGGGAGATTGGTCGCGATTCAGCCTGGCGCGGCTGTTATTACCACTGCGATCCGGAGAAGCGCGAGCTGGCGGCGCGAGCCTTGTTCATCGATTCGTTCACTTCGTCGATGAAGGCAAAGACGGCGGCAACAGCGGCTGCTAAGGATTGGCCAGCCTTCTTCAGGCTGGTCAGCGGGTGAGAATTCGGTTGGTTTTCGAGAGCGCCGCGGAGCAGGTCACGCTCCAGCGCGTCGGTCAGGCGGGCAGTGTTGTTCAGGGTCAGTTCGCTCATGGTTTGGCTCCAGTCCGTTTCGTCATGGGGTAAACCATTATAGGGATAACCCTAGGCCAATAGCAATCTCATTTTAGGGGAAAACCCTAGTATGTTGTAAAAATGTTTTGTCGGGCTTGGACTTAGCGCGCGTTTCGCAGGGCTCGGGCGGCGTCGGCCAGCTCGCCGGCCGTCAGGCCGATGGGGCCGACACCCTGGGCGACGAGTGCATCAGCGGCGGCGCCATGCAGCCAGACGGCGCCGAGCACGGCCTGGTCCAGGGGCAGCTTCTGGGCGATCACCGCGCCCAGCATGCCGGCCAATACGTCCCCGGTTCCGGCGGTGGCGAGGCCCGGGTTGCCAGTGGTGTTGACGTGCAGGCCGCCGTCCGGGGCGCACACCACGGTCCCGGCGCCCTTGAGCACCACCCACGCCTGAAAGCGCTGCGCCAGTTGCCGGGCGGCGGCGGGGCGGTCGCGCTGGATGGTGTCGGTGCCGACGCCCAGCAAACGGGCGGCTTCCGCCGGGTGCGGGGTCAGCACGACGGGCCCCGCGCCCCAGGTCGGCCGGATTTCGCCGCGGGCGAGCAGATTCAGGCCGTCGGCGTCCAGGACCAGCGGCGCGTGCCGCCGCAGGACGAACAGTTCGGACAGGGCGTTGGCGGCCAGCGCGCCCGTGCCGATCCCGCAGCCGGCGACCCAGGCGGTCACGCCCCAGTCTTCTTCCAGCAGCGAACGGAAGTCGCGGAGCATCAGTTCGGGTTGAAGCGGGTCGCAGGGCAGCGGCAGCGTTTCCTGCACGAAACCCACCAGCACCTTGCCGGCCCCGGTCTTCAGGGCAGCGCGGGCGGCGAGCAGGGCCGCGCCGGTCATGCCGGGACCGCCGCCCACCACGCCCACGGTGCCGAAGCTGCCTTTGTGCGAGTCGTCCGCGCGGGGCGCGAACAGGGCGGGCAGCGCGGCGCGGTCAATGGGGACGGCGGGGGTGTTCATGGGGTGAGGCTCCGGAAGGAAATCGTCTTGGCGGGTCGGCCGTATCCACTATAGTGCGCAAAAACGCGGCCGCCTTGGGGCGGGGTGCGAACAACCAAAGACCAGACCCGGAGCAGACAATGACCGACATCACGCTGGAACACTATTCGGCCTACGAATCCCTGAAGCTGCGCCGCCATCCTGGCGGCGTGCTGGAACTGATCATGGGCGCCAAGGGCGGCGTGCCGGGCAAGCTGTCCACGGCCGACGACCGGATGCACCGGGAACTGGCCGATATCTGGCGCGACATCGACACCGATCCGGACACGCGGGTCGTGGTGATCCGCGGCGAGGGCAAGGGCTTCTCGGGGGGCGGCGACCTGGATCTGGTGCAGCAGATGGCGGACGACTTCGACGTGCGCACCCGCGTCTGGCGCGAGGCGCGCGACCTGGTCTACAACATCATCAATTGCAGCAAGCCCATCGTGTCGGCCATGCACGGCGCGGCGGTGGGGGCGGGGCTGGTGGCCGGCCTCCTGGCAGACATCTCGATCGCGGCGCGCGATGCCCGCATCATCGACGGGCACACCCGGCTTGGCGTCACGGCGGGCGACCACGCCGCCATCGTCTGGCCGCTGCTGTGCGGCATGGCCAAGGCCAAGTACTACCTCATGCTGTGCGAGACGGTGTCTGGCGAGGAAGCCGAACGCATCGGCCTCGTGTCGCTCTGCGTGGACGAGGCCGAGCTGATCGGCAAGGCGTTCGAAGTGGCCAACAAGCTGGCGGCCGGGTCGCAGACGGCGATCCGCTGGACCAAATATTCGCTGAACAACTGGCTGCGCATGGCCGGACCGACCTTCGACACGTCGCTGGCGCTGGAATTCATGGGTTTTGGCGGCCCGGACGTGCGCGAGGGCATCAATTCCCTGCGTGAACGCCGGGCGCCGAACTTCCGGCCCGATTCGCCCTTCTGACGCGCTATTTCTTGAAGAACTTCGCGAACGCCGCCTGCGCCTCTTCGGTCTGCAGGCGGGCGCGGAACTGCTGGGCTTCGTAGTCCAGCGTCTCCTGGATGGCCTGGCGGTCCGCCCGCTTCATCATGGCCTTGGTCAGGCGCAGGGCGGCCGGCGGCTGGCGCGCCAGGTCGGCGGCGGTGGCCTGTGCTGCGGCGATCGCCTGCCCCTTGGGCGTGACCGACGTAGCCAGGCCGGCGTCCTCCGCCTCCTGGGCGGAAAACGCCTTGCCCTGCATCAGCCATTGCGCTGCCCGCCGTCCCACCAGGCGCGGCATCAGCAGGCTGGACGCGCCTTCCGGACACAGCCCCAGGGCGACGAACGGCATGCGCAAGGTCGCGCCTTCCCCGATGTGGACAAAATCGCAATGCTGCAGCAGCGTCACGCCGATGCCGATGGCGTAGCCCTCGACCGCGGCGATGACCGGCACGTCGGCCGTGGTCAGCGCGCGCAGGAACGTCAGCCCGGCGCTGTCGCCCGCTCCGCGTTCGGCCTGAAAGTCGCGCAGGTCGTTGCCCGCCGTGAAGTGTTCGCCCGCGCCCGTCAGGATGACGGCCGACACCGCCACGTCCGCGCTGGCCAGGGAAATCTGCTCGGTCAGCGCGGCATAGGTGGCGGTGTCGAGCGCATTGCGGCGATCCTGGCGGTCGATCGTCAGCGTGAGGACGGCGCCATCCCGCGCCACCTTCAGGCCGGCGCTCATGCGTGCGGTCCCGCGGCCAGGCGGGCCTTTGCCTCGGCGTATTCATGCCGCAGCGTGTCGACGATCTTGCGGGTGGGTTCGACGCTAGCGATGCCGCCCACGCCCTGGCCGGCGCCCCAGATGTCCTTCCAGGGCTTGACTCGGGTGGTCCCGAAATTGGACGCGCCGGTGTCCGGTGCGGGCAGGTTGGCCGGATCCAGGCCCGCGGCGGCGATGCTGGCTTTCAGATAGTTGCCCGGAATGCCGGTGAAGAAGGGCGTGTACAGGATGTCCGACGCGCTGGCCTCGACGATCGCGGACTTGTAGCCGTCGCTGGCGTTGGCTTCCTCGCTGGCGATGAAGCGCGTGCCCATGTAGGCGAAGTCCGCGCCCATGGCTTGCGCGGCCAGGATGTGCGCGCCCGAGGTGATGGCGCCCGACAGGATCAGGGGGCCCTCGTAGAAACGGCGCACCTCGGAAATCAGCGCGAAGGGGCTGAGCGTGCCGGCATGGCCGCCCGCGCCCGCGCACACCAGGATCAGGCCATCGACGCCGGCTTCCAGCGCCTTTTCGGCGTGGCGGATCGTGGTGACGTCATGGAAGACCTTGCCGCCCCAGTCGTGCACGCCCTTCACCAGGTCGCCGGGGGCGCGCAGGCTGGTGATGATGAGCGGCACCCGGTGGCTGGCGCACACGGCCAGGTCCTGCTCCAGGCGGTCGTTGGACTGGTGGATGATCTGGTTGACGGCGAACGGCGCGACGCGGGCGCCGGGATTGGCCTCGCGGTATGACGCCAGGCCGGCCTGCACTTCGTCGAGCCAGTCGGTCAGGAGCGTCTGCGGGCGCGCATTCAGCGCGGGAAATGACCCCACGATGCCGCTCGTGCACTGGGCGATGACCAGCTTGGGATTGGAGACGATGAACATCGGGGCGCTGATGACCGGCAGGGACATCTGGCCATACAAATCAGTCACGAGGGGATGGGGCATGGGGCGTCGTCTCGTCCTAGGTTTTTGGAGTATATTAATTACCTACCGACCGTCCGGTAATTAATTAATCTTTATTTAACGGCATGCGCGGAAGGGCTGTCAATTGCGGTTCGCCAGAACCCGTCGGCCCCCGCGCGGCCTCTGCCAAAGGCGTCCATGGGCATCACCCCCCAACCCGTTCAGAAACGTGCCCGCGCGGGCCGGCCGCCCACTCTGGCCGCCCCGCGCGAACGCATTCTGGAAGAAGCCGCCAAGCTGTTCGCGCGCAGCGGTTACGACGGCAGCTCGATTTCCGACCTGGCCGGCGCCATCGGTGTGTCCAAGGCGGCCATCTATCACTATTACCCCACCAAGCAGGACATCTACGACGCCATCATCCTCGAGGTGCTGGAGGGCCTGACGCACACCGTCGGCCGCGATGTGGCCGGCGCCGAGGGCGGGGCGGCCCGCCTGCGCGCCTTCATGGTGGGGCATGCCCGGTATTTCGAGCAGCACCACGCCCAGTTCGTGACGATGCTGATCGGCTATTCCGGCATGGCGCTTTCCGAGCGCGACGATGCCGCCCGCCTGCGCGACAACTACGAAAAGCAGTTGCGCGAGGTCATCGCGCAGGGCGTTGCCGACGGTGCGTTCCGTCCGCTGGATGTGGCCGCCACCGGCCGCGCCGTGCTGTCGATGCTGAACTGGATGGTGCGCTGGTACAAGCCCGGCCAGGGCGACAGCGCCGAGTCCATCGCCGACGGCTATTTCGATCTGCTGGTGGGCGGCATGCGCGCCTGAGCCCGCCGCCACACCCATTCCCCGACCTGTATCCGCTCAAAGAGACTTCCATCATGGCCCTCGACACCGAAACCCTGAACCTCCTGATCGACGCCGTCCGCCGCTTCGTCCACGAACGCCTGATTCCCGCCGAGGACGAACTGGCCGCCAGCGGCGAAGTGCCGCCGGACATCGTCAACGAAATGCGTGACCTGGGCCTGTTCGGCCTGTCCATCTCGCCGGACTTCGGCGGCTTGGGCCTGACGATGGAAGAAGAGGTCCGCGTGGTTTTTGAACTGGGCCAGACCTCGCCCGCCTTCCGCTCGCTGGCCGGCACCAATATCGGCATCGGCTCACAGGCCATCGTCCTGGCCGGCACCGACGAACAGCGCGCCAACTACCTGCCCAGGCTGGCCAGCGGCGAGCTCATCGGGTCCTTCGCGCTGACCGAGCCCGATGCCGGTTCCGACGCCATGTCGCTGCGCCTGTCCGCCGAGCGTGATGGCGACTTCTATGTGCTGAACGGCACCAAGCGCTACATCACCAACGCGCCCATCGCCGGCCTGTTCTCCGTGATGGCGCGCACCGCGCCTGAGCGCCGCGCCAATTCGATCTCGTGCTTCCTGGTCGAAGCGGGCACGCCGGGCCTCATCATCGGCAAGCCGGACAAGAAGATGGGCCAGGCCGGCGCGCTGACCAGCGACGTCGTGTTCGACAACTGCCGCGTGCCGGCCAGCGCGCTGCTGGGCGGCGAAGAAGGCAACGGCTTCCGGACCTCCATGCGCGTGCTGGACAAGGGACGCCTGCACATTTCCGCGCTGTGCGTGGGCATTGCCGACCGCCTGTTGCGCGACGCCGTGCAGTACGCCACCGAGCGCAAGCAGTTCGGCCAGCCCATCGCCGAGTTCCAGCTCATCCAGGCGATGATCGCCGACAGCCAGGCCGAACTGTATGCGGCCCGCTGCATGGTGCTGGACGCCGCCCGCATGCGCGACCGCGGCGAGAACACGACGATGCAGGCCGCCTGCTGCAAGCTCTTTTCCACGGAAATGGTGGGCCGCGTCGCCGACCGCGCGGTGCAGATCCACGGCGGCGCGGGCTACATGTCCGAGTACGCGGTGGAACGCTTCTACCGCGACGTGCGCCTGTTCCGCATCTTTGAAGGCACCTCGCAGATCCAGCAGCTGGTGATCGCGCGCGAGACCATCAAGGCGCATTCCTGATCTTTCCGTCGCCAGACGTCCGGCCAACGCGTTCCAGAGGCTAATATCCAGTCTGACGAATGTTGATCGGAAGGCGGCCCCCGCGGGCCGCCTTCTGGCATGACGGAATCCCAGTCCGCCCGGCGCTTCTCCGCGGGGCCGGAAGTTCTCATTTCCCTTCTAGCGAAAAGATTACCGATGTCGCAACGTCCCGCTCCCCTCACCGGCATACGCGTGCTGGATCTGACCCGTGTGCTGGCGGGTCCCTGGTGCACCCAGAACCTGGCCGACCTCGGCGCCGAGGTGATCAAGATCGAACGGCCCGGCTCGGGCGACGATACGCGCGCCTGGGGCCCCCCGTACCTGAAGGACGAAGCGGGCCACGACACCACCGAGGCCGCGTACTACCTGTCGGCCAACCGCAACAAGATGTCGGTGGCGCTGGACATCGCGTCACCGCGCGGCGCGGAGCTGGTGCGCGAGCTGGCGCTGCAAAGCGACATCCTGGTTGAAAACTTCAAGGTCGGCGGGCTTTCCAAGTACGGCCTGGACTACGAGAGCCTGAAGGAACTGAACCCGCGCCTGATCTATTGCTCGATCACGGGCTTCGGCCAGACCGGCCCGTACGCCAGCCGTCCCGGCTATGACTTCATGATCCAGGGCATGGGCGGCCTGATGAGCATCACGGGCGAGCGCGACGACCTGCCCGGCGGCGGTCCGCAGAAGGCCGGCGTGGCCGTGGCCGACCTGATGACGGGCATGTATTCCACCGTGGGCATCCTGGCCGCGCTGCACGAGCGCGCCCGCAGCGGCCTGGGCCAGCACATCGACATGGCCCTGCTGGACTGCCAGGTCGCCATGATGGCCAATCAGAACCTGAACTTCATGACCTCCGGCGTTGCCCCGCGCCGCGCGGGCAACGCGCACCAGAACCTGGTTCCCTACCAGGTGTTCGCGGCCAGCGATGGTCACCTCATCGTGGCCGTGGGCAACGACAGCCAGTTCCGCAACTACTGCGGCGCGATCGGCCTGCCCGAGCTGTCGGCCGACCCGCGTTTCGCCACCAACCCGCAACGCGTGAAGAACCGCGAGGAACTCGTGCCCCTCTTGGCCGAGCGCATGGCCACCGGCGAGCGCGACCACTGGCTCGCGGCGCTGGAAGGCGTGGGCGTGCCGGCCGGGCCCATCAACACGCTGGACCAGGTCTACGAAGACCCGCACGTCCTGGCCCGCAACATGAAGCGCGAGCTGCCGCATCCGGCCGCCGGCACCGTGCCCGTGGCCGCCAGCCCGCTGAAGTTTTCCGGCAGCCCGGTCGAGTACCGCCGCGCGCCGCCCATGCTGGGCGAGCACACCGAGCAGGTCCTGTCCGAGAAGCTGGGACTGTCGGCCGAAGAAATCCAGGCGCTGGCGCAGAGCCGGGCCTGATGCGCGCGCGAAGGCGGCCAGTCCGCCTGTCGCGCACGCCGCGCCGCGCCGGGCGCACGATCCATTCCAATACAGGCAGGAGAGAGTTGATGACGGAGATTCAAACCATCGGCGTCGTGGGCGCCGGGGCCATGGGGCGCGGCATCGCGCAGATCGCGGCGCAGGCCGGCCTGCGCGTGCGTCTGTACGACACCAGTTTGGAGGCCATTGCGGCCGCGCGCGAATCCTTGCGCCAGACCTGGGAGAAGCTGGCCCAGAAGGGCAAGCTGACCGCCGCCGACGCACAAGCCGCGCTCGAGCGCGTCGAATCGGCCACCGCGCTGACCGACATGTCGAACTGCCAGCTCGTGGTCGAGGCCATCGTCGAGCGGCTGGACGTCAAGCGTGATCTTTTCGCCGCGCTGGAAGGCGTGGTGTCCGACGACTGCATTCTGGCGTCCAACACCTCGTCGCTTTCCATCACCGCCATCGCGGCCGCCTGCAAGCGTCCGCAACGCGTGGTCGGCTATCACTTCTTCAATCCCGTTGCGCTGATGAAGGTGGTCGAGGTCATCGACGGCCTGCGCAGTGCGCCGGAGGTGGGCGACGCCCTGGCCGAGCTGGCCCGCCGCATGGGGCACACGCCCGTGCGCGCCAAGGACATGCCCGGTTTTATCGTCAACCACGCCGGCCGCGGCATGAACACCGAAGGCCTGCGCGTCGCGCAGGAGGCTGTGGCCACCTTCGCCCAGGTCGACGCCGTGATGCGCGAGCAGGCGGGCTTTCGCATGGGACCGTTCGAACTGCTGGACCTGACCGCGCTCGACGTCTCGCATCCGGTGATGGAATCCATCTACCGCCAGTTCTTCGACGAGCCGCGCTTTCGCCCGTCGCCGATCACGACCGTGCGTCTGGCGGGCGGGCTGATCGGCCGCAAGGCGGGGGAGGGCTTCTACGTCTACGCCGACGGCCAGAAGCAGGTGCCGGCCGAAGCGGCGGCGCCCGCGCTGCCCGAGGGCCTGAAGGTCTGGGTCAGCCCCAAGCACGGCGAAGGCTACGCCCGCGCTTCCGCGCT
This sequence comes from Achromobacter sp. UBA4530, assembly GCF_002388205.1. Classification (NCBI taxonomy): domain Bacteria; kingdom Pseudomonadati; phylum Pseudomonadota; class Betaproteobacteria; order Burkholderiales; family Alcaligenaceae; genus Achromobacter; species Achromobacter sp. UBA4530. Next base: position 82,477 of record NZ_DGMA01000022.1, on the reverse strand, counting down.
GGTTGAAAAGCTGGGCGGCACGCTGGTCACGGGATCGACGCCGGATGCCGATGCGCTGATTATCGTCACGCCGTTCGGTGAAGACGTGTCCACCAGCGTCTCCGCGCAAGGCCTGAACGCGGGCCGCACGGTTGGCCTGGACACGCTGTATGCGTTCGATAACGCGAAGCGCCGCACGATCATGGTCTCGCCCGCGACCGAGGACAAGTGGCGCGACGCGGCCCATGCACTGCTGGCCGCCGACGGCGTGCCCGTTACGGTGATCGAGGATTCGCCGGGCTTCATCGCGCAACGTATCGTGGCGCACATCGTGAACATCGCCTGCGATATCGCGCAGCAGAAGATCGCCACGCCCGAGGACATCGATCTGGCCGTGACGCTGGGGCTGGGTTACCCGGTAGGCCCGCTGGCTTTGGGCGACAAGCTGGGCGCCGATCGCATTCTGGAAATCCTGAAGAGCATGCAGCGTGTGACGGGCGACACCCGTTACCGTCCCAGCCTGTGGCTGCAGCGCCGCGTGCAGTTGGGCATGTCGCTGGTGAAGACGTCGGCGGCGGACTGATCGCTGGGTGGCGAGGTGTCTGACACCTTTGCCACGCGAAGCCGGGTCACCGGATAAAAAAAGCCCCTTGAAGATTCAAGGGGCTTTTTATCGCCTGCGATGCGGGCGGGTATTACTTGGCGGCGTTCACCATGAACTCCACGGCGGCGCGGATGTCGTCTTCCGAGGCGTTGGCTGCGCCGCCCTTGGGAGGCATTGCACCCTTGCCCGTCATGGCGACCTTGACCATCGCGTCCATGCCGGTCTTGATGTAGGGCTCCCAGGCGGCCTTGTCGCCGAACTTGGGCGCGTTGGCCACGCCCGTGGCGTGGCACGCGAAACAGGCCGTCTTGTAGAGCTGTTCGCCCGCCGGGTTGACGGCGGCGGCCTTTTGTTCGGGGGCGGGAGCGGCGGCAGCAGGAGCGGCGGCAGCCGGTGCGGCGGCGGCAGGAGCAGCGGCAGCAGGAGCGGCGGCAGCCGGTGCGGCGGCGGCAGGAGCAGCGGCGGCGGGCGCGGCAGCAGCGGGAGCCGCCGGCGCCGGTGCAGCGGCTTGCGCGGCCGGTGCGGCTTCGCCTTCCTTCTTGGCGCCGTCTTCAGCGGGGGCTGCCGGTTCCGGCAGCGAGGCGCCGGACTTATTGGCCATGTAGACCACGGCGCGCGCGACTTCGTAGTCGGACAGGGCCGGGTTGCCGCCCTTGGCGGGCATGCCGCCCTTGCCGTGCAGCGCGACCTTCATCATCTCGTCGTAGCCAGCCTTGATGAAAGGCGCCCACGCGGCGTTGTCGCCCAGCTTGGGTGCGCCAGCCACGCCAGCGGTGTGACAGGCCGTACAGACGGTGGCGAAGACCTGTTCGCCGGTCTTGAAGACCTTGGGCGCGTTGGCGTCAACGAGTTCGAATCCCGCAACGGGCGCGATCCGCCGTGCGACGGCCTCGCCGGACAAAGCGTCCGAGCCGGCGCCGGTCTTGGTGCCGGTGACCACCATGTTCACCAGAAGGATGATGATGGCGATGGGAACCACGAAAGCCAGGACGATCGTGACGATCAGTTGCTTCGGGGTCTTGATGGGGGAGGAGTGCTCTTCTATGTGTTCCTGCTCGTTGCTCATGACCTAATCCTGCTAACGGGTACCGGGGGCGCCTGGCGGCGGCAACAGAAAATCAGAACTGCACAAGTCGGCGGCAACTCATGCCCGCCTGCAAGCAAACGCTGGATTATATAACGGTGTCATGGACGATCGTCCAATGAGAAAGGACGGGTTTTCGATGAGTTTGCCGGAGGATTTGATCCAGTTCATGCAGAACGCGTAAAACTGGGTACAATACCGCCTCCTTGCGCTGCGCCCGTAGTTCAATGGATAGAATGAGAGTTTCCGAAGCTCTTGATACAGGTTCGATTCCTGTCGGGCGCGCCAACTGATTAAAGCAGTGCGTTGTTCCGGGCCCTTCATGGGCCCTTTTTTGTTTTCGCCGATACTGCGGGCGAAAGCCCGTGGACAAAATCGCGCGGGCACAATCGCGAGGGCAAATCGCGAGGGCAGGATCACCGACGATTCCTAATAATCCGCCGCGAAAGAGCATCCGCCAATCATCGTGCCGTCCAAAACCCGCAAAAACTCAGACGCACTCCGATCGCCCTTCCATGGGACAGCGCGACGCGGCGCAACAGTTGTCATGGGATGACCTGCGCATCATCAAGACACTGAGCGACTGCGGCAATCGGTCGATCGCTGCCGAAAAGCTCGGCATCAATGCCTCCACCGTCTCGCGCCGCGTGGCGCACGCCGAAGCCGCGTTGGGCGTCGCGTTGTTCGACCGGCGGCACGCGGGCTACAAGCTGACGCCTGAGGGCACGGAGCTGCGCGCACTGAGCGAGCGCGTCGAACTCGATGTCGTCAGCGTGGCCCGACGCATTTCCGGTGCCGCGCACGATCCGCAGGGCACGCTGCGCGTGGCCACCAGCGATTCGCTCCTGCTGTATTTCCTGACGCCCATCATTGCTGAATTCAGAGCGGCGCATCCCTCATTGACCGTCGAGGTGCTGGTTGGCAACGGCACACTGGATCTAGCGCGGGACGAATCCGACGTCGCGCTCAGGGCGACGCGGCGCCCGCCCGAGAGCTGGGTGGGACGCAGACTGGCAGGCATCGCGTGGGCGCCTTACGGGGCTGCGCAGCAATTTGGCCGCAAGACACCCGCCGCCGAACGCCTTTACGAGCTGGATTGGGTGTCGTACGCGGGCGGGCTGTCCGGGCTCAAGGCCGCGCACTACCTTGAAAGCCGTGTGGCGCCATCCCGCATTGCCTACCGGTCGGACTCGGTTGCGGCAGTAAGCGCGGGTATCTCGGCCGGCCTGGGCATGGGCTACCTGCCCTGCATGCTGGGCGACACGATGGCCGATGTGGTGCGCGTCGGTCCCGTCGTGCCCGAGCTTCAGGATGAGCTTTGGCTGCTCACCCATCCTGACATCCGCGGATCCCGGCGCGTCCAGGCTTTCATGCGCTTTTGCGCCGCGGCCGTGGCCAAGCAGAAGGCGTTGATCGAGGGCCGCTAGGCCCTTTTCCCGCCAAGCAGCAGTGCCCGGTCAGCCGGCAGCCTTGGGACGCAGGATGGCCTTGCAAGCGATCTCGATCAACTGCGCAGGCATCGCCAGACGCGACACGCCGATCAGGTTGCTGGCCACTTGCGGACGGTCGGTGCCGTACGCGGCCTTGCGCACCTTGCCCGCCGCTGCAAAGGCGGCATCCACATCCAGCACATACAACGTTTCTTCGACGACGTTATCCAGCGTGGCGCCGAATTTGCCCAGCAACACCGCCAGGTTCTCGTAGGTGGCGCGCATCTGCGCTTCCATCGTGGAGAAGTCGCGCGGCTTGCCTTGGTCGTCCAGTTCGGCCGGCGCGATCAGGTTGCCGTCCTGGTCGTGGTTGAGCTGGCCCGACACATAGATTTCGTTGCCCACCTGCACCGCCTGCGCATACCCATAGGCGTCTTCCCACGGCACGCCCCAGTAGGCGGTTTTCTTGTCGAGCGGGTTCGCTTGCGTTGTCATGGTTTTCTCCTCGGGGATATGGGAAAGAAGGTGGGTGATCAGAAGGCTCCAGCGTAACCGTGGCACGAAGTTCCGGGAGCGCATTACTGCGCTTTCAAGATGCAAATTTGCACTTTGATTGCCGCCGGCATGAATACACCCTTGCCGCCGCAAACGTTCCGGTGGGCTGGCACGTTATCGAATTCAGAGCAACCGAGACTCGTCGGATTCCCAAGCGGACGTTGATCCTGATAAGCGGGTCGCGCCATCGGAGTAAACGTACTCTGGGTGAGGCCGGGGCGCTTGAACACAATCGATCACACCGACGCGATGCGCTTTGACGATCAGCCGAGCTGAACGAACAGAAGCCGCGCGTCTATCCCACACCCAGGATGATCGATTGATGCTCGTGGATTCCCGCGCGGCGCTGCGCCGCGCAGATTCAATGCTGTTTCCCAATGCCAGAACAACCGCGATCAAGCTCTGCCTTGGTCTGTTGCTGCTGTCCGTGAACATGTCACACCAACCCGATGCCTGGGGCGCGATCGTGGGTGTTTCGGGGGCCGGCGGCCTCGGCGGCGCACCCAATGGAGGCCGCGGCGGCGACGGTGGCAACGGAGATGCCGCCCTGGACCTGACGACGTCATACACCATGGTCGGCGACGTCGAGGGCGGGGCCGGCGGCGGCGGCGGGGGAGGCGGGGGCGGCGGGCATGGTCACTCCATGGGGGGAGCGGGTGGCGACGGCGGCAACGGCGGAGTCGGCGTCGTCATCTCGGGCGACGCGGTGGTATTGCACAACGATGGCTGGTCGATCCGCGGCGGCAAGGGCGGCGGTGGCGGAGGGGGAGGCGGCTCCACCTTCCACCCCTCCGTAGAGCCGGACGGCGGTCGCGGTGGCGACGGCTCGATGGGCGTTGACGGCGCTGCCGGCGGGGGCGGCGGAGGGGGCGCACACGTGCGGGCGGCCTTCGGCGGAGACGGCGGCAACGGGGGAGAAAATGGCCTGACTGCCGGCGGGGGCCCTCCAGGCATCTCCTGGGCTGGCGGCGGGGGCGGGGGCGGAGGTGCTTCCGTCAACGGGGGGGCGCCGGGCGCAGACGTGTGGCCGATCCTGATCGAGGGAATTGGGGGGGCGGGCGGCATTGCCGGCGGGGCATCCGGCGTCAACGGAGGCGATGCCAAACCGTATGAAGGTTTCGCCGCAGGCGGTGGCGGCGGCGGCGCGCCAGGCGGCGATGGCGGTAACGGCGGACAGTACTCGCGTTTCGATACGAACGGGGGCGGCGCAGCCGGCAGCAGCAATCACGGCGTCTATGTCACGGGGGCCGGCTCAGTCATCATCAACGCGGGCTCCATTATGGCGGGGCCGGTCAACCAGGACACCGCCATCCAGTACGCGGCGACCGCCAGCAATTCGACCTTGATGCTCCGCGAAGGCAGCCTGATTCAGGGGCTCGTCGATGCCACCGAATCCAGCGGCACAAACACGCTGGTCCTGGATGGCGGCGCTGCGCAGGCGTTTGACGTGGGCAAGATCGGCCCCGGCGCGCAGGGTCAGTATCTGGGCTTCAACGCATTCGAGAAAGCGTCTCACGGCACGTGGGCGCTCACGGGTTCGCCCGCGCTGGCGCTTACGCCTTGGACGCTTTCCGGGGGATGGCTTGCGATCACGGAGGACGCGACGCTGGGAGACACGGCGGGCGGCCTCATCTTCGAGGGCGGCGGATTGCAGCTGAACGCCAGCAGCACCTCGCAGCGCGATTTTCAGCTGCGCGGTGATGGCGCGGTCCACACTGCCGACGGCACCGTGTCCGTGATGCACGGAACGATCAGCGGCGCCGGCAACCTCACCAAGACCGGGGCCGGAACATGGATCATCGAACGCAACGATATCGGATCGGGCATTACCACGCCGGCGGCGCAGCTCACGTATGCAGGCGCCACGCGAGTTGATGAGGGCATGCTGGTCATTCAAGGCACGAGCCTGGGGCGGGCCGATCATGCGGCCAGTGTTGCTGGCGCCAGCAACGCGGCCTTGTACCTTGCCAACGGTGCCGTGCTCGACGGCCAGATGGACGGACCGAATCTCGTCATCGATGCGACGAGCCGATGGAACGTCCTGTCCGATACCCCTCATGCCTCGGCGGGAAACAATCTCAGCACCGTCAATGCGCTTCAGCTTGCCGGCAGCATTGCCTTCGCACCGCCCGACGGGTCCAACAACGAGGTCGGCCGAACGCTTACCGCCAACAACCTGGTGGGCGCGGGCGGGCAAGTCCAGTTGCACGTCAGTCCGGCCGGCGCTGCGGATCATCTGACGCTGACCCAGGGCGCCACGGGGTTGACCTACCTGAAGATCATCACGCCCGGCGGCTTCGGAGATCCCATGGCCGGCGACGGGCTGTTGGTGGTCAAGGCCGGCGCCAGCACCGACCATGCGTTTCGCCAATCCCCAGGACAACCCACGCTGGCCGGCGCGTTCAACTACGGGCTGGTGCACGGCGCGCGAAACGGCGCAGCCGATCTGGCCAACAACTGGTATCTGTTCAGCGATGTCCGCCCCGAGGTGTCCATCTACTCGCAGTTGGGCAATCAGGCCTTGCGGCAGTCCGAGGTGGCGGTGGGTTCGTTCAACGAACGGATGGGTGCGACCGAAACACTGGCGCGAACGGTCTATCCGTATGTCTGGGCGCGATCGTTCGGGGTCCTCGAACGCCGGGATGGCGCACCCATGGGGATCCGGCAAGCGAACGTCGCCGTGGATTCGCGGCTGGGCGGGCTACAGGTGGGAACCGACCTGTTCGTGGCCAGCAGAGGCGCCGGCCGCCGGAGCGCGGGCGTGTTCGCTACGGCAATGGCTTCACGCAACGACGTGGCGCACTATCAGGCGTTCACGCGTTCGACTGTGGCTGCCGGCCACAGCGATCAGACCATGTACGGCGTGGGCGCCTACTACACGTTGATCGACGGCAAGGGCGGATACGCCGATTTCGTCGCGCAGGTCAGCCGCTACGGTGTGAAGGCCCATTCGCGCGGCGCGCAAGGTTTGTCTTTGCAGACGTCCGGATGGGGCGCCGCGTTGTCCGCCGAAGCCGGCAAAGCCTTCGACATCAACGAAGCCAGCGGACTGCGCATCGAGCCGCAAGCTCAGGTGATGGTCCAACACGTCAGACTGCGCGACAGCGAAGACCGCGTCGGGCCCGTTGCGCTGCCGGGAATGCGCGCGCTGCACTCGCGTGTGAGCCTGAAGGTTTCCAAAATCTGGGACGCGCAACCCGAGACGCGGCACCACGGCTGGCTGATGCTGAGCTATCGGCACACGCTTGGAAAATCCTCCAGTACTTACCCCACCGCCACGCAGGGCGACATCTCGTTCGACAACGATCTGGATGGGTCGCGCGTGGGCCTGACGGCGGGCTACGACCGGCGCGCGGGCAGGAACACTTTCGTCAACGTGCAGGTGCATGCCGAACAGGGCTTGGGCGGCGCGTCAGGGTTGCGGGCGGTGGGCGGCTCGGTTGGGGTGAAGTACCTGTTCTAGCAATCGCGTGAAACAGGGGGCCGTCGGATAACTGGCAGTGTCTCTAGATTTTCGCCATAGCGATCGTCTGATTTTGCCTGGCAACTGATTCTTATAAATGCTTCTGCGGCATCGGAGTAAACCTACTCTGGGTGAAGCCAGGGCGCATAAAGAGAATCTGAGACACCGACGACACAGGCTTGAACGCTTTACAGCGTGCATCCGTCGTTCGATGTGATTAACCGGATTATTCAAACGCGCAACCGGCCACTCCGGTGTTCCACGTTCTTACGAGACCCAAATAGCAGTTCTGCCTCCGGTGCTATTGAGTTCGTGAGGCCGCGCGTGAATCCACCACCCAGGATGAACCAACGATGCATACGGATTCTTGCTTGGCGTTGCGACATGCGGATTCGATCTCGAACCGAATCGACAAGGTGCGCGGTGTGGCGCTGAAGCTTTGTTTTGGCCTGTCTTTGATCTCTCTTGGACTCTCCCATCATCCCGCTGCGCGCGCCCTGATCGTCGGCGAAGCCGGGGCGGGCGGCACAGGCGGGGCTGCCAATGGCGGTAACGGCGGCGATGGCGGGGATGGTTATGCCGCCTTGGATATCACGACGTCTTACACGACCTATGACGATATTGAAGGGGCGCCTGGCGGAGGCGGCGGCGGTGGCGGAGGAGGCGGACAGGGCGGCTTCGTCGGCGGCGCAGGCGGCGCGGGCGGAAATGGCGGGCACGGCATCGTCATCTCGGGAGACGACGTGGTTCTGCAGAACAACGGTTACTCGATCAGCGGCGGCAAGGGCGGTGGAGGTGGAGGCGGAGGCGGGGGCGCCTTCGATAATTCGTTGACCAGTGACGGCGGTCGTGGCGGCGACGGCGCGGGGGGCACGGGGGGCGGTGGCGGCGGTGGCGGCGGGGGCGGTGCCGACATTAATCCCAACGGACCGAACGGGTCGGGATTCGGGGGGAACGGCGGCCACGGAGGCACCGAGGGTTTGCCCGGCGGCGGCGATGCGCCCGGGGCCAGCCCCTATGCAGGTGGCGGCGGTGGGGGCGGTGGCACCTACACCAACGGAGGATCGCAAGGTCAGGCTTTGTTCAAGAGTCAGTTCCCGGCCGTGGGTGGCGCGGGGGGCGATGCCGGCGGTGAGTCCGGCGTGGATGGCGCCACCGCAAACCCGGAAGTGGCGGAAGCCGTGGCATCGGGGATGGATCCGCAACAGGCGCTACAACAGTACTTAGAAGGTTACGGCGGTGGCGGCGGCGGCGGTGGGGCGGCCGGCGGATCGGGCGGCAACGGCGGTCCAGGTAGCGGATACCCCGGCGGTTTCGCGGGCGGCGCCGGCGGCAACAGCGGTCATGGCGTTCACGTCACCGGCGCCAACTCCGTGATCATCAATTCAGGAACGATTTCACAGGGGCCGGCGAACCAGAACATCGCCATCAAGTATGCGGCGACCGCCCGCGATTCCACGCTGGTTCTGCAAGCCGGCAGCGAAATCGTCGGCCTGGTCGACGCCACGGAGTCGGGTGGCAAGAATACGCTGGCTCTGGATGGCGGCGCCGCGCTGGCCTTTGACGTCAGTCAGATCGGAAGTGGCGCGCAGGCGCAATACCTGGGCTTCAATGCCTTCGAAAAAACGTCGGCCGGAACATGGACGCTGACAGGAACGCCCAGCCAGGCCCTCACACCCTGGACCCTGTCGGGCGGGTGGCTTGCGATCGCCGACGACGCCAGCCTGGGCGACGCGGCCGGCGCCGTCACGCTCAACGGCGGCGGACTGCAACTGGATGCCGACATCCTGACGCAGCGCGACATGCAGTTCGCGGGAGAGGGCGCGATCCGTGCGGCGGACGGCACGGTATCCGTGATGCAAGGCGCGATCATGGGATCGGGCACGCTGACCAAGACCGGCGCGGGCACGTGGATCATCGACCGCGACAATGCCTTTGATGGCGACACGCTGATTGACGATGGCGTGCTGCAGCTCGGCACGGGTCAGACCGCAGGATCGTTGGGGGCGGGCGCTTTCGAGAACCACGCCGTCCTGGCCATCGACCGCGCCGATGCGGTCGTCATGTCCAACGCCATATCGGGTACGGGCGAACTGCGACAGGCAGGCCCGGGCACGACCACGCTGACCGGACCGCTCACCTATACCGGTGTCACGAGGGTGGACAATGGCACGCTGGTCCTCGACGGCACGTCGTTGGGCCAGGCCGATCATGCGATCGCCCGGGTCATCGGTGCGGGCAGTGCGGGCATGGGCCTGGCCAACGGCGCCACGCTCGAAGGTTGGGTGGATGGGCCGAGTCTTTCCATCGACGCGTCCAGCCGGTGGCACATCTTGACCGATGCGTCCAACCCCGCGCAAGACAACAACCTCAGCACGGTCAACGAACTCCGGCTTGCCGGCAGCGTTGCCTTTGCGCCACCCGCCGAATGGACCACCGATGCGATCGGACGCACGTTGTCCGCCAACAACCTGGCAGGGGGCGGTGGTGAAGTGCAGCTGCACATGATTCCCACTGCCGCCGGCACCGTGGATTACCTGACCTTGAACGCCGGAGCGACGGGCTTGACCAATCTGACGCTCAACGCCGAGGGCGATTTTGGCGATCCGCTCCGAGGAAACGGCTTTCTGGTGGTCAAGGCAGGCGCCAGCACGGACAACGCGTTCAGGCTGACGCCGGGACAGGCTCCGCGGGGCGGTGCGTTTCGCTATGTATTGGCGCATGGCGCGCAGGACGGCTCGCCGGAACTCGCCAACAACTGGTACTTGATCAGCGAAGTCCGCCCCGAGGTCTCCATCTACTCGCAGTTGGGCGGGCAAGCCCTGCGGCAGTCGGAACTGGCGGTCGGCACTTTCAACGAACGTATGGGCGCCACCGAAACGCTGTCTCGGAAGGTATACCCGTTTGCCTGGGCCAGAACGCTCGGGGGCTGGGAAAACCGCGACGGCGCGTCGCGCGGCATTCTGCAATCACAGGTCGCAAGCCGCACGACGCTGGGCGGGCTGCAGGTGGGAACGGACTTGTTCGTGACCAACACGGGGATTCGCCGCAACAGCATTGGGGTGTTCGGGACTGCGATGGTCTCGCGCGCGCAGGTGGATCATTATCAGGAATCCACGCGTTCAACGATCGATGCCGGCCGCAGCGATCAGACGATGTACGGCCTGGGCGCGTACTACACGATGATGGACGGCAAGGGCGGATATGCCGACTTCGTCACGCAGATCAGCCGGTATGGCGTCCAAACGCAATCGAGCGGCGCGGCCGGCATGTCGCTACAAACATCGGGATGGGGCGTGGCGCTGTCGGCCGAAGCCGGCAAGGCGTTCGACATCGGCGACGCGTCCGAAGGGCTGCGAATTGAACCGCAAGCGCAGGTGATGGTCCAGCACATCAAGCTGCGCGACAGCGATGATGACCTTGGCCGCGTGGCGCTGCCCAAATCTCATGCGCTGCATTCGCGCGTGAGCCTGAAGCTGTCGAAAGCCTGGGGCGAGCAGGACGATGCGCAGAACCATGGGTGGCTCATGCTGAGTTACCGGCACACGCTGGGGGACTCGACCAGCTCTTACCAGACGCTGACGCAAGGCGATATCGCGTTCGACAACAAGCTGGATGGATCGCGCGTGGGCCTGTCGGCGGGCTATGACCGGCGGGCGGGCAAGAACACGTTCATCAATGTTCAGCTGAATGCCGAGCAGGGCCTGGGGGGCGAGTCGGGGTTGCTCGCCGTGGGTGGATCGGTCGGCATCAAGTATCTGTTCTAGCGAACACAGAACATCCCTCGCGTAGGCGCCCCGCCGCATAGCGGCTGCGCGGGTATTCGCTCATTTAGGATCAGTCGTATTTCGACGGCTGGAATCGATGGCTTTGGAAGTTTGCGGGCCAACGGAGTAAACGTACTCTCGGCGAATCCTGCGCGCATACACAGAATCAATTGCGCCGACGATATGGGTATCAATAATTACTTGAGACTACCCAGCCGACGTCGCGCGATGTCATTAATCGGAATTCAGCGCGCAACCGGCAAGTCCGGTGTTCCACGTTCTTAAAACCTCAAGCAGACGATTTCGCCTGGTGCAGCCCGATGCGCCGGGAGCCATTGTTTTCGTGAAGCCGCGCGTGAATCCACTACCCAGGATGAACCAGAGATGCACACGGATTCTTGCTTGGCGTTGCGACACGCACATTCGACCCCGACTCAAATCCACAAAGCGCGCGGCATCACGCTCAGGCTTTTCTTTGGCCTGTCCTTGATCTCTCTCGGCATGTCCCCACATCCCGCTGCGCGCGCGCTGATCATTGGCGAGGCAGGCGTCGGCGGCGTTGGCGGGGCTGCCAATGGCGGCAGAGGCGGGGACGGCGGGGATGGCATTACCGCCCTGGATATCACGACGTCCTATACGACCTATGACGACATTGAAGGGGCGCCCGGCGGCGGGGGCGGCGGCGGCGGGGGCGGCGGACGCGGCGGTATCGTGGGGGGCGCGGGAGGCTCGGGAGGTAACGGCGGGCACGGCATCGTGATCTCGGGCGACGGCGTGGTCTTGCATAACGACGGGTACGCGATCAGCGGCGGCAAGGGCGGCGGCGGCGGGGGCGGTGGCGGGGGCGCTTTTCATATGACCGTGTCCAGTAATGGCGGCCGCGGCGGTGACGGAGGCGGGGGCGCGGGCGGCGGTGGCGGCGGCGGGGGTGGCGGCGGCGCGGACCTCACCTTTGGCGGCGCGTTTGGGACAGGCTTTGGCGGAGATGGGGGCCACGCGGGTGGCAATGGTTCGTCGGGCGGAGGCAATATCCAGAGCCCAGGGGCCAGCAAGTTTGCAGGCGGTGGCGGCGGGGGCGGTGGCACCTACACCCACGGAGGAACGCCCGGCCAGGCTTTATTCGAGAGTCAGATTTCCGGCATGGGTGGCGGGGGCGGCATCGCCGGCGGAGAGTCGGGGGTAGACGGCGGCATCGCCAACCCTGAAGCGGCCGAAGCGCTGGAGTTGGGGTTGAGCCGGCAAGAAATCGATGCCGTCCTGGACGGCTACGGCGGTGGCGGAGGCGGCGGCGGGGCGGCTGGCGGATCGGGCGGCAACGGCGGGCCTGGCAGCTACGTCGAGGGCGGCCCCGCGGGCGGCGCCGGGGGCACGAGCGGTCACGGCGTCTACGTCACGGGCGCCAACTCCGTAATCATCAATACGGGCACGATATCGCAGGGCCCGGAGAACCAGGACACCGCCATCAAGTATGCCGCGACCGCCCGTGATTCCACGCTGGTGCTCAAGGCGCAGGGCGGCTGGGACAACCCGGACAGCCAGATCATCGGCCTGGTCGATGCCACGGAATCGGGCGGCACGAATACGCTCGTTCTTGATGGTGGCTGGGACGCCCGCCTGGACTACGACAACAACGTCTTCGATGTCAGCCTGATCGGAACCGGTGCGACCGGACCGGCCCAATATCTGGGCTTCAATGCCTTCGAGAAAACGTCGGCCGGAACCTGGAAGCTGATAGGCGGGACCGGCCAGGTCGGAACGCCGTGGACGCTGTCGGGCGGGTGGCTCGCGATTGACCACGACATCAATCTGGGTGATCGGTCAGGCACGCTTACCTTCAACGGCGGCGGGCTGCAGGTGGAGGCTGCGACGGTGATGGACCGTGACATGCATTTCGCCAGAGACGGCGTGATCCGGACAGGAAATCCAGAGCTGGCGACGCAAGGGCAGGCGGCGGACGTACACCTGTTCGGAAACATCACCGGATCGGGCGCGCTTATCAAGACCGGCGCGGGAACCTTGTCCATCGGTCGTGACAATGACGCCTTTTCCGGCGCGGTCGTCATCGAAGAAGGGGTGCTTCAGCTTGGCGCCGGCGGAACGCAATACGGTGGATCTCTGGGCGCAGGTGCGATCGAAAACAATGCCGTCCTGGCGATGTCTCAGCACCGAGGCGCGTTCTCCAATGCCATATCGGGTAGCGGCGAGCTGCATCAGTTGGAAGGCATGACGACGCTGACGGGCCCGCTCACGTACACCGGCATCACGCGGCTATTCGACGGCGCGCTTGAGATCCGGGGGACGTCGCTGGGCCAGGCCGATCATGCGGTCGCCCGGGTCGTGGGTGCGGTTGGCGCCGATCTGCGTCTGGCAGGTGGCGCCACGCTCGACGGTTGGGTGGATGGACCCAGTCTCGCCATCGACGCGACCAGCAAATGGAACGTGCTGACCGATGCTTCCAACCCCGCGCAAGCAAACAACCTCAGCACCGTCGGTGAACTTCGGCTTGAAGGCAGCGTCGCGTTTGCACCGCCCGCGGACTGGGCCCACGATGAGATCGGCCGAACGCTCACCGCCAACAATCTGGTGGGCAGTGGCGGCGAAGTGCAACTGCACTTGGGCCCCCCCGCCAACGGCGCAGCGGATTACCTCACCTTGAACGCCGGGGCCACGGGGCTGACCAACCTGACGATCAACACCGACGGCGGCTTCGGCGATGCCTTCAGCGGAAACGGCTATCTGCTGGTCAAGGCCGGCGCCAGCACGGACAACGCATTCCAGCAAACGCCTGGACAAGCTTCGCGGAGCGGCGCGTTCCACTACGTGCTGACGCATGGCGCGCTGGATGGCTCACCGGAACTTGCCAACAACTGGTATTTGATCAGCGAGACCCGCCCCGAGGTCTCGCTGTACTCGCAGCTGGGCGGCCAAGCCTTGAGGCAGTCCGAAGTGGCGGTGGGGACGTTCAATGAACGCATGGGCGCCACCGAAACGCTGGCTCGGAAGGTTTACCCTTATGCGTGGGCCAGAACGCTGGGCGGATGGGAAAACCGCGATGGCGCTTCGCGCGGCATCCTGCAGTCTCAGGTTGGAAGCCGCACGACGCTGGGCGGCCTGCAGGTGGGCACGGACCTCTTCGTGACCAGCCAGGGCATCCGCCGCAACAGTCTGGGCGTGTTCGGCACCGCGATGGTATCCCGAGCCGACGTGGATCATTTCGAGGCATCCACGCGTTCGACCATCAATGCCGGCCGCAGCGATCAGACGATGTACGGTCTGGGCGCGTACTACACGATGATGGACGGCAAGGGCGGGTATGCCGACTTCGTCACGCAGATCAGCCGCTATGGCGTGAAAACCCAATCGAACGGCGCGGATGGCATGTCGATGCAGACGTCGGGTTGGGGCGTGGCGTTGTCGGCCGAAGCCGGCAAGGCGTTCGACATTGGCGATGCGTCCAACGGACTTCGACTCGAACCTCAGGCGCAGGTGATGGTCCAGCACGTCAAGCTGCGCGACGGCGATGATGACGTTGGCCAAGTGGCGTTGCCGGCATCGCATGCGCTGCATTCGCGCGTGAGTCTGAAGCTGTCCAAAGCGTGGGGCGAGCAGGACGGCGCGCAGAACCACGGATGGCTGATGCTGAGCTACCGGCACACGCTGGGGGAATCGTCCAGTTCCTACCAGACGCTGACGCAAGGCGATATTGCCTTTGACAACAAGCTGGACGGATCGCGCGTGGGGCTATCGGCGGGCTACGACCGTCGGGCCGGCAAGAACACGTTCGTCAATGTGCAGTTGAACGCCGAGCAGGGATTGGGCGGCGCTTTGGGCTTGCGCGCGGTGGGTGGCTCGGTGGGGATCAAGTATCTGTTCTAGCGTTCGCAGATCAGGCGTCTGCGAATGACGGATCCCACGGAGGTACTGGCCGCGTGCTGGCATTGCACGCCAAGCCATTGAATCGCCCGCCCCGCGTGCATGCGGGGCGGGCGATTTCCGTTGGCTAGTCGTCCAGTGAAGGCACGGTGCCGATCTGCATCAGGATGCGCGGCGATTCCATGTCGCCGGTTTCCTTGTCGATCATCACTTCATAGGCCGCGACGCCGGCAAATTTGGAGGCCATGGAATTCGCGATGCGGATGGCTCCGAATTCGCTGCTGGCCGGGCGGATTTCCCCGGGGGCGACGCCATTGGCGGCGGCGCGGTAGGGAACGACGATGTACTGAACGAGATGAGCAGCTTCTGACACAGGAATTCTCCCCTGGACGACAGTTTTTCGGGCGAGCGCAATGTATCACGTCGCACTGTGTTTTTGTACAGTATTTTTGCCACGGTCGCCAAGATATTTTTGCGAAGCGACTCCGCCGTTCAAGGAAAACCCCTAGCGTTTCGCCATTGCCCGCCCTCCGGCCCCGCGCTTAGTATTTTCGAAAATCCTCAGCGTTTTATAAAACCAGGGGCACGGAATGGAAGGGAACCGCTACGACGCCTACCGCGAAGACACCGCGGGCCGCGCCAATGTGGCCGACTCGCCAGAGCGGGTGGCCTATTACCAGGAGCTGGCGCGGCTGGAGACCGGCGCGCTGTGGACGGTGGCGAACAAGATCGAGCCGTGGGCGCCGCGGTCGGCGTCCGTGCCCGTGGTCTGGCGCTATCAGGACCTGCGCGGTCACGTGCTGCGATCCGCCGAACTGGTGTCCCCCGAAGAGGCGGGACGTCGCGTCATCTACCTGAACAATCCTGGCCGGCGCGACGTGGCGGCCGCGGTGGGCTGGCTGTATTCCGGGCTGCAGGTGATGCGGCCGGGCGAGCTGGCGTCCGCGCATGCGCACACGCATTCGGCGCTGCGCTTCATCATGGAAGGACAGGGCGCGTTCACGGTGGTGGACGGCCACAAGATGACGCTGGGGGCGAATGATTTCGTGCTGACGCCGAACGGCACCTGGCACGAGCACGGCGTGGCCGAGGACGGCACCACCTGCATCTGGCAGGACGGCTTGGACATCCCCCTGGTCAACGCACTGGAAGCGGGCTTTTATGCCGTGCATCCAGACCTGAACCAGACCGTCACGCACCCGGTGGACGACACCAGCGGCGCGTGGGGCGGCGTGGCGCTGCGGCCGCAAGTGTCGGGATGGACGAAGCCGTATTCCCCGCTCTTCAAGTACGAATGGGAGCCCACGTACGAGGCGTTGCGCCGCTACGCGCGCACCACCGCGGGCAGTCCCTACGACGGCATCCTGCTGGAATACGTCAATCCGGCGACGGGCGGCCCCGTCATGCCGACGATTGGCGCCAGCATGCAGCTGCTGCGTCCCGGCGAGCACACAAAGGCGCACCGGCATACCGGCAGCTTCATTTACCAGGTGGCCAAGGGCAGCGGCTTTTCCGTCATCGACGGCAAGCGCTATGACTGGACCGAACGCGACATCTTCTGCGTGCCGTCCTGGGCCATCCACGAACACGCCAACCTGTCGTTCAACGACGACGCATGCCTCTTCTGTTTCAACGATCTGCCCGTCATGCGCTCGCTGGCCCTGTATCGCGAGGAAGCGGTGCAGGACAACGGCGGCCATCAGCAGCTGATCTAGTTTCTGAACGCAAACCGCCGCGCCGTGGCGGCCGGTTCCATCAACCTTTGACCTTCTGGAGTTCCCGATGCGCCTGGTGACCTTTCGCGCTCATCCCACCGCCGCCGCCCGCCTGGGCGCGCTTGTCGACGGCTACGTGATTGACCTGTTCCTGCTGGGTCAGGAAGGCGGGGTCGACTTGCCCGACGACATGTTGGAATTCATCGATCTGGGGCCGGTGGCAGTCGCGCAGGCGACGCGTCTCTTGGACACGTTCCGTGGCAACTGGCCGGTGGGCAGCGCGGTGCCGCAGGAGAACGTGAAGCTGCTGGCGCCCATCCCGCGTCCGCGCAAGAACATCTTCGGCATCGGCTTGAACTACGTGGAGCACGTGGCCGAATCCAGCCGCACGCTGGACACGTCGGCCGATCTGCCCAAGCAGCCCGTCATCTTCTCCAAGCCGCCCACGACGGTGATCGGACCGGGCGACGCCATCGAGCACAACGCGAAGATCACGCAGCAACTGGACTGGGAAGTCGAGCTGGCGGTGATCATCGGACGCCGCGCGTCGCGCGTGGCCGAGGCCGATGCGCTGTCGTACGTGTTCGGCTACAGCGTGATGCTGGACATGAGCGCGCGCGATTGCCGCCGCGCGGGGCAGTGGATCTATTCCAAGGGGCAGGACACGTATGCGCCGTTCGGACCGTGCATCGTGACCGCCGACGAGATTCCCGATCCGCAGGTGCTGGACCTGTGGCTGACGGTCAACGGCGAAAAGAAGCAGGGCTCGAACACGCGGCACATGTTGTTCAAGGTGCCGTTCCTGATCTCCGACATCAGCGCGGGCATCACGCTGGAGCCGGGCGACATCATTGCCACCGGCACGCCGGAGGGCGTGGGCGCCGGCCGCAAACCGCAGGAGTTCCTGTGGCCGGGCGACGTGGTCGTGGCCTGCGTCGAAGGCATCGGCACGCTGCGCCACCCGGTGGTGGCCGTCTAGGAGCGCCGCGCTTGAAACCCAGAATCAAGGCCCCGCGTGAGGATGCGGCGGCAAACGGCGGCGCCGAGATCGAAGACATCACGCTGTCCGAACAGATCTACCGGCAACTGCGCCGCGACATCATGCGCGGCGCGTTTGCGCCGGGCCAGTCGCTGCGGCTGGAATTGCTGCGCCAGCGCTATGGCGGCAGCTTTTCGCCGATCCGCGAGGCGCTGAACCGGTTGCGCAGCGAACGCATGGTGCTCACCACGACGTCGCGCGGGTTTCGCATCGCGCCGCTGTCCGTGGACGAAATGCGCGATGCCTGCGAGACCCGCATCCTGATCGATTGCGACGCGTTGCGCCGGTCGCTGGCCAATGCCGACGACGCCTGGGAGGCTCGGCTGGTCGGCGCGTTTCACGCATTGGCGCTGGCCGCGCGGCGCGCGGACGCCGCGCCGGGGCTGGACCCGGACCGCGAGGACGCATTGGAAGCCCGTCACCAGGATTTTCATCAGGCGCTGATCGGCGCCTGCCGCTCACCCTGGCTGCTGGACCTGTCCGCGCAGTTGTACGCGCAGACCGAGCGCTACCGCCGGCCGGCGCGCGCGCAAGCCATCGCGTACGGCCCTGAACGCGATGTTGACGACGAGCACCGCGCGCTGCTGGATGCGGCGGTGTCGCGCGATGCCGATCGCGCGGTCGCGCTGCTGGCGGCGCACTACCGCGAGACGGCGCAGGTCATCGCGCGCATCCTGTCCCTGCCCGAGGGACAAGCGGCGGCCTAGCACGCGCGATGCCGTAAGCTTGTCGTCCATGGCAGACCTGAAACTCCTCGAAGACCTGATTGCGCTGGCGCAGACCGGCAGCTTCGTGCGTGCGGCCGAGCTGCGGCACGTCACGCATCCCGCTTTCGGGCGGCGCATCCGTGCGCTGGAGACGTGGGCCGGCACACCGCTGGTGGAACGCCAGCGCCTGCCGGTGACGCTGACGCCCGAAGGCGAGACGCTGCTCAAGACGGCGACGCAGGTCGTCGAGCAGATGGGGCTGGTGCGCCATCGCATCCGCAGTTCGGGCGCGGGCGGCGAGGCCGTGCTGCGCATCGCCACGGGCCGCAGCCTGGCGCGCACGCTGGTGGCGGACTGGATTGCGCGGCTGCGCCACCGCACGCCGCGCGTGCTGACGGACGGCACGCAGGTGGAGCTGTCCACCGGCAAGGCGCAGGACCTGGTGGTGCGACTGGAACAGGGCAAGGTCGACCTGTTGTGCTGCTACGAGCATCCGGCGCTGTCCGTGCCGCTCAGCCCTTCGCGCTACCGGTATATGACGCTGGCGACGGACAAGCTGGTGCCGGTCAGCCAGATGGATACCCGGGGCCGGCCGCGTTTTCTGCTGCAGGAGGGCGGGGCGCCCGTGCCGCTCATCACGTACACCGGCGGGCTGGCGATGGAGCGCATCGTGGGGGATCGGCTTGAGGCCACGCCATATGCGCTGACGCCGTTTGTGCGCAGCGATTCCCTGGACGCGGCGCACGGCGCGGTCGCCAAGGGTGTGGGGGTGGCTTGGCTGCCGTGGTCCATGGTGGCGGCCGACTGCCGGCGCGGCGCGCTGGCTGAGCTGGGCGGGCGCAGCGACGAGATCGCATTCGAAGTCCGCCTGTACCGTCCGCGCGCGCGACTGACCGACCTGGCCGAAGCCGCCTGGGAAGCGACGGCGAATCGCAAGGCGTGAATTCAGGTCTGGCCTCGGGTCCGGATTCCTGCGCCTGAAGTTCAACGTCTTTTGTTCAGTAGCTGGAGTTCAGCGTCCATATCGAGGCGCCAGAATCCCGATCAGCACAACGATGTGCCGCTTTGGCACGGACTGCCCCTGGGCCGCGCTCGAAAATAGCTCCCGAAATCAAATGAGACGGCTCCGCCGTCCACCCACAGCACCCCAGGGAGAAAGTCATGAAGTCCATCTTGAAGCCGCTGCGTGCGGCGCTAGTCTCGTTGTGTGCCGCCTCGGCGCTTGCCGCGGCCCCTGCCGCGAGCGCGGCCGATTATCCGTCCCGCAGCATTTCGCTGATCGTCGGTTACCCCGCAGGCGGCAGCCTGGATCTGACCGCGCGCCTCTTGGGCGAAGAACTGGGCAAGCGCCTGGGCCAGACCGTTGTGGTCGAGAACGTGGGTGGCGCCGGCGGCACGATCGGCGCGCAACGCGTGGCGCGCGCCGCGCCGGACGGCTACACCATCTTTTTGGGCTCCACCAACGAAATGGTGATCGCCCGCATGATCAACACCGCCGTCAAATACGACAGCGCCAAGGACTTCACGGCGCTGGGCATCGTGGCCTCGCAGCCGATGCTGCTGGCCGCCAGCAAGAACTCGGGCGTGAAGACCGCCGCCGACTATCTGGAAAAGCTGAAGGGCGCCGCGCCCGGCACGTTCAACTACGGCTCGTCGGGCGTGGGCACGACGCTGCACCTGGCCGGCGAAATGATCAACCAGGCCACCGGCACCCGCGCCGAGCACGTCCCTTACCGCGGCGTGTCGCCGCTGGTGACCGACCTGATGAGCGGTCAGCTGGACTACGGCATGCTGGTGCTGTCCTCCGGGCTGCCGCAGGTGCGTAGCGGCAACATCGTCGCGCTGGGCCTGACCGAGAACAAGCGTTCGCCCGCCGCGCCCGAGATCGCGCCGCTGGCCGCCACCAAGGGCTTTGAGTCCGTGGACATCAACCTGTGGTTCGCGTTGTACGGCCCGGCCGGCCTGCCCGAGCCGGTGGTGATCAAGCTGCGCACCGTGCTGGATGAAACGCTGAAGTCGGACCAGTTCCGCGCCAAGATGCAGGACGCCGGCGGCGAAGTGGCCAAGCCGGGCGTGGACCCGGTGGCGTTCCAGGCCGAAGAAACCAAAAAGTACGGCGCGCTGGTCAAGGCCGCCAAGATCGAAGCGCAATAAGGCTGCGCGCGACGCATCACACCATCGAAAGACCAGGCATCAAGCGGATATCACCATGGAATTCAAGCTCCCCGTTCCCGACATCGCCGCCGAGCGCGCGGGCAATACCGACACGCCGGGCGTGTGGCACTTTGATTCGGGCGTGCCGGGACGGGCGCTCATGGTGAGCGCGCTCGTGCATGGCAACGAGTTGTGCGGCGCCTGGGCGCTGAAGGACCTGCTGGCCTCGGGTCTGCGCCCGCGCCGCGGCAGCCTGACGCTGGCCTTTTGCAACCTGGACGCGTTCGACCGCTTCGATCACGCAAACCACGATGCGTCGCGTTTCGTGCAGGAAGACATGAACCGCGTCTGGAGCGCCGAGCGTCTGGACAACCCCACGTCGCCGGACCGCCAGCGCGGCGCGGCGCTGCGCCCGTGGGTGCGGCGCGCCGACTGGCTGCTGGACCTGCATTCGATGCACGAGCCGGGGGCGCCGCTGCTGTTGACGGGCGTGCTGCCGCGAAATATCGCGCTGGCGCGCCGCCTGAAGGCGCCGCAGCACGTCATCGTGGACGCCGGCCACAAGGACGGCGTGCGCATGCGCGACTTCGAGCACTTTGGCGACCCGGCTCGCGACGACGCCTGCGCCCTGCTGATCGAATGCGGCTTCCATGGCGACCTGTCGTCGCGCGATGTGGCGCGCGACATGGTGGCGCGGATGCTGGTGGAATCGGGCGTGATTGACGCGCCGGACCTGCCCGAAGGCTGGCTGCTGCCGGATCCGGCGGCGCAACGCGTGCTGGAAGTGACGGACGCCGTGGTGGCGCCTTCGATGAATGTGCGGTTTGCCGGCCCCTGGTCGGGGCTGGAAACGTTTGAAAAGGCCGGATCGCTCATCGGCTGGGCCGACGAGCAGCCAGTGGTGACGCCCTACGACAACTGCACGCTGATCATGCCGTCGCTGCGGCAGTTGAAGCCCGGCGTGACGGTGGTCAGGCTGGCCCGCGACTACGCCGCGGGCTGAGGGGGGCGCTTACTTCTGCGGCGTGTAGCGCAGCTCGTCGAGCTGATAGCCCTGCGCCGTGGCGGCGGCCAGCGCCTTGTCCAGTTCTTCCTTGGGCAGCTTGGGTGAGCGCGACAGGATCCACAGGTACTTGCGGTCGGGCGTGCCGACGACGGACCAGCGGTATTCGGGATCCAGGCCGATCACCCAGTAATCGCCCTTGAATGGCTTGAAGAACGTGACTTCGAGCTTGGCGTTGTTGCTGCCTTCGACCACCGTGGCGGTACCCGACGCCGAATCGATATCCCCGTCCTTGGTGCGGCAGCGGTTGTTCACGCCGATGGTGCCGTCCGGATGCGCGGTGTATTCGGCCGTGGTGTCTCCCACGCAATTGCGCTGGAAGAACATGGGGAAGTTGGCGATTTCGTACCACATCCCCACGTAGCGTTTCAGGTCGACGGATTCCACGGTCTGCATGGGCGGCGGCGCGGCGTGGGCAATGCCCGCCACGCTGACCGCCAGGGCCAGCAGAAATTTTGCGGTGCGGCGCATGGATAAAACCTCCTGATGTGACTGATAAGGCCCGCGCGCGCACCCCGCAGGGGCGCGGCGCGGACCAATCCCTAACGATACGCCTTATTTGCGCGGCGCCTTGAGCGCGGCGTGATAGCGGCTCACGTAGGTATCGAAGTCTTCAGTGTCCGACTGTTCCAGGCGGAGCTGTTCGGCGGCGGACGCTTCGGCGGCTTGCTGATAGGCCGTGGCCACGTCGGCCGGCAGCGGCTGCGCGCGCAGCGCATCCGCATGCTTGCGGCTCAGCGCCAGCGAGTAATCGTGGAACGACAGGCCGCTGTCCTTCAGTTCGGTCAAGAGGCGCGCCGAGGGCGTGGTGTCGGGCTGGTCAAGCTTGGCGCGTTGCACCGCCAGCGCATCCGCGTAGGCGGTGCCGCCCATGGCGCTGTCGTACAGCGCCGCGTACGGCGCGATCTGGTCCAGCAGTTCGTGGCCCCACTGCGCCAGGCCGATGGTCTGGCCGTCGCGGTCCAGCGCGAGGCCCGGTTTGCGGCCTTCCTTGACGACGACCGAGAAGTTGTCGGCACTGCGCTGACAGTAACCGTTGGCGGGGAAGAACGGGCTGTCCGAGGCCGTGCAGAACAGCAGGAAGGCGTCGACGAAACGGGCGGTGGTGGCGTCGATGCCGACCGGCGAATACGGATCGATGTCCAGGCAGCGCACTTCAACGTATTGCACGCCGCGTTCGGCCAGCGCCGTGATGGGGCGTTCGCAGCGGCCCGTGGCGCGCTTGGGGCGGATGCTGGAGTAGTACTCGTTTTCGATCTGCAGCACGTTGGTGTTGAGCTGGATCCATTCGCCGTCGCGGTGGGTGCCGATCTTTTGATAGTCGGGCCAGGGCTGCGTCACGGCGCCGTACAGGCGGCCGAGGAAGGTGTCCAGGTCGTTGTAGCAGAGCTTGAGCTGCGACTGCGCCTTGTTCTGGTAGCCCAGGTCGCTCATGCGCAGGCTGGTGGCGTAGGGCAGGTAAAGGGTGTGGTCGCCCAGCTTGTCCAGCGCATGGTCCTGACCTTGCAGGAAGCCGCTGGCCAGCGCGGGCGCCGAGCCGAACAGGTACATCAGCAGCCACGAATACCGCGTGAAGTTGCGGATCAGGCCGATGTACCCGCGCGAGCGGCGGTCCTGGCCGGAGCCGGGCTGCGTGTCGAGCACGGACCACAGGGCTTCGGGCAGCGAAAAGTTGTAGTGCACGCCGGCGATGCATTGCATCGTCTTGCCGTAGCGTTCGGCCAGACCGCGGCGGTAGACGTGCTTGAGCATGCCCGTGTTGGACGTGCCGTACCAGGCGATGGGGATTTCAGGTTCGGGCGGCAGCGTGGCCGGCATGGACTGATTCCAGATCAGTTCATGGTCCAGCACGGTGTAGACGTGGCGGTGCGTGTCGGCAAGCTCGGCCAACAGCGCGTCCACGTTGTCGTGCGTGCCCGTGATGAGCTCGAGCAGCGACTCGGAATAATCGGTGGTGACGTGTTCGTTGGTCAGCGCCGAGCCCAGCCCGGCGGGGTGCGGCGTGCGGGCCAGGATGCCCTGTTCGTCCACGCGCAGGCCTTCTTTCTCGATGCCCCGCAGGGTCTGGGTCAGCATCGAGCGGTTGGCCTCTAGGCGGGCGAGGCGGTTGGCGGCAGTATCGGTCACGGATTGTTCTCGTTGGGGGCTGTCGCCGGATTTTACGGGGTGCTGGCCTCCTGTGCTGAGGGAACCAGTACTGGGGACAGGGACAATGTCTGGGCGGTGCGCGCCAGCCATTCGTCCAGGTCAGCATAGACGGGATCGGCAATGGGGGCGGTTTCGTTGAAGATCTCGTGCCACGCGGTGTCGTACCAGCGCAGCGTGAGCAATTCAGCAGGCGCCCGCTGGGCGAACTGGCGGCTGCCTTCGGCCGCCACGATGGAGTCGTCGCCGGCCACCATCAGCAGGGTGCGGCAGGGCAGCAGGCTGGCTTCGCGCAGCGCCTGCTGGCCGGCTTCGTCCACAAAGCGCGCCAGCCGCCCGGTCATGCGGCGCCGCACCAGGGGATCGGCGCGGTAGGCCTTCACAACCGCCCGGTCGTGGGAAATGCGGGCGGGCGCCAGGCCGTGCGGGACGCGCAGGTCGGGGGCATGCAGAGACATCCATGTCAGGGTGCGGCGCACCCATTGCGGAACATTGACGGCAAAGGGCGGGGAGCTGAGCACCAGCCCGTCCAGGTCGGCCAGCCGGCGCTGGGCGATGCGCACGGCGACCAGGGCGCCCAGGCTGTGGCCCAGCAGAATGGGCGGACGGCCGCAGGCCTGTGTCCAGTCCTGCAGCCGGTCCACGGCATCGGTGACCAGGTCTTCCTGGTCACGCAGGGTGGCGGGGTGTCCGCCGGAGCGGCCGTGACCGCGGTGATCGTGCGCGCCCACCGTCCAGCCCCGGGCGGTCAGCCAGCGCGCCAGCCGGTCATAGCGTCCGGCGTGCTCGCTCAGGCCGTGCAGCAGATAGATGCTGGGCCGGGCTGCCGGCTGCCCGTCTGCGGCCTGCGCGTCACGGGAGTGCCCGTCATCGGATAGCCCGTCATCGGAGTGCCGGCCACCGGATAGCCGGCCTCCGTCGCCCGCTATCGGAGGCGGGACATTTGGCGCGGCGGGCCAGCAATAATTGGCGAGCAACGTGCCATCGGGCGCGGGTGCCATGGAAATCGGCGACAATTTCTGGATTCCTCGAAATGACGGGACCCTGGAGTCCTCGGGTAATGACGATTTCATCGCTGTTTCGTTTCATGTTCAAGAAAGCGGGCGTTTTTTTGACGCTGACGTTGGCGTTGGCGGCTTGCTCGCCCAGTTACAACTGGCGCGAGATGGATGTGGCGGACGGCCACGTCCGCGCCGCGTTCCCCGCCCGGGTGTCGACGGAAACCCGCGAGTTGAAGCTGGACACGCACGCGTTGAAGTTCACGATGGCCAGCGCGACCGTCGGCGAAGCGGTGTTTGCCGTGGGATCGGCGCCCCTGCCACCGGAGATCGCGGCCAGCCCCGCGGCCCGGCAGGCGCTGGGCGTGGCCCTGATGCGGTCGCTCTACACCAACATGCAGGCGCCGCCGCCCAACGAATGGCCGCCTTATGGCCAGGAAATCGAGGTGCGCGGCAAGGCGGTGGGCAAGCCCGGATGGCTGCAGGCCAAGGTGTGGGTGACGGACACGATGCTGATCGAGGCCGTGGCCGCCGGCACCGAGGAAAGCCTGCCCGCCGAGCGCGCGCGCGAATTCCTGCGGTCCGTCGTCATCAAGCCTTGAACTCGAGCAGGCCCAGCCGCAGCGCCGCCACCACGGCCGCGCGCCGGCCCCGCACGCCGAGGCGGCTGCAGGCGTTGCGCAGGTGGAAATTCACGGTGCTTTCGCTGACGCCCAATATGCGGGCGGTTTCCCAGCTGGTTTTGCCCGCGGCCGACCACCGCAGGCACGCGGCCTGTCTGTCCGATAACGGCAGGCAAGCTGCCTGCCGGTCTGCCAGATGCAGGCCGGCGGGTGGAATGGCGCTGCGGACGGCGCAACGCGATG
The DNA here is from genome assembly GCF_002388205.1 of Achromobacter sp. UBA4530. Taxonomy (NCBI): domain Bacteria; kingdom Pseudomonadati; phylum Pseudomonadota; class Betaproteobacteria; order Burkholderiales; family Alcaligenaceae; genus Achromobacter; species Achromobacter sp. UBA4530. The sequence continues at coordinate 57,035 of NZ_DGMA01000022.1, read as the reverse complement.
AGTGGGCAGGAATGCGCATCGGTGTGGCGGACATGGCGGCGAGGACGGGGTGGTCCTGTTGTGAACAATGCGTCCATGCTGCGGCGACCGCCCCGGCCGGGGCAAGCAATGATGCCGTGACGCATCAATTTTTTTATCTCTGACGGAATAGTCCATGTTGGCCATCGCGCAGTTCTACCTGTCAGCCATTGTGCTGATGCTGCCCCTGCTTTCCTGCGTGGGAATCGGGCTTTACTGGGGCAAGCGCGATCTTCCTTTCGGCGGCAACTTCATCACCACGCTGGTCACCTCCGTCACCACGCCCGCGCTGGTGTTCCACACCTTCGTCACCACCCACCTGGACAACCGCGCGCTGGCCGACGTGGCTGCAGCAACCCTTATCGCCCTGCTGCTGTGCGCGCTGATTTGCGCGGCCTTGCTCAAGGCCTGGAAGCTGCCGGTGCTGAGCCTTCTACCCACGGCGTTCCAGCCCAATGCCGGCAATCTGGGCCTGCCGATTTCGCAACTGGCGTTCGGCGACGCGGGCCTGTCGGTGGCGGTGGCTTTTTTTGCGGTGAGTTCCTTCGTCATGCACACCATCGCGGTGCGCATGCTGCCGGGCGTCAACACCAAGGGAAGCTGGAAGAGCCCGATCCTGCTGGCGTCCGTGGTGGCGGTGGCGCTGCGTCTGCTGGACGTGCCGGTGCCCGCGTGGATCATCGAGACGGCGCGCATGCTGGGCGCGGTGACGGTGCCGCTGATGCTGCTGAGCCTGGGCCATGCGCTGGCGCTGATTCCGTCGAACGGCATGCGCGACGGCGCCAAGGTCGGTGCGATCCGCCTGGTGGCGGGTCTGTTGACCGGGCTGGCCGTGGCGTGGGCGATGGACCTGGAGCCGGTGCTGGCCGGCGCGCTGACGCTGCAGATGGCCATGCCGTGCGCGGTGGTCAGCTACATGTACGCGCGGCGCTATACGCCGCTGGGGGACACCGCGGCGGGCGCCGTGCTGGTGTCCACCGTCGTGTTTCTGCTGCTGGCGCCGCTGATGCTGTGGTTCTCCCACGGGCAGTAGGGGCGCCGGGCGGCGGGGTCAAGTCCCGCAGTCAAACCCGGCAGCCAAGCCCGGCAGTCAAATCGCGCAGTCAGGCCGCGTGGTTCAGCCTGCACCCGCCAGCGTGCGCAACTGCGTCATCAACGCATCGGACAGGTCCAGGCCGTGCTTGACCGCCTCGTCGCGCAGCTTGCGGCGGCGGTCGCCCGGCAGGCGCACGCCTTCGTCTTCGAGCATGGCGTCGACCAGCGTTTCCACGCGTTCCAGGTAGACATCGTTACCCGCCAGCGCGTTGGGATCGATCGCCATGAATGCCTGCCCCAGCCGCGCCGGTCCGCCTTCATCCACAAAGAACGACTCGTTCTCGTAGCCGAAGCGCGCGCCGGTCAGCGCGCAGGCCATGAGTTCGACAATGAGCGCCAGCATGGCGCCCTTGACGCCGCCCGCGGGCAGCATGCTGCCGGCCAGTCCCGCCTTCGGATCGGTGGTGGGCTGGCCCTCGGCGTCCAGCGCCCAGCCCAGCGGAATCGGCTGGTTGTCGCGTGCGGCGATCATGAGCTTGCCGCGCGCCACCTGCGATAGCGACAGGTCGATGACCAGGCGAGCGCCGCCGCGTCGGGGGAAGATCGCCGCGATGGGGTTGGTGCCGAACAGGGGGCGCTTGCCGCCCCAGGTGGGCATGGCGGCAGGCGAGTTGCTCAGCGCCAGCCCCACCATGCCGGCGTCCGCCAGGGCTTCCAGGTGGTAGGCCGCTTCGCCAAAGTGATGGCTGTTGGCCACGCCCACGAACGCAACGCCATGCTCGCGGGCGCGGGCCGTGGCCTGTTCGACCGCCATCGCGCAGGCGGGAAACGCCAGGCCCGAACCGGCATCGATCAGCGCCGCGCCGCCACGTTCGTTCACAAGGCGCGGCACGGCCGAGCCGATGGCGCGACCGGTGCGCAGATGGCCGGCGTAGAACGGCACGCGCGACAGGCCGTGGGAGCTGAGCCCCTGGCTTTCCGCGAAGACCAGTGCGCGGGCGGTGCTGTCGGCCATGACCGGGTTGGCGCCGGCGGCGGCAAGACCGGCCGCGGCCAGGTGTTGAAGTTCGTCCAGATAGATGTGAGCCATATCCTTCCTGTCGTGTGAGGCGCGCCGCGCCTCGTCAGCGTGCGCGGGCGTCAAGCGCCATTGTCACACCGGCGGCCACCATGTCGGAAACGCGCGTGTTGGCCTCCTGCGTGAGTCCCGCGATGTGCGGTGTCAGGATCAGGTTCGGTGCGTCGGCCAGCGCACTGCCGGCGGGCAGCGGTTCCTGCTCGAAGACATCCAGCGCCGCGCCGCGCAACCGCCCGGCCCGCAACGCCGCCGCCAGCGCGGCTTCGTCCACGATGCCGCCACGCGAGGTGTTGATGAGGATGGCGCCGGCGCGCATGCGTCCGATGCGCGCGGCGTCCAGCAGATGCCGGGTCTGGGGCGTGAGCGGCAGGTGCAGCGTCACGACGTCCGCCTGGGCAAGCAGATCGTCCAGTGACAGCGATTCTGCACCTGCTTCCTGCCACGCGGGATGGTCGGGCGGCAGGGCGGCATCGCTGCCCACGATGCGCATGCCCAGCCCGCGCGCAAGCTGCGCGGCCAGGCGGCCGATGCCGCCGAATCCCACCACGCCCAGCGTGCGGCCGTGCGCTTCCAGCCCTTGCGACAGCGCATTGCGGGGCCACGCTCCGGCCGCCACGTCCGTGGTGGACCCATAGGCGCCGCGCAATAGCGACAGCATTGTGCCGACGACGTATTCGGCCACGGCGCGGGCGTTGGCGCCCGTGGCGGGAATGACCTTGATGCCGCGCGTCTCGCATCCCGCCAGATCGATGTTGTCGAGCCCGACGCCCAGCCGGCCCACCGCAACCAGGCGCGGCGCGGCGGCCAGCACCTCCGCGTTCACCTGAGTGCGGTTGCGCACGATGAGGGCGTCGGCATCCGCGACGGCGGCGAGCAGCGCGCCGCGCTGCTCGACCAGTTCGGGCGCGTACTGCACGTCGAACCGCTGCTGCAGGGCCTGGACGGCAGGCGCGTCCATGAACTCCGATATCAAAACTCGCATCTGCCGGGCTCCTTTTCGTGGTGGCAGGTTGGCCGCGTCAGGCGACCTGGATGTTGGCGTCGCGGATGATCTTGGCCCAGCGGTCGACCTCGGACTTCAGGTACGCGCCGAACTCTTTCGGGCCGCGCGGCTGCGGCACGAAGCCCAGTTGCCGCAACGACTGCTGCATGGCGGGCTGCGAGACCTGCTTGACGATGGCGTCGCCGATGCGCTGGACGAGCTGCGGCGGGGTCCCGGCCGGCGCGAGCACGCCGGTGAAGTTCTCGACGATCAGGTCTGGCAGGCCGGCTTCGGCCGTGGTGGGCAGGTCGGGCAGGTCCTTGCTGCGCTCGCGCGTGGTGATGGCCAGCGCGCGAAGCGAGCCGTTCTTCACGTGCGCCAGCGATTCGGGGTAGTTGGAGAACACCACGTCCAGATGCCCGCCGATCAGGTCCGTGAGCGACGGCGCGCCGCCCTTGTACGGCACGTGCATCAGCGGCACACCCGTCAGCTTCTGATACAGCGCCAGCGTCAGGTGCGGCGGCGTGCCGTTGCCGCTGGAACCGGCCGACAGCGGCTTGGCCTTGGCCGCGCGCGCCAGGTCGTCCATGGTCTTGATGTTGCTCTTGGCGTTGACGACCACCATGATCGGCGACGACGCCAGCCCGGCGAGCGGGGTCAGGTCGCGCGTCAGGTCATACCCGGCCTTGCCCGCGAACAGCGTGGCGTTGGCCGCGTGCGACAGCGTGATGGCCAGCCAGGTGTAGCCGTCGGGCGCCGCGTTCGACACATGCGCCGCGCCGATGTTGGCGCTGCCCCCGGGTTTGTTTTCAACCACCACGTTCCAGCGTTCGGCGTCGGCCAACGCCTTGCCCACCTGGCGAGCGGCCACGTCGGTCAGGCCGCCCGGCGGAAATGGCACCACGTAGTTGATGGGACGCTCGGGCCACGCGGCTTTCTGCGCCAGCGCGCGTTCCCACGGGGCCAGCGCACAGAGGCCGGCGGCGCCCAGGGCGCCCAGCAGGCGACGGCGCTGCGCATCGTGCAGGGGGTAATGCGGTTCGCTACTCATCTGTCTTCCTCCTTGGGGATAACGCCCGGGTAGGAATGCGTACGCCTTTGCTGCCGCGGACTGCGCCCGGGTCTGCAGGTTCTTGTCGTTGATGTTGCGAGGATGCCGCTAAGGCGGCCGGCGCGTTCTCCTGGTCGCGCCGGCGCCGGAAAGGCGCTATCAGGCGCTTTCGAAGATCCGCGTGAGCACGAACTCGCGGTGGCCCAGGGCCTCGGCCGCGGTCCACCGGCCGTTGGCGGTGGCCAGCATGCATTCCAGCAGCTTGTCGCCGGCCTGGTTCAGGTCGATCTCGCGCTGCAAGAGGGCGCTGGTGTCCACGTCGATGTGCTCGGACATCGTGCGCACCGTGCGCGGATTGGCGCAGATCTTGATAACCGGCAGGATCGGGTTGCCGATGACGTTGCCCTGGCCGGTGGGGAAGAAGTGCACGGCGTAGCCCGAGGCGGCGCACAGCGTGACCATTTCCGCCGCGGCCGAGGACGAGTCCATGAACCACAGCCCGGGGCCGTCGGGGATCTCGGCCTTGTCGATGACGCCATCCACCCGGCATTGCTTGCCGATCTTCTGGATGTTGCCCATCGCCTTTTCCTCGATGGTGGTCAGGCCGCCGGCGATGTTGCCCTTGGTGGGCTGGGATTCGGACAGGTCGCTGGTCTTCCAGCGGTCGATCATGGCCTGGTAGCGGTCGAACATGAACATGAAGCGCTCGCGCACGGCGTCGTTGGCGCAGCGTTCGGCGACGATGTGTTCGCCGCCGGTCAACTCCGACGTCTCGCCGAACACCAGGGTGGAGCCCAGCGCATACAGCTTGTCGAACGCGTTGCCCACCGTGGGATTGGCGCCGCAGCCGGACGTGGTGTCGGATTCGCCGCACTTCGTGGAGACCCACAGGTCGGCGATGGGGCATTCGCTGCGCGTGAGTGCGGTGGCGTAATGCACGTATTCCTTGGCGCAGCGCGACGCGCGCATGATCGTGTCGTGGTCGCCGTGCAGTTCGATGGAAAAGCCCATGACGGGCTTGCCGGTGGCGGCGATGCCGTCGACGACGCGCTTGGTCCAGCCTTCCTCGATGCCGATCACGATCACGGCGGCGACGTTGGGGTTACAGCCGGTGCCGATCAGCGTGCGAAAGTGCAGTTCAAGATCCTCGCCGAACTGCAGGCGGCCATAAGGATGAGGCAGGGCCAGGGTGCCCTTGATATTGTTGGCGACGGCTTCGGCCGCGGCGTTGGAGATGTCGTCCACGGGCAGGACGATGACGTGGTTGCGCACGCCGACGCGGCCATTGTCGCGGCGATAGCCTTGGAAGGTGGTCTGGGCAGTGATGATGGACATGGTGGGTTCCTGTGCGATGGACGGGCGCTTACCAGCGCTTGGTCTTGATGTTGTGCACGTGGGCGTGCTGGCCGGCCTTGATGGGCTCCACCACGCGGCCGATGTCGACGCCGTACTTGAAGACGGTGTCGCCCACGGCCATGTCCTTCATCGCCACCTTGTGTCCGATGGGAATGTCCTGCGACGCGCGCACATGGATGATCTTGTCCTCATCCATGATCCAGGCGTTCAGCTCCGTTCCGGCGGTCAGGCCTTCCACCACGGCGACCGCCACCGTGTCCTTCGCATCGTGCAATACGGCGTGAATCATTGTCTTCCTCTCTGAGTCAGGGGCGCCGCCCGGGTGCTGCACGCGGCGCGGATCACAACGGCCAGGAAATCTTAGGCCCGGCTTTTTTCAAAGTCAACTAAATCATATAGATGACTTACATGACTTGAGCGAATGGCGGACGCGCCGCTACACTGGAGGTCCTTGATTTTTGCGATGCACCCATGAACACCAGCCTGTCACCGACTGTGCCCCTGGGCAGTCCCTTGTACGAACAGGTCAAGCAGGCCGTGCTTGCCGCGCTGGCGCAAGGCGAGTGGAAGCAGGGCGACGCGATTCCTCCGGAAAAGCATCTGGCTGAACGGTTCGGCGTATCGATCGGCACCTTGCGCAAGGCCATCGACGAACTGGCCGCCGAGAACATCCTGGTGCGCCATCAGGGGCGCGGCACCTACGTCGCGGTGCACACGCGCAACCATCACTTCTTCAAGTTTTTCCGCATCGTCGGGCAGGACGGCAGCAAGTCCTATCCGACCACCGAGCTGTTGCGCTTCCGGCGCGTGAAGGCCTCGGCGGTCGCGCGCGAAAAGCTGGAACTGCCCGCGGGTGCCTATGTTTTCGAGTTCCTGAATGTGCTGTCGCTCAACGGCGACGTGGTCATGGCCGACGAGGTGTGCCTGCCCGAATCCCGCTTCCCGGGGCTGACTGAAGCGCATCTGCGCGAGCGCACCAGCACGCTGTACGCGCTGTACCAGGACCTGTTCGGCGTCAACGTCATCGCCACCGACGAGCGGCTGCGGACCTGCCTGGCCGAACGCACGCAGGCGCGCTGCCTGGGCGTGGCCGAGGGCAGTGCGCTGCTGGAGATCCGCCGCATCGCGTTCTCCTACAACCGCCAGCCGGTGGAATGGCGCGTGTCCCGCGTGAACACCGAACGCTACGAGTATCTGGGACAGGAGCCCTGGGAAGCCGGCACGTAGCAGTGCTAGAATTCCTGCCGCACTACCCAATTTTCGGCGCCGATTTGCCTGATCCGCTTGCGGGCGCCTTCCAATAAATCCAGCTAAAGAGGTCCGTATGACCACTCCTGCCCAACATTTGGCCGGTGATTCGGCCAGCGGGTTCGTCCCCGCAACCGTCACGACTTCCGATACCGTTGATCCCGGTTCGGTCGGCCTTGTCTCCCCCACGTTCATTCGTTTCGACGAACCGCTGCCCCTGCTGAGCGGCCAATCGCTCGCGTCCTACGAACTGGCTGTCGAAACCTACGGCACGCTCAATGCGCAGCGCACGAATGCCGTACTGATCTGCCACGCGCTCAATGCCTCGCACCACGTGGCTGGGCAAGCCGCGGACAACCCCACCGACCTGGGCTGGTGGGACAACATGGTGGGCCCCGGCAAGCCGGTGGACACCAATCTCTTCTTCGTGATCGGCGTGAACAACCTGGGCTCGTGCTTCGGCTCGACCGGGCCGGCCAGCATCAACCCCGAGACCGGCAAGCCCTGGGGCGCCGCGTTCCCGGTACTGACGGTGGAAGACTGGGTGCGGGCGCAGGCGCGGGTGGCGGACCACTTCGGCATCGAGCGCTTTGCGGCGGTGATGGGCGGATCGCTGGGCGGCATGCAAGCGCTCAGCTGGTCGATCACCTTGCCCGAACGCGTGGCCAACTGCATCGTCATCGCCAGCACGCCGCGCCTGTCCGCGCAGAACATCGGCTTTAACGAAGTGGCCCGCCGCGCCATCATCACCGACCCGGATTTCCACGGCGGCGACTACTACGCGCAGGACACCGTGCCGCGCCGCGGCCTGTCGGTCGCGCGCATGATCGGCCACATCACGTACCTGTCCGACGACGACATGGCCGAAAAATTCGGCCGCGCCCAGCGCGCACCCGCCGAGAACGGTGCGTACCGCTACGGCTACGACGTCGAGTTCGAGGTCGAGTCGTACCTGCGTTACCAGGGCGAGAAGTTCACGCGCTATTTCGACGCCAACACCTACCTGCTGATCACGCGCGCGCTGGACTACTTTGATCCGGCCCGCACCACGGGCGGCGATCTGGCGCGCGCCCTGGCGCCTGCCAAGTCGAACTTCCTGCTGGTGTCGTTTTCGACCGACTGGCGATTCCCGCCGGAGCGATCGCGCGAGATCGTGCGGGCGCTGCTGAAAAACGCCAGCCCCGTCACGTACGCCGAGATCGACGCGCCGCACGGCCACGACGCCTTCCTGCTGGAAGACGCGCGCTATCACGCGGTGGTGCGCGGCTACTACGAACGCATCGCGCGCGAGCTGGGCCTGCAAGCCGCCGCCCCGATTGAAGGATGCTCCGAATGACTTCCGTGACTCCCCGCTATGCCCACAGCGCGCTGCGGCCCGACCTGGCGCGCATTGCCGGCTGGATCGAGCCGGGCAGCCGCGTCCTGGACCTGGGTTGCGGCGACGGCGCGCTGCTGGCGCACCTGCGCGACCATCGCCAGGTCAAGGGAGCCGGCGTCGAACTCGACGACACCTGCGTGATCGCCTGCGTGCGCCGCGGCGTCGAGGTCATCCAGCAGAACCTGGAAGACGGCCTGGCGCTCTTTGACGACAAGCAGTTCGACACCGTCGTGCTGTCGCAGACGCTGCAGTCCATGCACCGCACGGAGCACATCCTGCGCGAAATGGCCCGCGTGGCGCGCTACGGCGTGGTGTCGTTTCCCAACTTCGGCTACTGGCCGCACGGCTGGGCCATCCTGCGCGGCCGCATGCCCGTGACCGGACAGATGCCATACCAGTGGTACAACACGCCGAACATCCACCTGTGCACGTTGCGCGACTTCGAACAGCTTGCGGGGGAAGTGGGCCTGCGCATCCTGGAACGCGCCACGTTCAACGAAGGCAAGGAAGTGAAGGCGTTCCCCAGCTGGCGCAGCACGCTGGCCGTGTACCGCTTTGCTTCGCCCTGACGATAATCCCCTGACATTCCGACACGCATCCTCCTGACGGCGCGGGGCAACAGGCCCTAAAATGCCGCAAGCCCGCGGCCGGCGCCCGGGACGCCGCTGGCCAAGTTTCAGGAGACCGTCATCACCGCTGTATCCAACGTCTACACCAGCCCGCGCGTTGCCCCCTTGCTGGTGCTGGGCTTTGCCAGCGGGCTGCCGCTGGCCCTGACCAGCGGCACCTTGCAGGCCTGGGCCACCGTCGAAGGCGTGCCGCTGCAGGAAATCGGTTTCCTCACCCTGGTAGGCACGGCCTACACCATCAAATTCCTCTGGGCGCCGTTCGTCGACCGGTTTGCGCCGCCCGTGCTGGGCCGGCGCCGTGGCTGGATGCTCGTGACGCAGCTGCTGCTGGCGGTGGCCATCATGGCGATGGGCACGCTTTCGCCGTCGTCCACGCTGATGGCGCTGGCCGTGCTGGCCGTGCTGGTTGCCTTTCTGTCCGCCACGCAGGACATCGCCTTCGACGCCTATTGCACGGACGTGCTGCGCAAGGACGAGCGCGGCGCGGGCGCGGCCATCCGGGTCATGGGATACCGGCTTGCCATGATCGCGTCCGGCGGTCTGGCGCTGATCATGGCGGATCAGTGGATAGGGTGGGGCAACACCTATATGGTGATGGGCGGGCTGATGCTGCTTTGCGCGCTGGCCACGCTGTGGGCGCCCGAGCCCGAGCACATCGCGCGTCCGCCGCGCACCCTGCGCGAGGCGGTGAATGAGCCGCTCCGCGAATTCTTCATGCGCCGTGGCGCGATGGAAGTGCTGCTGCTGATCGTGCTGTACAAACTGGGCGACGCGTTCGCCGGGGCCCTGTCCACCACGTTTCTGATCCGCGGCGCGGGGTTCACGCCGACAGAGGTCGGCACCGTGAACAAGGTGCTGGGGCTGGCGGCCACCATCATTGGCGCGCTGGCGGGCGGGTCGCTGATGGCGCGCTGGGGGCTGTACCGGTCGCTGATGGCGTTCGGCCTCTTGCAGGCAGTGTCGAACCTGGCGTACTGGCTGATCGCGGTCAGCCCGAAAAACCTGTGGCTGATGGCAACCGGCGTGGGCATCGAGAACCTGTGCGGCGGCCTGGGCACGGCGTCCTTCGTGGGTCTGCTGATGGCGCTGTGCCACCAGCGGTTCTCCGCCACGCAATTTGCGCTGCTGTCGGCGCTGTCGGCCGTGGGCCGCACCTATCTGGCCGGCCCGTTGACGCCGCCGCTGGTCGAATACCTGGGATGGCCCGGGTTCTTCCTGCTGACGGTGGCCATTGCCCTGCCGGGACTCGTGCTGCTGCGCAAGCTGCGCGGCACGATCGAGACCATGGAAAAGCAGGGCGAGTCGTAGCCGACCGATCGCAAAAAAAAGGCGGCGCACAAGCGCCGCCTTTTTGCTGGCCGAAAACCTATTCTTCGCCGCTCAGCCGGACGATCAGCACGTCGCTGGGCAGGGATTCCAGCAGCCGCTCGGCCACGCTGCCGATGGCGGTGCGCAGGATGCCGGTGCGGCCGTGGGTGCCGGTGACGACCAGATCGGATCGGTGGTTGAACGAGTAATCGGACAGCACGGTTTCGGGCTGGCCGGCTTCGAGCACCACCTTGGTCGGGCGGCCCTTGGGCAGTTCGGGCGTTTCGGCGATGAAACGCTCGGCGCACTGTTCGGCGGTTCGATACAGGTTGTCGACGACGCCGTCGTCCGGCTTGCTCACGCTCTGGAACGGCACTTCATACGCGTTGAACAAGGTGATGTCCGCATTGGGCACCAGTTGCAGCGCGGCGCGCAGCGCCTGGCGCGAACCGTCCGAGAAGTCGGTGGCGACCAGTACGTCGCGGTAGGGCCGGCGGGGGCGGTTCTTGACTACCAGCACGGGCTGACGCGCCTGGCGGGCCAGCTTTTCGACCGTGGTGCCGAGCAGCAGGCGGCCCAGTGTTTCCTGGCGGGCGATGCCGGCCACGATCAGCGAGCAGCCATACGCGTCGGCGGTTTCCATGATGCTGGCGACGGGGTCGCCCTTGGTGACCACGACTTCCGCCGGCACGTTGGCGGCGGCGACGTCTTCGGCGAGTTCGCGTTCGACGAGGGCCTTGTGGTCCGGCGACAGGCGGCGCCAGACGGGGGTGGTGAGCGGCGTGGCATGGGATTCCATGACATGCAGCATGATCAGCTTGGTGTTCAGTTCCTTGGTCAACTGCAGGGCGCGGTCAAGGGCTCTGTCGCCGCGCGCACTCAGGTCGGTGGCCAGAAGGATGGGGCCAATTTGCTGGGTCATACCTAATCTCCCGGTTACGGCCAGAGGGGCGGCTCCCGCGTCCGCGCTGCCTGGCCCAGTAGCGCCCAGTCGGGCACGTCTCCATTGTCTCGCCGCGAAACGAGACCGGCGTTGATCGTTGTCAACGCAGGTTTGAGGGTACGGGATGATGCGCGCGCAGGCAATGGCGCGCCCGCCGGCAAGGCTCAATACAATGGGGCCTGCCCAAGCTACCCCCCCACCTATGTTTACCGATCTGTCGCCCGCCCTGCTGCACACGCTGTACCTGGTCGCCATCGTTGCCGAAGCCATGACGGCCGCACTGTCGGCGGGGCGGCGCGACATGGACTGGATGGGCGTCTGCATCATCGCGTGCGTGACGGCGCTGGGCGGCGGATCGCTGCGCGACGTGCTGCTGGGGCACTATCCGCTGACCTGGGTCGTGCATCCCGAGTACCTGTGGATGACGGGCGGGGCAGCGATCCTGACCGCGCTGATCGCGCCGGTCATGCGCCGCTTGCGCAGCGTGTTCCTGCTGGCTGACGCGCTGGGTCTGGTGGCGTTCACGGTCATCGGCTGCCAGGTGGCGCAGATGATGCAGTTGCCGATCACCGTCGTGCTGATCAGCGGCATGATCACCGGGTGCGCCGGCGGGGTGCTGCGCGACGTGCTGTGCAACGAGGTGCCGCTGCTGTTCCGCAAGGAACTCTACGCCAGCGTGTCGCTGGTGACCGGCGCACTGTATCTGGGCTCGATGTCGCTCGGCCTGTCGGCCAACGCGTCGGTGCCCATCGCGCTGGCCGCGGGGCTGACCATGCGCCTCATGGCCCTGCGCTTCAACTGGCAGATGCCCAAATTCGTCTACCGCGACGACTGGGACTGACCGCGCCGAGCGGTCAAATTTGTCCTTCCCGCCTTGCCCGCAGACGGCCATGCGATGCCGTGTCTATTGTGTGAAACATTATTTCTATTTCTGTTTCAATAGATTTCTAGTATCTTGTCTGGGTCTCATAGCTTGCATACGCAGTAGAAGGGGAGCCGATTGGACGTCAAAGCGCCCGCCACGATTCCGTATTTCCTACAGGAACAGATTCGTGAGTTGATAGTGAACGGCACTATCCGGCCCGGGCAGCCGTTACGGGAACAGGAACTGGAACAGCGCTTCGGCACCAGCCGCAGCCCCATCCGGGAAGCGCTGCGTCTGTTGGAACTGAGCGGGCTGGTGACGCACATCCAGCGCAAGGGGTTCCGGGTCACCCTCTATACCGAAACCCAGATCCGCCATCTGTACATGCTGCGCGCGGAGCTGGAAGCCTATTGCATCCGGCAGGTCGCCGAGATGCCCGATCTGAGCGCGCTGGTGGCCGAACTGACCACACAGCATGAGGCGATCGTCGCCGCGATGGGCCGCCTCGATGGGCGCGGCTTTATCGCCGCCTCGCGCGATTTTTACCTGGCCGCCGCGCGCTTTACCGGCAATGCGCCGCTGACCAGCATGCTCGGCAAGGTGTACGAACAGATCGAGCCGTTGCGCCACATGCTGGCCAGCCGGTCACTGGAGGCCAACAAGATTCCGATCTATACGGAAGGCGTCATCCAGGCCCTGCGCGTCCGGGATTTCGACCACGCCGCGGCGTTGACGCGCAAGTACGTGGTGCAGGTGCTGCCCGACATCGTGCGGGCGTACCGCGAGGCATCGCTCGACGACGCCTAGCTATTGCGCCTGCCTTAGCCGCGGGGCGGCGTGCGCACCTCGATGCCCGCCTGCTCCAGCGCGCTGCGGATGCCATTGGCAAAGACCAGCGCGTTGGGCTGGTCGCCATGGATGCAAAGCGTGTCGGCCTGCACCGGCACATCCTTGCCGTCCACCGACCGCACCAACCCTTCCCGCACCATCCGCACGACCTGCGCGACGGCCACATCCACGTCTTCGATCATGGCGCCTGCGCGCGTGCGCGGGGTAAGGGAACCGTCGTCCTGGTAGGAGCGGTCCGCGAAGACTTCATTGGCGGCCGACAGCCCAACGGCGCGCGCCGCATCGATCAGTTTGCTGCCCGCCAGCCCGTACAGGATCAGCGAGGCGTCCACGTCCTTGACCGCCTGGCAGATGGCTTTTGCCAGCGGCGCGTCCTTGGCTGCCATGTTGTAGAGGGCGCCGTGCGCCTTCACGTGATGCAGCCGCGCGCCTTGCGAGGCCGCCACGCCGGCCAGTGCGCCGATCTGGTACACGACGATGTCATAGGCCTCGTCCGGACTGATCTGGATGACGCGGCGGCCAAATCCCGCCAGGTCCTGCAGGCTGGGGTGGGCGCCCAGCGCCACCCCTCGCGCCAATGCCGCGGCCACGGTCTTGCGCATGGTGGCCGGGTCGCCGCCGTGAAAGCCACAGGCGATGTTGGCGGAGCTGACGAACTGCAGCACTGCCGCGTCGTTGCCCATGGTCCAGGCGCCATAGCTTTCGCCCATGTCGCAATTGAGGTCGATGCGGGTGGTCATAACGGGTTCCTTTCTAGGCCAGCAGCGCGCGCAGCGGTTCAAGCGCGGCGTGCAGTTGGGCAAACGCGCGCTCGCGCTCGCCGTCCAGGCGCTGCGCTTCTTCCAGCTCGATCCGCTGGAAACGCAGCGTCTGGCCGGGCGCGGACTGCGCCAGGGCGGGCAGATCCACGGTGGCGATCTGCGCAATCTTCGGATAGCCGCCGGTGGTCTGCCGGTCGGCCATGAGGATGATGGCCTCGCCGCCCGAAGGCACCTGCACGGTGCCGAAACAGGCCGCTTCGGACAGCATCTGCCGCGGCTGGTTCATGGCGAGCGGGCGGCCGAGCAGTCGGTAACCCATGCGGTCCGACTGCGGACTGATGCGAAAATCCGACTCCGCAAACGCGCGGCGGCTGCTTTGCGAGAATTCCGGCCAGTGCACGCCGGGCAGAAAGCGGATGAAGTCGCGCTGCTTGTTGCCCAGCGTCGCGGGCAGATAGACGCGCACGTCCCACAGCGCCTTCTGCAAGGCGGCGGCATCGCCGTCCGGCGGCAGCGGCCGGCGCAGGGGGACGACGTCGCCTTTGGCGAGCGCGCGTCCTTCAAAGCCACCGAATCCGCTGCGCAGGTACGTGGTTTCGCTGCCCATGACGGGCGTCAGCGCGAACCCGCCGTGCACGGCCAGATAGGCGCGCACGCCGGCGGCGGGCCTCGCGCCGAAGGCCAGCACGTCGCCCGCGCGCGCGATCAGCGGACGCAGCAGGGGAATGTCCTGGCCATTCAGCGTGGCGCCCAAGTCGGCGCCCGCCAGTGCGAAACAGGCCGGCACGTCGAAACGCAGCGTGGGGCCGGTCAGCGTGATTTCCAGCGTGGCCGGGTCGTCTTCGTTGCCCGCCAGGGCATTGGCAAGCCGGTGGGCGCGCTCGTCCATGGCGCCCGCTGCCGGAATGCCCTGATGCTGATAGCCGTCGCGCCCGCGGTCCTGGAAACTGGACAGCATGCCCGGCTTGATCACCGTCACGCTCATGGGCGGTTCCCCCGGATGCGGTCGAATTCGTCGGGCGCGATCGGCACGAAGCGCACGGTGTCGCCGGGCTGCAGCAGGGCGGCGGGTTCGCGGGCCGGGTCGAACATGACGAGCGGCGTGGCGCCGATGATGTTCCAGCCGCCCGGCAACCGGTTTGGGTAGATCACGGTCTGGCGGTTGGCGATGGCCACTGCGCCCGGCGGTACGGCCGTACGCGGCGAGGGGCGGCGGGGAATGTTCAGTTTTTCGTCGTGCACGCCCAGATAGGCATGTCCGGGGGCAAATCCCAGCATGAACACCATGCTGCGCGGTTCGCTGTGCAACTGGATGACGGCGTCGGGCGAAATGCGCGCCGCGCGGGCGACCTCGGCCAGGTCGGGACCGTGTTCACCGCCATAGCAGACGGGGATGTCGACCTCGCGTCCGCCCGCATCGCCGGTCGGAATGCCGCCGGCCAGCAAAGCCTGGATGTGTTCGGAGAGTGAGGCGTAGGTGGGGCCTTCGCCCTGTCCGCCGGGCCGGTAATGCACGGCCACGGCGACGAAGGAGGGCACCACATCGGTAACGCCCGGCAGCCGTGCGTCGCGCAGCATGCGGGCCGCCGCCAGGCACGTGCGGCCGATGGCGGCGTCGATGTGTTCGCCGAAGGAAATGATCAGGCAGCGGTCACCCTGGGGCAGGATGCGCCAGCGGGTTTCGGCCGGAGAAAGCGGGTCTGAATTTACGTTCAACGGCACGAAACCTGTAGTGACGGGTTACTTGGCGAACAACGAATCCATGTTCTTGAACGCCTTGAATTCCAGCGCGTTGCCCGACGGATCCAGGAAGAACATGGTGGCCTGTTCGCCGACCTCGCCCTTGAAGCGGATGTAGGGTTCGATCACGAACTCGGTCTTGGCGTCGGTCAGGCGCTTGGCCATGGCTTCCCATTGTTCCATGGAAAGCACAGCGCCGAAATGGCGCACGGGCACATTGTGCGAATCGACCGCGCTGGTGGCTTTGTGGCCACACTCGCTGGGCGCCAGGTGAGCCACGATCTGGTGGCCGTAGAAATTGAAGTCGATCCATTCGGAGGAGCTGCGCCCCTCCGGACAGCCCAGCTTTTCGCCGTAGAAGGCGCGGGCTTCGGCCAGATCCCTCACGGGGAAGGCCAGGTGGAACGGCGGCAGGTTGGTTTGAGCGGACATGCAAGGCTCCGGGTCAGGCAAAGGAAAGATGAGCGTTCGGGGTGGGCGGCCGCCGCAGTCGCGTCGGCTTTAGCACCAGGACGTAGTTTAAGTATTGTTTTTTTTATAGCAAAACGATATTTTTCGAGTCTTAGCATCGAAAAAATTGATTGTGCTCAAAGAATTTAAGACCTTCATCGCCGTGGCGCGGGACGGCACCTTCACCGGGGCGGGGGCGCAACTTGGACTCACGCAGTCCGCAGTCAGCGCCCAGATCCGGCGCCTGGAAGAGTATCTGGGCGTCGCACTCTTTGACCGCAGTCCGCGCGCGGCCCTGCTGAACGCGCAGGGCCGCGAGATGCTGCCCCAGGCCGAAGAGCTGGTCGCCATGGCCGAACGCATGGCGGCGTCTGCCGGCGGCGCCCATGTCAGCGGGCTGCTGCGCATCGGCGCGATTGCGTCCGTGCAGCAGGATCTGCTGGTCCACGCGGTGGGCGAGTTCCGCGCGGTCTATCCCGACGTGCGCGTGCGCATCGTGCCCGGTGTGTCGCTGTCGCTGCTGGGTCAGGTGGACGCGGGCGAAGTGGATCTGGCCGTGCTGATCCGCCCGCCGTTCGCCTTGCCGCCCGAACTGGGATGGCAGCCGTTGATGAGCGAGCCGGTGATGCTGGCCATACCGGAATCGATGCCGGTGGCGCCTTGGCGGGAACTGCTGGCGACCCAGCCCTTCATCCGCTACGACCGCGCTTCGTTCGGCGGGCGGGTGGTGGATGTATTCCTGAAGAAGCACCGGATCACCGTGCATGAGGCCGTGGAGCTAGACGAGATCGAGGCCATCGCGGGGATGGTCCGGCACGGGCTGGGCGTGGCGCTGCTGCCCCGGCTGCGGCGTCTGGACATGACGGGGCTGCGGCTGCTGCCCCTGGACGAACACGCGTTTCACCGCGAAATAGGCATCATCGGCCGCCTGCCGTTCGACCCGGGCAGCGTCCGCGAAAAGATCGCGCAATGCCTGCATCGGGCGGCGGGTGATCCGGCAGGGGTTTGACGCCATTACACGCCAGCCGGTCGCTCAACAAAAAAGCCCCCGAAGGGGCTTTCGCTTTTACAGCCGGTCGCAGCGGACCGTGATCGGGTGATCGCGCAAGGCGGTCATGACGATGTCGTCGACCTGACCCTCCACGTCGGTGATCACGTAGCCGATCTGGCCGCGCGTCTGCAGGGTCTGGCTGACGATGTTCAGGCCGTGTTGCGCCATCAGGTTGTCCAGCGCGCCCAGCGCCCCGGGCGCGTTGCGGTGCACGTGCAGGATGCGCGTGCCGCCGGCCTGTTCCAGGAACGGCAGCTCGGGGAAGTTGACCGCGCCCTTGGTGGTGCCGGCCTGCAGGAAGCGCACGAGCTTTTCGGCGACTTCGCGGCCGATGTTCTCTTGGGATTCCTGCGTGCTGCCGCCGATGTGCGGGGTGAGGATGACGTTGGGCATGCCGATCAGCGGGCTGGCCAGCGGTTCGTCGGCGCTCTTGGGCTCGGTGGGGAACACGTCCAGCGCGGCGCCGGCCAGGTGGCCGGATTTCAGCGCCGCGTGCAGTGCGTCGATGTCGACGACCGCGCCGCGCGAGGCGTTGATCAGGATGGCGCCGCGGCGCATGCGGCCGATGGTCTCGGCGTTCATGATGTTTTCGGTGGACTTGCCGCCAGGGACGTGCAGCGTCACGACATCGGCCTGTTCCAGCAGATCGTTCAGCGTGCCGGCGGGGCGGGCGTTGCCCAGCGGCAGCTTGGCCTCGACGTCGTGATAGATGACGCGCATGCCCAGGCTTTCGGCCAGGGTGCTGATCTGCGAGCCGATGTTGCCGTAGCCGACGATGCCCAGCGTCTTGCCGCGCGTCTCAAACGCGCCCGCGGCGCTCTTGTCCCAATGGCCCTGATGGACCCGGGCGTTCTTTTCGGGAATCCGGCGCAGCAGCAGGATGGCCTCGCCCAGCACCAGCTCGGCGACCGAGCGCGTGTTGGAGAACGGCGCATTGAAGACCGGGATGCCGCGCTGCATGGCGGTGTCCAGATCGACCTGGTTCGTGCCGATGCAGAAGCACCCGACGACGCGCAGATCGGGGTTGCCGGACAGCAGGGCGGCGTCCAGGTGCGTGCGAGAACGGATCCCCGCCACTTGCACGCCGCGCAGGGCGTCGTGCAATTGCGCCGGCGGCAGGGCCGCGGCATGCGTGACGATATCGGTGTAACCGGCGGCCTCGAAGACGGCGCGGGCGCTCGGGTGGATGTTCTCGAACAGGACGATTTGTGCCATGACTGCCAAGGGTTGGTGAGAAACGCAATTATTTATTGTGGACCATTTTTGCTGCAGTGCAAGGAGTAGCCATTGAGACGGTGTGGGTGAATTGTTTCAGGCGCGGCTCAGCGGTAAGCCTGGAAAACCTTGGCGCCGCCGCGCCTGTCGACCAGCACCACGTCGTGCGGCGTCTTGCGCCCGCCATATTCCGGACCGTCCATGCCCGGGGACCCCAGCGGCATGCCGGGGGCCGAAATACCCGCCGCGTCCGGCTTTTCGAGCAGCAGCCGGCGCACGTCGCTGGCCGGCACGTGGCCTTCCACCGCGTAGCCATCCACCATCGCGGTGTGGCAGGAACCGTAGTTGGCCATGCCCGCGTTGGGGCGGATGGGGCCGGTGTCGTCGACGTCGTGCGTGACGACCTCAAAGCCGTTGTCGCGCATGTGTTTGACCCAGTCTTCACAGCAGCCGCAGGTGGGCGTCTTCCACACTTCGACTTTGACGGGCGCCTGCGCGGCGGCAATCGCGGGGATGCTGAGGGCCGCGGCAAGGACGAGGCGGCGCGTAAGACGGGAAACGTTCATGATGCTCCGGGGGATAAAGGGGATGTTCTGGCGCGGGCCGGTCAGAACCAGAACCGCACGCCCGCGATGACGGCTGCCTGCGACCGGCTCTCGCCGGCGTCCGAGGCATAGCTTGCCGTCTGGCCGAACTTCCGTTCAAAGGATACGCCAACGTAGGGAGCGAATTCGCGCGTCACCTCGTAACGCAGGCGCAGGGACAGGGATCCCTGCGACAGACCGGAACCGATGCCGCGTTGCGGGTCGTTCTTGCCGTAGACGCTGGCTTGCAGTTCGGGCGTGAATATCAGGCGCTGGGTCAGCAGCAGATCGTACTCAGCCTTCAGCGCCAGGGCGCTGCGGCCTGACGGGCCTGCATAGGCAGTGGCCGTCAGTTCGATGTTGTAGGGCAGCAAGCCTTCGACGCCGACCGCGGCCCAGTTGCGCTTGGGGCCTGCGCCGATGTCCCGGCGCGCACCCAGTTGCAGATCCCAGAATGGCGAGATGGCGTGGCTCCAGAAGGCCTCGACCTTGCCGTCCGACCCGCCGCCGCTTTCGCGCTCGCCCTCGCTCTTGACGAGCAGGCGGTCCGTGGCGGTGCCGAACCAGAAGCGGCCATCCCATTCGAGCGCGTTCTGCCCATCGCGATTGCGCGATCCGCCGAATTTGTCGAACAGCACCTGCCACGTGGGCGCGTTGTCCATCATGTGCGGATGGATGCCGTAGCTGTCGTAGCCGCGCGGGCCTTCGCCATCACTTGCGGGCAGGCTGCCGACGGGCGGGGCGTCTGCGGCGGGCGCGTCATGGTTCGCCTCTGCATGGTCCATACCCTGGTGGCTTTCCGGGCTGTCCGGTGACGGCGCCTGGCCATGGTCCATCGAGCCGTGGTCCATCCCGGTCATGCCGGCATGATCCATTTGCGCCGCTTGAGCCGCGGCCAGTGGGGGCGCCAGCGCAAGGGCGATTGCGCAAAGGGCCGGCGCGTGTTTCTGGAAACTGTTCGGCTTCATCGTTTACTCCACCACGACCGCCCTGAACATGCCGGCCTCCATGTGATACAGCAGATGGCAGTGGTAGGCCCAGTTTCCACGCGTGTCGGCGCTGACGCGATAGCTGATGCGCTGCGCCGGGTTCAGCGAGATCGTGTGCTTGCGGACCTGGAACGCGCCATCCGGGGACTCCAGGTCGCTCCACAGGCCGTGCAGGTGGATGGGATGCGTCATCATCGTGTCGTTGACCAGCACGAAGCGCACGCGCTCGCCGTGGCGCAGCACGATGGGCCGCGCGTCCGAGAACTTCACGCCGTTGAACGACCACATGTAGCGCTCCATGTTGCCCGTCAGGTGCAGCTCGATCTCGCGCGAGGGCGCGCGGTCGTCGTCGGGCTCCCGCACCGACCGCAAGTCCGCATAGGTCAGCACGCGGCGGCCGTTGTCGCGCAGTCCGGGGCCGGGATCGTCCAGGCGGGTCGACACCACGTCAGGCAGCATGGAATTGCCCACGCCGCGCTCGGCGGGGTAGGGGTGCCTGACCTCGACCATGCCGCCCTGGTCCGCGCCGGCGCCATGATCGCCGTGCCCGGCCTGCATGGCCTGCGATCCGCCCATGTCATGCGCCATGCCCATGTCATGCGCCATGCCCATGTCCATCATGCCCAGCACCTGCACGCGATCCATCTCGGGCACGTCGCCCTCTATGCCCGGACGTGGCGCAAGCGTGGCCCGCGCGTAGCCGGAGCGGTCCATCGCCTGCGAAAAGATCGTGTAGGCGCGGTCTTCCAGAGGTTCGACGATGACGTCATAGGTTTCCGCGACGCCGATGCGGAATTCCTCGACGTCCACGGGCCGCACGTCCAGTCCGTCGGCGGCCACGACGGTCATCTTCAGGCCCGGGATTCGAACGTCAAAGTACGTCATCGCCGAGCCGTTGATGAATCGCAGCCGCACTCGCTCGCCTGGCGTGAAAAGCCCGGTCCAATTGGCGGCCGGCGTGGCGCCATTGGTGAGGTAGGTGTAGGTCGCGCCCGACACGTCCGCCAGGTCCGTCGGGTTCATGCGCATGCGTTCCCACATCAGGCGCTCGCCCAGCGCCGCATGCCAGCCGCGGTCGCGGGCATCTTGCGACAAGCCCTGCACGCTGGGCTGGATGCGGTTGTAGTAGTCGGGCATCACCTTCAGCTTGTTGAACACGTGCATCGGGTCTTCGTCTGTCCAGTCCGACAACAGCACCGTGTAGTCGCGATCGGATGCGATGGGATCGCGGCGCCGCGGCTCGATGACGATGGCGCCGTACAGGCCCGTCTGCTCCTGGAAACCCGAGTGGCTGTGATACCAGTAGGTCCCGCTCTGGCGAACATCGAACCGGTACGTGAAGGTCTGGCCGGGATCGATGCCGGCAAAGCTCAGGCCCGGCACGCCGTCCATGTTGCTGGGCAACAGGATGCCGTGCCAGTGGATCGACGTCTGCTCGCGCAGGCGGTTGGTGACATGCAGCGTGACCGTATCGCCCTCGCGCCAGCGCAGCAGAGGCGCGGGGAGGCTGCCGTTGATCGTGGTGGCCACGCGCGCGGCCCCCGTGAAGTTCACCGGCGTCTCGCCGATCTCCAGATGGAATTCAGTGCCGCGCAATTCGGCCGTTGGCACGGTGGCGGGCCGGGCCAGCGCATGGCGCCAGCCGCCCAGCGCGGCCAGTGCGCCGCCCGTGGCCAGGCCCTGCACGAAGCGGCGGCGGGTCGTGAATGAGGGCGCCGTCATGTCACAGCACCGAGACGGAACCCTTCATTCCCGCCGCATAGTGGCCGGGCTCCAGGCAACCAAACGACACCGTGCCCGCCTTGTCGAAGCGCCACACGATCTGGCCGCTTTTGCCGGCTTCCAGCGACACGGCATTGGGTTCCTCGTGCCGCATGCCGGGATCTTTCATCATCATGGCGTAGTGCGCCTGCAGGTCGGCATCGGTGCCCAGTACGAGCTCATGCCGGATCTTGCCGGAGTTGTGCACGTTCAGGCGGACGGTTTCGCCGGCCTTCACGTCGATGGTGGCGGGCGAAAAGCGCATGGCGTCGTTCATGTCGATCTCGACCGTGCGCGTGACGCGGGCCGGATCGCCCGGCGTGCCGATGGGCGCTGCGGCGGCGGGCTGCGCGTGGCTGCCATGCGCGTGGTCGCCTGCGGCCAACGCCGCGGCGGATAGCATGAGCGCCAGGGCGGCGAACGAAGTGCGTAGCAGAGTGCCTTTCACGAGAATCCTTGCAGAGGGAATGAGCGTGATGGCACTTTAAGAAACCGGGGGTGACCCGATCCTGTCGCGCAGATTACGTTTTTGTAATGTTCGGCCCTGCCGCCGGATCCATCAGCGTGATGCCGACGACAGTGCCGGTGGTGTCTGACACTGCATCGGCCTCGCCGCCGTGCATGAGCGCAATGGCGCGCACGATGGCAAGACCCAGGCCGTGGCCTTCGCTGCGCGGGGCGCGCGTCGGGCCGGCGCGGAAAAAGCGGTCGAAGATGCGGGGCAGGTCGGCGGGCGGGATGGGCGGCCCGGGGTTGCGGACCGTGACGCGCGCGCCGCCGGGGATGCGGGAGCAGGCCACCACGATCCCGCCGCCGGGTGGCGTGGCCTTGATGGCATTGGAAATCAGGTTGGCCAGCGCGCGTCGCGCGAGGCCCCGGTTGGCGGCCACGGTGGCGTCGCCCTCGCAGCGCAGCTGCACGCCGTGTTCTTCCAGCGTGGCTTCGTAGTATTCGGCAACGCGCCGCGCTTCCGCGGCCAGTGACACCGGAGCCAGATCGGCCGCACGTTCGCCACGGTCGGCCCGGGCAAGGAACAGCATGTCGTTGACCAGCGTCTTCAGATCTTCCAGCTCTTCCAGATTGGATTCCAGCGCGTCGCGCAGCTCGGCGGCGTCGCGCGGCGCGGACAGCATGACCTGCGTGCCATTGATGAGCGTCGCCAGCGGCGTGCGCAGTTCGTGCGCCACGTCGGCATTGAATCCCTCCATCTGCTGGTAGGCCGCCTGCAGCCGGTCCAGCGTGCGGTTGAAGGAGCGCACCAGGTCATGCAATTCGCGGTCGGTGTCTTCCAGCGGGAGGCGGCGCGCCAGGTTATCGGGCTGGATGCCCGCGGCCTGTTCGGACAGCCGGCGCGCCGGCGCCATGCTGCGCCGCACGGCCCATGCCGCCAGCACGACGGTGGCGCCCACCCACAGCGCGCAGATCAGCGCGAGGGCCGTGCCGTAGGCGTAAAGAAATTGCGAACTGGTCCGGGTGCTGACCGCCACGGTCAACTGCGCGCCAGGCAGAATGCGATCGTTCATGGCGACGCGCAGGCCGCGCATGCGGCCGCCATCGGGCGTTTCCAGCAGGACCTGGCGACCGTCCGGCGACGCCAGCGTCTCGGGCGGCGTGCCGCCATAGACGGCCTTGCCGTGCGCGTCGACGATCCAGATACCGAGCTGGCCCTGCCCCGCGCGCATCTGGTCGAAGGTGGCCGCCAGATCGTGCAGGCCGCTGGCGCTGTTCTGCATGTCGATCAGGTGGTCGATGAGTTCGAGCTTGCCGCTGACTTCGGTGATCTCCTGACGTTCGACCTCGCGCTTGAGCGCCCAGAAGAGGGTCGCCCCGGCAAGGCTTGAGACCAGCAGCGCGATGGCGCCCAACAGCAGCGTCAGCCTCGCCTGCATGGACCGCACGCGCGGGCGGATCATCGGGGGCTGCCACCCGGGGCGACGCGCGATTCCAGCACATACCCCATGCCACGCACGGTGTGCAGCAGTTTCGAGTCGAAGGGATCGTCCAGCTTGCCGCGCAGGCGCCGCACGGCGACGTCGATCACGTTGGTGTCGCTGTCGAAGTTCATGTCCCAGACCTGTTCGGCCAGGGTCGTGCGCGACAGCACCTGTCCCTGGCGGCGCAGCAGCAGGGCCAGCAGGCTGAATTCCTTGGCGGTCAGGTCCAGGCGGTGGCCGCCGCGCTGGGCACGCCGGCTGGCAAGATCCAGCTCCAGGTCTGCCAGGCGCAGCAGCGTGGGCTCCTGCGAGCGGCCGCGGCGCAGCAACGCCTGCACCCGGGCCAGCAGTTCGGAAAATGCAAAGGGTTTGACGAGGTAGTCGTCGGCGCCGCCCTCCAGGCCGCGGACCCGGTCTTCTACCGCATCGCGGGCGGTCAGCATCAGGATCGGGGTGTCCTTGTGCGCGCGCACCGAGGCCAGGACCTCGAAACCATCCACGCCGGGCAGCATGACGTCGAGCACGATGAGGTCGTACGCGCCTTCCAGCGCCAGATGGCGGCCATCGACGCCGTCGCGCGCCACGTCCACGACGTGGCTTTGTTCCGACAGTCCCTTCTTCAGGTAGTCGGCCAGTTTGGGTTCGTCTTCAATGACCAGGATGCGCATGGCCAAAAATTTACCACCGGCGGGGCGCACTCAGGCGCCCGCGCGAGCGGAATTCAAGCCGTCTCGGCGATGGCGATGCGGTCGGCGGGAAAGCGCAGCGAGAAGACGCTGCCTTTGCCGGGTTCGCTGGTAATCAGCAGTTCGGCGTCGTGCCGCATGGCGATATGCTTGGTGATCGCCAGGCCCAGCCCCGTGCCGCCAACGGCGCGCGACCGGCCCCGGTCCACGCGGTAGAAGCGTTCGGTCAGGCGCGGCAGATGGCGCGCCGGGATGCCGATGCCCGTGTCCTGCACGCTGTAGCACGCGCCGCCTTCGGGTTCGCGCTCCCAACGCACGGTGATGGTGCCGCCGTCCGGGGTGTAGCGCACGGCGTTGGTCAGCAGGTTGGACAGGGCCGAGGTCAGCTCGTTTTCGGCGCCCAGCACGTCCAGGGTTTCGTCGATGTGCCAGACCAACTGGTGCCGGCCGCCCGACAGCGCTTCGATCTGCTGGCGCGCCTTTTGCAGCAGCGCGCCCATGTTGACCGCGCGCGGATCGCTGCCCGGCGACGATTCCAGCGTGGACAGCGTCAGCAGGTCTTCCACGATGGCCTGCATGCGGTGCGCCTGCTCATGCATCATGTCGATGTACTGCTCGCGCTGCTCCTGCGGCAGCGCGTCGTCGGGCATGTCGCGCAGCGTTTCCAGAAAACCCGCCAGCACCGTCAGCGGGGTGCGCAGTTCGTGCGAGACGTTGGCCACGAAATCGCGGCGCGTGGTTTCCAGGCGCTCGATCTGCGTGACGTCGCGGGTGATGAGCAGACGCTGGTTGCTGGCGTACGCCGTCAACTGCATCATCATCAGCCGTTCCTGGCCTTGCTGGCCCAGCCGCACCAGGATGGGTTCGGGCCAGGACGGGCGATGCGCGTATTCCACGAATTCCGGCGCGCGCAGCAGGTTCAGAAGGTTGTGTCCGCGATCGGCCGGCAAGCGCAGACCCAGATGCTGGCGCGCCATGCGGTTGCACCAGTCGATCTGAAAGTCTTCGTTCAGCGTGACGGCGCCGTCGGGCAGGGCCTGGGCAGCCGCCAGCATTCCTTGCATGGTGTCGCGGGTTTCAGTCAGTTCACGTGCGCGGGCGCGGGTGTACCGATAGAGCGGAGCAAGAATGTCGTCCCAGGGGCCGACAGAGGCGGGCGGGGCGGAGTCGGGTTGATTGGCCCAGCGAGAGACCAGCGTCAGCCGCCAGCTGCGCCATAGCAGCATGGCGGTCAGCGAAGCGGAAAACACGACCCAGCCCGCGGGGTCTCCAATAAGCCATTGCGCCAGTAAGGCAACCACCGCCCACAGGGCGACAAATATAAGCGTGCGCAGCCAGATCATCGTGCGCCAGTTTTACCGCGTCGGGAGCTGTGCCGTAAACCGATAGCCGCTGCCGCGGACCGTTTCCACATGCGCGTCATGGCCGCTGGGTTCCAGGGCCTTGCGCAGGCGGCGGATGTGCACGTCGACCGTGCGTTCTTCCACGAAGACGTGGTCGCCCCACACCTGATCCAGCAGCTGCGAGCGCGAGAACACGCGCTCCGGGTGCGTCATGAAGAAGTGGAGCAGACGGAATTCGGTGGGGCCGATCTGCAGGGACTGGCTGTTGCCCGACAGGCGATGCGTCACCGGATCGAGCTTCAGGCCGCCGACGTCGATGACGTCGTCGGTCAGCTGCGGCGCGCGGCGGCGCAGCACGGCCTTGATGCGGGCCATCAGCTCCTTGGGCGAGAAGGGCTTGGTGATGTAGTCGTCGGCGCCGGCCTCCAGGCCGTCCACCTTGTCCTGCTCGGAGCCCTTGGCGGTCAGCATGATGACCGGGACGGCGCGGGTGCGTTCGTCGTTGCGCAGCTTGCGCGCCATGGCCAGGCCGGAGGTTCCCGGGAGCATCCAATCCAGCAGGATCAGATCGGGAAGCTCGGCGCGGATCAGCGTCTGGGCCTGGTCGGCGTCGAAGGCGCGCAGCACCTTGTGGCCAGCGAAGGACAGGTTGACGGCGATCAGTTCCTGGATGGCGGGTTCGTCTTCGACGACGAGGATGGTGCTGGACATATCGAATTGGGCACACTTCTGAGCGCCGGCGCGGCGCGAACATTGCGATAGTATGGCCGCAATATTTCAGGTATGTGACCGCAGCGCGTCATTCGGCGGGTCCGGGCACGCCGCAGGCGCGCGCCCGATAGGCTACCATTGACCGATATATCGGGAATTCACCATGCAAAACCCCTCCGAATCGCAACAATCCGCCGGTTCCGGCTCGACCTCCACGCACTTCGGCTTCCAGTCGGTCCCCGAAGGCGAAAAGGCCCGCAAGGTCGCCGAAGTCTTCCATTCAGTCGCCCAGCGCTACGACGTCATGAACGATTTCATGTCGGCGGGCCTGCATCGCGTCTGGAAGGCCTTCACCATCGGCCGCGCCGCCATCCGCCCCGGCATGAAGGTGCTGGACATCGCCGGCGGCACGGGCGATCTGGCGCGCGCCTTCGCCAAGCGTGCCGGCCCCACGGGCGAGGTCTGGCTGACCGACATCAACGATTCCATGCTGCGCGTGGGCCGCGATCGTCTCACTGACGCCGGCCTGCTGGTGCCCACCGCGGTCTGCGACGCCGAGCGCCTGCCGTTCCCCACCGGTTACTTCGACCGCGTCAGCGTGGCCTTCGGTCTGCGCAACATGACCCACAAGGACCGCGCCCTGGCCGAAATGACCCGCGTGCTCAAGCCGGGCGGCAAGCTGCTCGTCCTGGAGTTCTCGCGCATCGCCAAGCCGCTGTCGCCCGCGTACGACTGGTATTCGTTCAACGTCCTGCCGTGGCTGGGCAAGAAGATCGCCAAGGACGAGGCCAGCTACCGTTACCTGGCCGAATCCATCCGCATGCACCCCGACCAGGAGACGCTGGCCGACATGCTGCGCACCGCCGGCCTGGAGCGGGTGCAATATTTCAACCTGACAGCGGGCATCGCCGCGCTGCACGAAGGCGTCCGTCTGGGCTGACGCCCGGCGACCACGGCGGATTTCGCCGTCCCGCGGGGAACTTGTGGGGCGGCGGCTTGTCCGTTATTCTTACGCCATTCAGATTACTGTAAGAAAAGTCGCGCAGATGGTCTCGCGTATTGCGAGGCCCTCCCGTTGCTCGGGGCAGCGGGGGCGCGAGTACGAGGGAGCAAATCTATGTCCAAATTCTGTCTTTCGCGCTTTGTCGCGGCAGCGCTCATCGCCGTTTCGGGCGCTGCGCTGGTGACGGCGTCGTTTGACGCCGAAGCCCGTCGCGCCGGCGGCGGCGCCAGCGTGGGCCGTCAATCCTCCAATGTCACGACGCAGCGTCAGGCCACCACGCCGCCGGCTGCCAACAGCAACACCGCAGGCGCCACCGCCGCGCCGGCAGCCGCCGGTGCCGCAACGGCCGGCGCAGCGGGCGCCGCCGCCAAGAGCGGCGCTTCTCGTTGGTTGGGCCCCATCGCCGGCATCGCCGCCGGTCTGGGTATCGCCGCGCTGCTCTCCAGCATGGGCCTGTCGGGCGCATTCCTGGAATTCCTGTCGTCCGCGCTGCTGATCGCCGCTGTCGTCTTTGCCGTCATGTTCATCATCCGCCGCCTGCGCGGCGCCGGTCCGCGCACTGCCACCCAGGGCGCATTTGGCGGCAACAACAACGCCTCGGGCCAGCAGCAACAGCAGCCGATGTGGCGTGAAGCGCTGAAGCCCGGCGCCGCCGCGCCTGCAGCCGCCGCACCGGTGGCCGCCGCTCCCATCGAGCCGCCGGCCGTCCTGCCCAAGGCGGGCGATGACAACAACTGGTTCGTGCCGGGCGATTTCGACACGCCGGCCTTCCTGAAGCAAGCCAAGGAACAGTTCGTCCGCATCCAGGCCGTCTGGGACAGCGGCAGCACCGACGGTCTGCGTGAATTCCTGACCGACGACCTGATCACCGAACTCAAGCCGCAACTGGCCGAGCGCGGCGCGGCGCCCAACAAGACCGAAGTGGTCCTGCTGAACGCCGAGATGCTGGGCATCGAAACCGTCTCCGACGGTCACCTGGCCAGCGTGCGCTTCTCCGGCATGCTGCGCGAGGCCCCGGGCGCCGAAGCTTTCCGCTTCGAAGAAGTCTGGAACCTGTTCAAGCCGGCCAATGGCGGCTGGTTGCTGGCCGGCATCCAGCAGATCCCGGTGGAACACGCCAGCTAAACCCTGGCGGTCCGGCTCGACCGGCCCTCTGCCGCGGACGCCGTCACGGCGTCCGCATGAACCGGCCCCCAAAGGGCCGGTTTTTCCATGTGCCTTCCGCAAAACAGGCTCCCATCTAACCCGTTACACTCCCGATTTACCCATCAACTTCGGCAAGCCCTCCCGGGTCCTTGCAACCGCTCATGCTGCCTTTTTCGTTCCTGCCCACCCCCAAGCGCCTGGCCGTCAGCGCCCTCAACGCCCTGTTGCGGCGTGAGGACTGGGCGCGCGAACGCCTGGCGCGGCATGCCGGCAAGACGGTGCGTTTCGTCATGGGCGGCTTCACGCTGGGTCTGTCGATTGACAGCGACGGACTGGCGGACCAGGCCGATCCGGCCGTGGTGCCCGATGTCACGCTGACCGTGTCGCCAGACAAGCTGCCGTTGCCGCGTCTGGGCGCGGGGCACGACAAGCCCGATTTCGCCGAGGCTACGCATATATCTGGCGACGCGGCGCTGGCGCAGGTGGTCGCAGATCTGTCCAAGCAATTGCGGTTCGACCCCGAAGACGCGCTTGCCCGTGTGGTGGGCGACATCGCCGCGCTGCGCATCGTGGGCGGCGCGCGCGCGGTGGCCGGCGGGGCTCGCAATGCGGGTCAGCGGCTGGCCGAGAATGTCTCTGAATACCTGTCCGAAGAAAGCGGTGTGCTGGCGGGCCGCCCGGCCCTGGAGCAATGGCGCCTGGACCTGGCCGAACTTAACGCGCGCGCGGATGCGCTGGCGCGATCGGCGGCCGCGCTGCAAACCCGCCTGGCCTCGGCCGGCGCAAAGCGGGGCGCCTGATCCATGTTCCCCTTGCTGCGCCTCTTTCGCATCATCGTCGTCTCGCTGCGCTACGGCCTGGACGAGCTTGTCCTGTCCAGCCTGAATCACCCGCTGGCCACGTGCCTGCTGCGCGTCATGCGCCTGGGCACGCGTCCGCGCTCGCCGCGCGGGCAGCGCCTGCGTCTGGCTTTGGAATCGCTGGGTCCCATCTTTGTGAAGTTCGGGCAGGTGCTGTCCACCCGCCGGGACCTGATCCCCGCCGACATCGCCAACGAACTGGCGTTGCTGCAGGATCGCGTGCCGCCGTTCCCGTCCGCCCAGGCGGCTGCCTGCATCGAGGCGGCGCTGGGTGCACCGCCCGAAAAGCTGTTCGCGCAGTTCGACGTGGACCCGGTGGCGTCGGCGTCCATCGCGCAGGTTCACTTCGCGGTGCTGCACGATGGCCGCGAGGTCGCCGTGAAGGTGCTGCGTCCGGGCATGCTCAGCATCATCGAAAAGGACATGTCGCTCTTGAAGGTCGTGGCGCGCATCATCGAGCGCCTGGGCGCCGATGGCCGCCGCCTGAAGCCGCGCGAGGTTGTCGCGGAGTTCGACAAGTACCTGCACGACGAGCTGGACCTGGTGCGCGAGGCCTCCAATTGCAGCCAGCTGCGACGCAATTTCGGCCCGGAATCCGGCCGCGGCGACATGCTGATCGTGCCCGAGGTGATCTGGGAATACACGGCTTCCACCGTGTTCACGATGCAGCGCATGTACGGCATGCCCGTGGGCCAGGTCGAGCGCATGCGCGAAGCCGGCATCGACATTCCTACGTTGGCGCGCACGGGCGTGGAGATCTTCTTTACGCAGGTGTTCACCGACGGCTTCTTCCATGCGGACATGCACCCGGGCAACATTTACGTGTCGGACCGCCCCGGCACGCTGGGCAGCTATATCGCGCTGGACTTCGGCATCGTGGGCTCGTTGTCCGAGTTCGACAAGAATTACCTGGCGCAGAATTTCCTGGCCTTTTTCCATCGTGACTATCGCCGCGTGGCGCAACTGCATATCGAATCGGGCTGGGTGCCGCCGGATACGCGCGAGGAAGAGCTGGAAGGCGCGGTGCGCGCCGTCTGCGAACCGTATTTTGACCGGCCGCTGTCGGAGATCTCGCTGGGGCAGGTGCTGCTGCGGCTCTTCCAGACCTCGCGCCGTTTCAACGTTGAAATCCAGCCGCAGCTGGTCCTGTTGCAGAAGACCCTGCTGAACGTCGAGGGACTGGGCCGTCAGCTCGATCCCAACCTCGACCTCTGGAAGACCGCAAAACCCTATCTGGAACGCTGGATGCGTCAGCGTGTCGGATTCCAGGGCTTGCGGAAAAGCCTGGAAAAAGAGGCCGTGCAGTGGTCGCAAATGCTGCCCGCCCTGCCCAGGCTGGTCCATGACCATCTGAGCCGACCCAATGTCTCGCCCGCGATGCTGGCCGAGATGATGCAGTTACGCCGCGCACAAGAGCAGAACAACCGGCTGGTTGCAGCGCTGGTTGGCGTGCTGGCGCTGGCAGTCGGGGTCGCGATATGGGCGTTGACCCGATAGGCGGCGCGATGATCTAGACCTTACTGTCATGTTTCATTCATGAAACGGTCATCATAGCTTCGCGGGAGACGGCGAAAAATAGCGCTGCGCAAAGTGGCATGCAGCGCCCGAGCCTATAAGAACGCGCGCGCCATTCATCAATTTTCATAGCCCCACTAGCGGGACGAATACAAGGGCAGAATATGCTTTATCCAGAACTCTTCAAGACCATGGAAGCCGTGCGATGGAACATGGCGCACGATATTCCGTGGGGCGATTTCGACCGCAGCAAGCTCTCGGACGAACAAGCCCACACGATCAAGATGAACGCCATCACGGAGTGGGCGGCGCTGCCGGCCACCGAGATGTTCCTGCGCGACAACCGCGGCGACAGTGATTTCTGCGCGTTCATGTCGGTCTGGTTCTTTGAAGAGCAAAAGCATTCGCTGGTGCTGATCGAGTATCTGCGCCGCTTCTGCCCGGACCTGGTGCCGACCGAGGAAGAGCTGCACAACGTGCGCTTTGAATTCGACAAGGCCCCTGAACTTGAAACGCTGATGCTGCACTTCTGCGGCGAGGTCCGCCTGAACCACTGGTACCGCCGCGCGGCCGAATGGCACACGGAGCCGGTGATCAAGGCGATCTACAAGACGGTGGCGCAGGACGAGGCGCGCCACGCGGGCGCCTATCTGCAATACATGCGCCGCGCGCTGCATGACCGCGGACAGGACACGAGCGCAGAGGCGCGTCTGGCGTTCTCGAAGATCGGGGTGCTGATGGCGTCGGCGGGCCGCACGCAGCAGGCGCTGCATCCGACCAATCTGCACGTGAACAAGGATCTGTTCCCGAACGACACGGTGCAGTCGCGCCTGCCGGAGCCGGGCTGGCTGGAGCATTGGCTGGATACGCAGATCCGCTTTGACGGCGTGTGGGAGCAAAAGGTGGCGACGCGGATTCTGCACATCCTGTCGAAGCTGTTGGACCGCAGCTTCGAGACGGTGAAGGATCTGAACCGCTACCGGAAGGAAGTGTCGGCGCTGATCGTGCCGAAGGACAAAGAGATCATCCTGGGCGGCGCCTGATCCCTCCTATAATCGCCGCATGCCTGCCGCCCGCTTCGAATCCAAGGTCCTGTCCCGCGACGAACTCGTCGCTGCCGTTGCCGCTGGCCGCTATCCGCAGCCGCTGGTGTTTACGAACGGGGTGTTCGACATCCTGCATCGCGGACATGCGACGTATCTGGATCAGGCGGCGCAGTTGGGGGCGACGTTGATTGTCGCCGTGAATACGGATGAGTCGGTGCGGCGGCTGGGTAAGGGTTCGGAGCGTCCGCTAAATCGCATGGAAGATCGGGCGGCGTTGCTGGCGGCGTTGGGTTTCGTGACCGTAGTCACGTCCTTCCATGAAGACACGCCTGAGGCGCTGATCGGAGAGATCAAGCCCGATCTGATCGTCAAGGGTGGCGATTATGATATGGAGACGTTGCCGGAGACTGCGCTGGTGAAGACCTGGGGCGGACGTGCCGTTGCGATTCCTTTTGAGTTTGAGCGGTCTACGACGGCGTTGGTGAAGAAGATTCAGGGCGGGTGAATTTGCTTTGGATTGTGTAGCGGATGAATGGAAGGCGGCCCCTTGATGGCCGTCTTTTCTTTTGGCCGCTAACGGATCGTATGTCGCGCCGGGGATCTTCGTAGGTCGCCCGGCGCCGCGGTCACCGTGCTGCCAGGGTCTTTAGTTTGCGCGCTGCAAGACCTGTGGACGGGGCAGGGGATCTGCGGGGCCGCCGAATTGCTGCCGCCCGGGCGGCGGCAATCGGCATCTGAGTTGTGGGGCGTCGTGGGGGTGTGCGCTCGCGCGCTGGTGGGGGGCGGGGCGATCAGGTGTTGACACCCGCCGAGATCAAAAGTAGGTGTCTGACACCCGTAGAGAGGATCTTCCGTTCCAGACAGTGCACCAAGGGTGTCAGACACTGGTCGCAGCAGCGGAAACGCCCTCAGCGCGCCGGACGCAGCAGCCGGTTGATCGCTTCCAGGTCCGATTCCGCCAGGATGCCGCTGGTGGCCTTCAGGCGCAGGCTGGAAAGTACTGTGCTGTAGCGGGCCAGGGCCAGGTCGCGTTGGGTGGCGTAGAGCTGTTGCTGGGCGTTCAGGACGTCCAGGTTGATGCGCACGCCGACTTCGTAGCCGGTGCGGTTGGCTTCTACCGCGGCGCGGCTGGATTTTTCGCCGGCTTCCAGGGCCTGGATGCGGGCCAGGCCACTGGTGACGCCGGTGTAGTACTGGCGGGTGGCCTGGACGGCCTGGCGGCGGGCGGTTTCGTAGTCGTAGCGCGCCTTCTGTTCCAGTTCGACCTTTTCCGTGACCTGCGAGGACACGCCGCCGCCGGAGTACAGGGGGATGGAGAGGACCACGCCGATGGTGTTGTCGATGGGCTTGCCGGGGGCGGCGTTGCGCATGACGGCGTCGCTGGCGCTGCCGCTGGTGGCGCGCAGGTTCAGGGTGGGGTAGTGGCCGCTCTTGGCGATCTGGATTTCGCGGCCGGCGATGCGGGTCAGCAATTGCGCGCGCAGGACTTCGAGGCTGGAGGTTTCGGCCTGGTTGCTCCAGTCGGCGATGCGGGCGGGCTGGGGGGCGGGCAGTTGCACGCCGTAGGGCAGTTCGGCCAGGGCGCCGGGCTGCGTGCCGATGATCTTGGCGAGTTCGTCGCGGCGCACTTCCAGGTCGTTCTGCAGGCGCAGTTCCTGGGCGACGACGAGGTCGTAGCGCGACTGGGCCTCGTAGGTGTCGGTGATGGTGGCGTTGCCGAGTTCGAAGTTGCGCTTGGCGGATTCAAGCTGGCCGGCGACGGCGGTTTTTTCGGCTTCGGTGGCGGTCAGGGTGTCCTGGGCGTACAGGACGTTGAAGTAGGCGTCGGCGACGCGCAGCAAGAGGTCTTGGTAGGCCTGCTGGAGTTGCACTTCGACGTCGGCGACGATGAGCTTGGATTGCTCGAAGTTCTGCCAGCGGCCCCAGTCGAAGAGCGGCTGGGTGAGCGCCAGGTCCCACACGCCGCGGCCGCCGCTGTAGGCGTAGGACAGGCCGCGGGTGCTGCGGGTTTCCTGGTAGGCGCCGCCGGCTTCGGCGGTGATCAGGGGCAGCAGCAGGGCGCGGGCCTGGGGTTCTTTTTCGAGGCCGGCGCGGTAGTTGGCGCGCGCGGCGGCGTAGGTGGGGTCATTGCCCAGCGCGGCCTGCCAGACCTGGACCAGGTTCTGGGCGGACGCGGTCAGCGGGCCGGCACTTGCGGCGCAGGTGAAAACCAGTAAAGCCGTAAGTGAGCGGACGCGCATGATCTTTCAACGATACGCCGGGCCGCCGGACGTGACGCCGGCCCCATGGGGGCCGGGCAAAAGGCGGCGAGGTCGCGGAGTTAGAACTTGAACTGCGACACCGTGACGCCGCGCAACGGCTTGATGACCGTTTCGAAGAGCTTGACGGTTTCGAAGCTGGCGGCGGTGGTGCGGGTGATGCGACAGGCGGTCATGATGGGGGCTTGGCCAACCACCACGACAAGGCGGCCGCCCACGCGCAGCTGGTACTTCAGCGCGTCCGGCACGACCGGCACGGAACCGGTGACCAGGATGGCGTCGTATTCGGTGGAGCCCCAGCCATTGCGGGCGTCGCCGGTTTCGACCTTGACGTTGGTGACGTTGTTCATCTGCAGGTTCTGCTGCGCGAAGGTCACCAGGCGGCTGTCGATCTCGACGGAGGTGACTTGTTGCGCCAGGTAGCCCAGGAGCGCGGCCTGATAGCCGGAACCCGTGCCGATTTCCAGCACGCAGTCGGACTTGGTCAGCAGCAGTTCTTGCGCGAGGCGTGCTTCGACCTTGGGGGCGAGCATGTTCTCGCGGGTGTTGACCGCGTTGATCTCGAGCGGCAGCTCCAGGTCGGAAAACGCCAGGCCACGCAGGGCCGGCGGAACGAATTGTTCGCGGCGCACATCGAACAGCGCTTGCAGCACGTTGGCGTCCAGGACGTCCCACGGGCGGATCTGCTGTTCCACCATATTGAAGCGGGCTTGTTCTACGTCGGGCAGGGTCGAAGCGTTCATGACGGTCAGAAAAAACAGAGGAATCAACGGGCCATTGTACCGATTCGTAGCGTCCTGTGACGGCGCGCCCGTGCGGCAGATGTTTCAGGCGCGGCGCGGAGCCCGGAAAAGCAGACGGCGCCCCGTGGGGCGCCGTTGAGCTCAGCCGGAAAGGGGCGTTACCACCAGCCGTGGAAATGGTGGACCGGGCCGTGGCCCGAGCCGACCGACAGGCGCTCGGCGTGGCGGATGGCTTCAGTCAGGTAGGCCTTGGCGCGTTTGGCGGATTCCGGTACGTCCCCGATTTGTGGCAGCAGCGCCGCCAGCGCGGCCGACAGCGTGCAGCCGGTGCCGTGCGTGTTGGCGGTGTCGATACGGTGGCCGGGCAGTTCGATCATGCGGTCGCCGTCATGCAGCAGGTCGATGGTTTCGCTGCCGGGCAGGTGGCCGCCCTTGACGAGCACCCAGCGTTCGCCGGAATGCGCCAGCTTGTTGCGCAGGCGCTCGGCGACGCGCCGCATTTCCTTGACGGTCTCGACGGGGCGCTCTTCGAGCAGCACGCCGGCTTCGGGAAGATTGGGCGTGAGCAGGGTGGTCAGGGGCAGCATGGCTTCGCGCATGGCGCCGACGGCATCGTTCTCGAGCAGCAGGTCGCCGCTCTTGGCGACCATGACCGGGTCCAGCACGATGTGCGCGGGCGTCCATTTGGCGAGCTTTTCGGCCACGACCTCGATGACGGGGCGCTGGCCCAGCATGCCGATCTTGACCGCGTCGATGCGCACGTCGGTGAACAGGGTGTCGATCTGCAGGCCGACGAAGGCGGGCGGCACCGGCGAGATGCCGGTCACGCCCTGCGTGTTCTGCGCGGTGAGCGCGGCGATGATGGCGCAGCCGTAGGCGCCCAGCGCGCTCATGGCCTTGACGTCGGCCAGGATGCCGGCGCCGCCGGACGGGTCGACGCCGGCGATGGTCAGCGCGTTGGGGATCGGACGGCCGCTGGCGGCCGGCTGGCGGGAATTCATTTCGCGGGACCGCCGGTGATCAGGCCTTCGGTGGGCGAGCTGGGCGCGCCGCTGTACAGCTTCTTGGGCATGCGGCCGGCCAGGAAGGCCTCGCGGCCGCTTTCCACGCCCTTCTTCATGGCGCTGGCCATCAGGATGGGGTCGCGCGCGCCGGCGATGGCGGTGTTCATCAGCACGGCGTCGCAGCCCAGTTCCATGGCGATGGCGGCGTCGGACGCGGTGCCCACGCCGGCATCGACCACGACCGGCACGCGGGCCTGGTCGATGATGAGGCGCAGGTTCCAGGGATTCAGGATGCCCATGCCGGAGCCGATCAGCGAGGCCAGCGGCATGACGGCCACGGCGCCCATGTCTTCCAGCATGCGGCACTGGATGGGATCGTCGGTGCAATAGACCATGACCTTGAAGCCTTCATCGACCAGCGTCTTGGTGGCCT
Source organism: Achromobacter sp. UBA4530 (assembly GCF_002388205.1). Classification (NCBI taxonomy): domain Bacteria; kingdom Pseudomonadati; phylum Pseudomonadota; class Betaproteobacteria; order Burkholderiales; family Alcaligenaceae; genus Achromobacter; species Achromobacter sp. UBA4530. The sequence continues at coordinate 21,062 of NZ_DGMA01000022.1, read as the reverse complement.
TGAGGGTTTCGGGCATGTTGGGGAACAGCGTGTGCGGGTCGCCCAGCACTTCGAGCTTCACGAGGTCGTGGCCGTCCAGCAGTTCGCGGGCCAGGCGCAGCGTGCGCACGGCGTCGTCGGCGGTGTAGCAGCCGGCCGTGTTGGGCAGCAGCGTGAATTTCGAGGTGGGAACGTAGTCCAGCAGGTTCGGCTCGCCGGCGTTCTGGCCGATGTTGGTGCGGCGGATGGCGACGGTGACGATTTCCGTGCCGCTGGCGTCCAGGGCCGCGCGGGTCTGTTCGAAGTCCTTGTACTTGCCGGTTCCGACGAGCAGGCGCGACGAGTAGGCGCGGCCGGCGATGGTGAGAGTGTCTTGTGTGGTCATGGCGGTGCTTCAAAGGGCGGGCGCGCACGATGCGAGGCCCGCGGGGGACTGGCTGACTGATGCCGAATGATAAAGCAGTCCGCCGGACGGCAGGGCCGGGCACTGGCCCGCGCGTTCCACTATTTGCGGATCGCGCGCGTCAGCGCACCCGGTCCAGGTCGGCGCAGAGGGTCTCGGCCGCGTCGATCAGGCGGGGGCCTGGCCGGTAGAGCGCGTCGGCGTCGACGCCGTAGACATGGCCCTGGCGCGCCGCCGGCAGGCCCATTTCCTGCCACGCGGCCAGGTTCCTGGCCGTGTCCTCCGGGCGCGAGACGCCGGCCAGCACGGCCTCGGGCCGGGCCGCCAGCACGCCTTCCAGCGTGACTTGCGGGGCCACGATGGGCGCCTGGCCGAAGACGTTGACGCCGCCGCACAGCCGCAGCGCGTCGCTGACGATGCTGGTGTCGTTCAGGGTGTAGATGGGGTCCAGGCCGGCCTGGACGAAGACGCGCACCGGGCGGCGGCCGGCATAGCGCGCCTTCAGGGCATCCAGCCGGGCGCGCATGTCCTGCGCGGCGGCCTGCGCCACGGGCTCGGTGCCGAACAGCTGGCCCATGCGCTCGACGGCGCCGGGGATGGCGGCGAGCGTCAGCGGATCGCTGTAGAAGACGGGCACGCCCAGCTTGTCCATCACGCGCGTCAGCGGTTCGGCGGCGGACGGTTGCCAGGCGATAAGAAGATCGGGCCGGGCGGCGGCAACGCGCTCGGCGTCCGGCTGCGTGCCGTCGCCGATGACGGGCAGCGCGCGCGCCGCGGCCGGATAGTCGCTGCCGAGGACGGTGCCGACGATGTATCCGCCCGCGCCGGCGGCGTAGATGAGTTCGGTGGCATGGGGCGCCAGCGTGACGGCGCGCCGGGCGGGGGCATCCAGCGTGACGGTGCGGCCGCGGTCGTCCTGGACCTGGATGGCGGGGGCGCCGTGGGACAGCCGCGGAGACAGCGCCAGGGTCAATGCCACCATCGGCACCAATGTCAGCACAAATGTCGGCATCAACCCTGCCGCCGACGTCAGGGTCAGCTTCAGCGCAACGCCGGCAGTCGTCAGGACGCGTCGAAAGGTCATGCAGCGGCTCCGTCGGGTGGGCACAAACGTAGAAAAGGGCCTGCGCAGACCCTGAGCCTCAACAAAGGCTCAGACCGGCAGGCCCAGTCCGCAAGGCGGCAATCAGTAGCGTAGCGTGAGCGACGCGTAGAAGTTGCGGCCGGGGGCGGGGTACAGGCTGTAGTTGGCGACGGGACCCAACATTTCGAACGAGGCGTTGCCGCCGCGGATGCCGTACGTGGCGTACTGGCGGTCGAAGATGTTGTTCACGCCCACCGCGCCTTCGATGTTGCGGGTGAACTTGTACGCGACCTTGGTGTTGAACAGCACGTAGGCGTCCAGTTCCTTGTCGAACTGGTTGGCCTGGTCGTTGTCCATGCGCGACTTGCCCACGTATTGCGCCGACACGTTCCACAGGAACGCATCGGTGGGGCGCCACGTCACGCCGGCGTTGGCCAGCCACTTGGGCGCCAGCGGCACGGTCTTGCCGGCCAGGTCGACGCCGGCGTAGGTGCCGGAGCGGAACTGCGCTTCCATCCAGGTCAGGTTGGCGTCCACGGTGACGCTGCTGGACAGCGCGGTGTGGCCTTCAAGCTCGATGCCCTGGCGGCGGGTCGGATCCAGGTTGGTGTTGGCGCCCGTGCCCGGGCCCCACAGGCCGTCGGCCAGCGGGTTGTACTGGATCTCGTTGGTCAGGTCGTAGTGGAAGTACGACAGGCGCGCGCTGCTGCTGGCCGACTGCCAGGTGACGCCGATTTCCTTGTCGGTGGACGTCTGCGGGGCCAGCGGCGACTGGACCGACAGCAGTTCGTCGGCGTTGGGCAGGCGGAAGCTGCGGCCGACCTTGCCGTACAGGCCGAAGCCGCCGGACAGGTCCTGGCGCACGCCCAACTGCCACGCGGTCAGGTGGTGGCTGCGGTCGGACGGCGTGCCCGAGCCCGAAATCACTTCCAGGTCGTCGGACGCGTACTGGCGGCGCACGCCCGCCGTGATGTAGGTGCTGTCGGTGGCGCGGATCTGGCCTTCGGCAAACAGGCCGTACTGATGCTGGCGCGACTGCCACTTCGACGGTTCGAAGTCGTAGTAGGCGTTCTGGTCGGCGGTGGTCTTGGCTTCCTGCGCATCGGCGCCGAAGACGACGCTGTGGCCGCCGTTGATCGGCAGGCGGTAGCGCACGCTGGCGATGTTCTCTTCCAGCTTCTGGTCGCGCAGCGTGTCGCCGAAGCCGTCATAGGTCAGGCCGCTGAGCTTCTTCTCGCGGGTCGACAGGTCCGAATACAGCACGCCGGCGCCGATGGCCTGCTCAAGTTGCAGACCAAACGTGGTGGTCGTGGTCTTGACGTAATCGACGTCGTTCTTCGAGCCGCGCGGATCGTCCTGGAATTCGTTCACGCCCGTGAACGGGTTGATCGTGCGCGGGCCGGGCAGTTCCAGCTTCTGCGTGGTGGTGCGGCCGTACAGGCGGATCGAGCCGTCGTTGTGGCGGAAGGTGATGCCGCCGCCGCCGCCTTCGCGGCGCTCGCCGCTGTTGTCGCGGTAGCCGTCGCTGTGCAGCGACTGCATGTAGGCGTCAACGCCCACCTTCTCGTTGTTCATCGCGACCGCGGCGTCGTACTGGCGCAGGCCGTAGCTGCCGAACGTGGCGGTGGCGCGGGCGGTGACCGGTTCCTTGGCAAAGTCGGAGCGGGTGATGATGTTGATCACGCCGCCGGTGGTGCCGCCGCCGTACTGCACGGAGCCGCTGCCACGCACGATTTCGATGCGTTCGACCTGATCCAGCGGCACCACGCCCAGGCTGGGCGCCGACAGGTCGTTGGTGTTCTGCTTGACGCCGTCGATCAGGATCAGCGTGTTGCTGGCGCCGGTGATGCCGAAGCCGCGCAGGTCGACGATGGCGTTGTCGCTGGAGCTGGTGGTGTTGATCAGGTTGATGCCGGCCTGCGTGGACAGTAGGTCCTGCATGGTGCGCGCGCTGCTGGCCGCGATGTCCTCGGCGGTGATCACCGAGATCGACACCGGCAGCGTGCGGCCGTCGGTGGGCACGCGCTGGGCGGTGACGGTGATGCTGTCGAGTTCGGACGGGGCGGGAGCGGTTTGCTGGGCGGCGGCGATGGCCGGAGCGGAACAGAGCAGGGCGCCGGCATAGCGCCGGATGGAGCGGGCTTTCATCTACAAGACCTCGGTGCAGCCCGCGACCCCGCAGGCCATTCACGATGGGAAGGATGCCGGCGCGCCGGGCGAGCCGAAAGGCCGCGTGGCGGGAAACAGGCATCCTGACGAGCGAACAGGCCGGTATCGGGCTGCCATGGGCGCCAGGCGCGCATGGGGACCGTTGCGGGGGCAGCACAGGCTGGACGGGCGGCGCTGCGGCGGCCTTGCGGGCGGCGCGGCACTGCGGGGGCGTCTTCCTGTTTCCCGTTTATCTTTCGCTCGCGGCGGGCAAGTGTTGCGTGCTTGCCCAACCTGATGCGCCGAAAGCACCGGTTCGGGGCCGAAACTGTATCACCGTGAGGCGCGGGAAGGCCCATTTTGTTACGATCAGGGCTTGTTTTTTCGGCGTTTTTCGCGTTTTAGCCACATCCGCGCTGCCGTGGCCAACCTAATCCGGACCTGATCGTGTCGTATCCCCGCCTGCCGTACCCTCCCGAAGCCTATACCCGCGGCGGCGACTTTGCCCGCCTGCTGGGCAAGCGCATCCTGATCCTGGACGGCGCCATGGGCACCATGATCCAGCGCTACAAGCTGGGCGAAGCGGACTTCCGCGGCGAGCGCTTTGCCGATCACGGCAAGGACGTGAAAGGCAACAACGAACTGCTGTCGCTGGTGCGGCCAGACGTCATCTCCGAGATCCACCGCCAGTATCTGGACGCGGGCGCCGACGTCATCGAGACCAACACCTTCGGCGCCACCACGATCGCGCAGGGTGATTACGACCTGCCCGAACTGGCCTACGAGCTGAACCTGGTGTCGGCCCAACTGGCTCGCGAAGCCTGTGACGCCTACAGCACGCCCGACAAGCCGCGCTTCGTGGCGGGCGCGCTGGGCCCGCAGCCCAAGACGGCTTCCATTTCGCCGGACGTGAACGACCCGGGCGCGCGTAACGTCACGTTCGACGAACTGCGTGTCGCCTATATCGAGCAACTGAACGGCCTGCTCGACGGCGGCATCGACATCGTCCTGATCGAAACCATTTTCGACACGCTGAACGCCAAGGCCGCCATCTTCGCGACCGAGGAAGTGTTCGAGGAACGCGGCATCCGCCTGCCGGTGATGATCTCCGGCACGGTGACCGACGCGTCCGGCCGTATCCTGTCCGGTCAGACGGTCGAGGCCTTCTGGAACTCGGTGCGCCACGCGCGTCCCGTCACCATCGGCCTGAATTGCGCGCTGGGCGCGGCGCTGATGCGCCCCTACGTGGCCGAGCTGTCCAAGATCTGCGACACCTACGTCTGCGTGTATCCCAACGCCGGCCTGCCCAACCCCATGGCCGAGACCGGCTTTGACGAGACCCCGGCCGACACCTCGGCGCTGCTCGAAGAATTTGCGCGCGCGGGCCTGGTGAACATGTCGGGCGGCTGCTGCGGCACCACGCCGGACCACATCCGCGCGATTGCCGAGAAGGTCACGGCGCTGACGCCGCGCGTCGTGCCCGAGATCGCCGTCAAGACCCGCCTGTCGGGCCTGGAGCCGCTGAACATCGACGAAGACACGCTGTTCGTCAACGTGGGCGAACGCACCAACGTGACGGGCAGCAAGATGTTCGCGCGCCTGATCCGCGAAGAGAAATACGACGAGGCGCTGGCCGTGGCCCGCCAGCAGGTCGAGAACGGCGCGCAGATCATCGACATCAACATGGACGAGGCCATGCTGGATTCGGTGGCCTGCATGCACCGCTTCCTGAACCTGATCGCGTCCGAGCCCGACATCGCGCGCGTGCCGGTCATGATCGACAGCTCGAAGTGGGAAGTCATCGAGACCGGCCTGAAGTGCGTGCAGGGCAAGGCGGTGGTGAACTCGATCTCCATGAAGGAAGGGCTGGAGCCCTTCCGCCATCACGCCCGCCTCTGCCGCCGCTATGGCGCAGCGGTGGTGGTGATGGCGTTCGATGAACTCGGCCAGGCCGACACACTGGAGCGCCGCAAGGAAATCTGCGGCCGCGCCTACAAGATCCTGGTCGAGGAAGAAGGCTTCCCGCCGGAAGACATCATCTTCGACCCGAACGTCTTCGCGGTCGCCACCGGCATCGACGAGCACAACCACTACGCCGTGGACTTCATCGAAGGCACGCGCTGGATCCGCGAGAACCTGCCGCACGCGCGCATCTCGGGCGGCGTGTCCAACGTTAGCTTCTCGTTCCGCGGCAACGAGCCGATGCGCGAGGCCATCCACACCGTGTTCCTGTATTACGCGGTCAAGGAAGGCATGACGATGGGCATCGTCAACGCCGGCCAGCTGGGCGTGTACGCAGACCTGGACGCCAAGCTGCGCGATCTGGTGGAAGACGTGGTGCTGGACCGGCCGGAACCCGTCGGCAAGACCGAAGCCGACGACGAGCGCACGCCCACCGAACGCCTGGTGCAGTTTGCCGACAGCGTGAAGGGCAGCGGCGCCAAGAAGGAAGAAGACCTGGCCTGGCGCAATGCCGAGGTTGAGCAGCGCCTGTCGCACGCGCTGGTCCACGGCATCACGGCCTTCATCGTGGAAGACACCGAAGAGGTGCGCCAGAAGATCGCAGCGCGCGGCGGCCGTCCCATCGAAGTGATCGAAGGCCCGCTGATGGACGGCATGAACGTCGTCGGCGACCTGTTCGGCGAAGGCAAGATGTTCCTGCCGCAGGTGGTGAAATCCGCCCGCGTCATGAAGCAGGCCGTGGCGCACCTGATTCCGTTCATCGAGGAAGAAAAGCGCCAGATCGCGGCCGCGGGCGGCGACGTGCGCGCCAAGGGCAAGATCGTCATCGCCACCGTGAAGGGCGACGTGCACGACATCGGCAAGAACATCGTGTCGGTGGTCCTGCAGTGCAACAACTTCGAAGTCGTGAACATGGGCGTGATGGTGCCCTGCGCGCAGATCCTTGAGAAAGCCAAGGAAGAGAACGCCGATATCGTCGGCCTGTCCGGCCTGATCACGCCCAGCCTGGAAGAGATGGCGTACGTGGCGTCGGAAATGCAGCGCGACGAGTACTTCCGCAGCCGCAAGGTGCCGCTCATGATCGGCGGCGCCACCACCAGCCGCGTGCACACCGCCGTCAAGATCGCGCCCAATTACGAAGGCCCGGTGATCTACGTGCCCGACGCCAGCCGGTCGGTGGGCGTGGCCACCAACCTGATGTCCGACCAGTCGGAAGCCTACCTGACGGAACTGGCCGAAGAGTACGAAGACGTGCGCCGCCGCCATGCCAACCGCAAGGCGACGCCGATCCTGCCGCTGGCCGAGGCGCGCGCCTCGCGTCCGGCGATCGACTGGGACAACTACACGCCGCCACGCCCCAAGTTCATCGGCCGCCGCACGTTCAAGAGCTACGATCTGGCCGAAATCGCGAAGTATGTGGACTGGGGCCCGTTCTTCCAGACCTGGAGCCTCTTCGGCCCGTACCCCGCCATCCTGCAAGACAAGGTGGTGGGCGAGCAGGCGCGCAAGGTCTTTGCGGACGGCCAGGCCATGATGAAGCGCATCGTTGAAGGCCGCTGGCTCACCGCCAATGGCGTCGTGGGCTTCTATCCCGCCAACACCGTCAACGACGAGGACATCGAGGTCTATAAGGACGAGACGCGCAGCGAAGTGCTGTTCACGTACCGCAACCTGCGCCAGCAGGGCGCCAAGCGCGAGGGCGTCAGCAACAAGTCGCTGTCCGACTTCATCGCGCCCAAGTCCAGCGGCAAGGTCGATTACATCGGCATGTTCGCCGTCACAGCCGGTTTGGGCATCGAAAAGAAGGAAGCGGAATTCGAGAAGGCGCTGGACGACTATTCCAGCATCATGCTCAAGTCGCTGGCGGACCGCCTGGCCGAAGCCTTCGCCGAATGCCTGCATGCGCGCGTGCGCCAGGACCTGTGGGGCTACGCGCCCGACGAGGCCCTGTCCAACGAAGACATGATTGCCGAGAAGTACGTGGGCATCCGCCCGGCGCCGGGCTACCCGGCCTGCCCGGAACACGTCGTGAAGACCGACATGTTCCGCGTGCTGGACGGTGAGGACATCGGCATGATGCTGACGGACAGCTACGCGATGTACCCGGCGTCCAGCGTGTCGGGCTTTTACTTCAGCCACCCGCAGTCGCAGTACTTCAATGTGGGCGTCATCGGCGAAGACCAGCTCGAGGACTACGCCCGCCGCAGCGGCCGCAGCATCGAAGACCTGAAGCGCACGCTGGCGCCCAACCTTGGCTGACGCGGCTGACTGCCGCGAAAGCCCAGGCTGAGGCTAAGGCTGGACCCGGGGCGCAGCGATGCGCCCCAATATCTTTTCGATGGCCACGCCGATCGCGAGCACCTTGCGGTCCTCGCCCGGCAGGCCGTCGATCTCCAATCCCACCGGCAGGCCTTGATTCGACAGCCCGGCCGGCACGCTCAGTCCAGGCAGGCCGGCGTTGCTGCCGGGATCCACGTTGCGCGCCAGGCGGGCAAAGGTTTCGAAACTGCTGGCTTCGGGCGTGGACGCGGGCGGCGGCACCGGCACGGTCGGAAACAGCAGGCCGTCCAACGCGTGTTCCTTGAAGGCGCGGCGATAGACGTCGATGAGCTCACGCCGGCCGCCTGCGATGGCCTGTTCATACAGCGGTTGCAACGGCAGGAGCTGGCCGTCCGGCGTGGGCAGCACGCCCGGCACGATCAGGTTGTCGAAGATGCCCTTCACGTCTGGGCTGGAAATCTGCGCGACTACCTCATCAAAGCTCACCCCCACGTGATAACGCGCCAGATAGGCCGTCAGGTCGGGCTTTTGCTCGAACAGGCATAGCGGCATGCCGACCGCCGCGTTGGCGGCGGGCAGGTCGGGCATGTCCATGTCCACCAGCGTCACCCCGGCCGTACGCAGCGTGTTCAAGGCGGCTTCTGAAACCGCCTGCACGTCGGGATCGAGGTCGGCCCAGAAGTACGCGGCCAGGCCCAGGCGGATGCCTTCGGGCAGCAGGGGCGCCAGCGGCTCGGTCTGGCCCGTGAGGATCGCATCCAGCAGCACGATATCGGCCATGTCGTTGGCGATGGGTCCGGGTGTGTCGCGCGTGTGGGAAATGGGGGTGATGCCCGCGCCGTCGTAGCGGCCCACGGTGGCGCGGAATCCGGCGGCGCCGTTCACCGAAGCGGGCAGGCGCACCGAGGCGCCAGTGTCGGTGCCCAGCGCGGCGGGCGCCAGCCGCGCGCCCACCGCCGCGCCGCTGCCGGACGACGAGCCGCCAGCGATCAGGCGCGCGTCGTAGGCGTTGCGCGTGCCATCGCCATCCGGGCCGGGGAAGGCGGTGTTGAAGCCGGACACGCCGAACGCCAGTTCATGCATGTTGGTCTTGCCCAGGAGGACGGCGCCGGCCTCCCGCAGCCGCTGCACGACGGGCGCGTCCTCGGCGGGGCGGAAGTCTTTCAGCGCTGGTGTGCCAGCGGTGTTCGGCAGCCCCGCGACGTGGATGTTGTCCTTGATGGCGACGGGCACGCCGCCCAGCGGGCCGTGGCCGGGCGCCGCATCGTAGGCGCGCGCCTGCGCCAGCGCGCCGTCGCGGTCGACCGTGATGAACGCGTTCAGGTCCTGGCGGGCGTCGATGCGGTCTAGGCAGGCTTGCGTCAGCGCAACGCTGGTGAGGCGGCCCTCGCGGATGTGTGCTGCCGCCTCGGTGACGGTCAGGTCCGCCAGATTGGCGGGCAAGGGCTGGTCGGTCGTGCTGGGCATGTCGCTTTCCTTGGCTGTCGTTCGATCCGTATCTATACAGGGGCCGCGCGGGGGCTGTCGAGGGGCGATCCGGCGGTTGTCTGGGCGTTGTCCGAGCGTTGCCGGTCGGTGCGTAGTGGAAAACCACGATGGCGGAAATTGGTGGACCAAATACGATTTGGTCAGACCAATTTGAGGCGCCATGACGTTGCATTCGCTCTCCAAGCCCGAAGTCCCCGCCGGCCGTGTCGCACCAGACCGCGGTTACTTGCGGTTGGCCGCGCAGATCCATGCGCTGGTGGCGCAGGGCGAATTCGCAGCAGGCCAGCGCCTGCCGGCCGAGCGGGCGCTGGCCGAGCGCTTCGACGTCAGCCGCACGTCCGTGCGCGAGGCCATCATTGCGCTGGAGCTGCAGGGCGTGGTGGAAGTGCGCGGCGGCTCGGGCATCTATGTCTGCGAACCTGACGCGAACCGTCCGTCCGCGATGCCGGAGGCGGGCGCCGGCCCCTTCGAGCTCCTTCGCGCCCGCTGCCTGATTGAATCCGAGATCGCCGCGCTGGCGGCCACCACCCGCACTGACGCGGACCTGGACCGCATCTTCGAGGCGCTGACGGCCATGCGCGACCGGATGACGGACAAGGACGCCAATGCCGAGGCCGACCGCCGCTTTCACCTGTGCATTGCCCAGTCCACCGGCAACAGCGTGCTGCTGGCCACGGTGACGTCGATGTGGGATCAGGCCCGGGGGCCGGTCTGGGAAAAGATGGAACAGCATTTCCATACGCAGGCCTTGCGCCAGGCGTCGCAGGCCGATCACCAGCGCATCTTCGGCGCGCTGGTGGCCCGCGACGCGCAGGAGGCGCGGCAGGCGATGCGCGATCACCTGGAACGGGTGATCGGCGAATTTGCACAGGGGTGGCGCTGATGCTGAACTGCATGATCCACGGGGCGCAGGACCTGCGCCTGGACACCTCGGACGCGCAGCCTTTGGGGCCGTCGCAGGTGCGCGTCGGCGTCAAGGCCGTGGGCATCTGCGGATCCGACCTGCATTACTACCGGCACGGCCGGGTGGGCGATTTTGTCATCCGTGAACCGCTGACGCCGGGCCACGAGGCGTCCGGGCAGGTGCTGGAGGTGGGCGCGGACGTGACGGCGGTCAGGCCCGGCGACCGCGTGGCGCTGGATCCGGCGCGCGCCTGCGGCGTGTGCCGCTATTGCCGGCAGGGCGATTCGAATCATTGCGAGTCGGTGCATTTCTTCGGCAGCGCCAGCCGCTTTCCGCACATGCAGGGCGCGATGCGCGAAGAGGTGGTGGTCGACGCGCGGCAGTGTGTGCCCGTGCCGGATTCGCTGTCGTATGAACTGGCTGCGTTTGGCGAGCCGCTGGCCGTCGCCCTGCATGCGGTGCGCAGCGCGGGATCGTTGCTGGGCAAGACGGCCATGGTGGTCGGCGCGGGTCCGATCGGCGCGTTGATCCTGATGGCCGCGCGCCTGGCGGGCGCCAGCCGGGTCATCGTGGTGGATATCGTGGACCAGACACTGGCGGCGTGCGCCCGGGTGGGCGCCACGCAAACCATCAACGCGGCCACGGATCCGGCCGCCCTGGACGCGCTGGCCGCGAACAAGGGCACGGTGGACGTGTGTTTCGAGGCGTCGGGCAGCTATGCCGGCCTGGCAAGCTGCCTGCGCGCGGCGCGTCCGCGTGGCGTTGTCGTGACGGTGGGAACGCTGTCCGGCAGCAGCGCGGATTGCCCATTCAACCAGATCATGGTCAAGAGCCTGTCGTGCATCGGCAGCTTCCGTTTTGTGGACGAATACGCGATGGCCGTGGATTGCCTGGCCCGCGGCCTGGTGGATGTGTCGCCGCTGCTGACGGCGGCGGTGCCCGTTGCGCGCGTGCATGACGCCTTTGCGCTGGCGGGCGATCGCAACCAGGCGATGAAGGTGATGGTGACGTTCTGATCCCGCGGCCGCGTTGAGCGGCCGTCCCTTTCCTGTAGCCGGAAGTCCAAGATGAAGATTACGAATGCACGCGTGATTGTCTGTTCTCCGGGCCGCAACTTCGTGACCCTGAAGATCGAAACCGACCAGGGCCTGACCGGCATTGGCGATGCGACGCTGAACGGGCGCGAACTGGCGGTGGCCGCCTACCTGACCGAGCACGTCATCCCCTGCCTGATCGGGCGCGACGCGCACCAGATCGAGGACATCTGGCAGTACCTGTACAAGGGCGCGTACTGGCGGCGCGGGCCGGTCACGATGACCGCGATCGCCGGCGTGGACACCGCGCTGTGGGACCTGAAGGCCAAGGCCGCCGGCCTGCCGCTGTATCAGCTCCTGGGCGGCAAGAGCCGCAGCGGCGTGATGGTCTACGGCCATGCCAACGGCTCGGACATCGAGCACACGGTCGACGAGGTGCTGCGCTACGCCGACATGGGCTATCGCGCCATCCGCGCGCAAAGCGGCGTGCCGGGTTTGGAAAAGGTCTATGGCGTGGGCCGCGGCACGCTGTTCTACGAGCCCGCCGATGCCGACCTGCCCAGCGAGCACGACTGGTCCACCGAAAAATACCTGCGCCACGCGCCGCAATTGTTCGAGCGCATCCGCGAGAAGCTGGGCTTCGAACACCATTTGCTGCACGACGTGCACCACCGCCTGACGCCCATCGAGGCCGCGCGGCTGGGCAAGTCGCTGGAGCCGTACAGCCTGTTCTGGATGGAAGACGCCACGCCCGCCGAGAACCAGGAGGCCTTCCGGCTGATCCGCCAGCACACCACCACGCCGCTGGCGGTGGGCGAAGTCTTCAACACGATCTGGGACTGCAAGGACCTGGTGCAGAACCAGCTCATCGACTACATCCGCACCACGGTCGTTCACGCCGGCGGCATCACGCATCTGCGGCGCATTGCCGACATGGCGTCGCTCTATCAGGTGCGCACCGGCTGCCATGGCGCCACCGATCTGTCGCCGGTCTGCATGGGGGCGGCGCTTCACTTCGACCTGTGGGTGCCCAATTTCGGCATTCAGGAATACATGCGGCATACCGACGAGACCGATGCCGTGTTTCCCCATTCCTATACGTTCGAACAGGGCATGCTGTATCCGGGCGAGGCTCCGGGCCACGGCGTAGATATCGACGAGAAGCTGGCGGCGCGATATCCGTATCAGCGCGCGTATCTGCCCGTGAACCGGCTGCAGCACGACGGCACGCTATGGAACTGGTAGGCGAAGGCGGCCGGCTGAACGCGGGTGCGCTGGACGGCCTGCCCGCGCAGGTGGCGCGGCCGGGATATGACCGGGACGCGCTCGCTATCGGCATCGTGCATCTGGGCCTGGGCGCATTCGCGCGTGCGCATCTGGCAGCGGTCAACGATGCGGCGCTGCGCGCCGGAGCCGGGCTGGACTGGGGCATTTGCGGCGTCTCGCTGCGCCACGCCGACACGCGCGATGCGCTGGCGCCGCAGGACGGCCTGTATGCGCTGGCGTTGCGCGATGCCGACGGCAGCGGCGCGTCGCGGCAGCGTGTGGGTGTCATCGGCTGCCTGCTTGAAACGCTGGTGGCGCCCGAGGACCCGCAGCTCGTGCTGGCGCGCATCGCGGCCGCCGGCACGCGCATCGTCAGCATCACGGTCACCGAGAAGGGTTATTGCCATGATCCCGCCAGCGGCAGGCTGAATCTGGATCATCCCGACGTCGTGCATGACCTCGCAAATCCCGAGTCGCCGTGTGGCGTCATCGGTTTTGTCGTGCACGGCCTGCAACGCCGCCGCGCGATGGGCCTGCCGCCGATCACGGTCATGTCGCTCGACAACCTGCCCGCCAACGGCCACTTGCTGCGGGCGCTGGTGCTGACGTTCGCGGCGCGCGTCGATCCGGCGTTGGCGGACTGGATTGCATCGGCGTGCGCGTTTCCCTGCTCGATGGTCGACCGCATCGTGCCGCGCACGACGGACGTGGATCGGCACGAGATCGCGGCGGCATTGGGCGTGCGCGATGCGTGGCCGGTGGTGGCCGAGCCCTATCTGGAATGGGTTGTCGAAGACCGCTTCGCGGCGGGCCGGCCGGACTGGACCGCGGGCGGTGCGCGTTTCGTGATGGACGCCGCGCCGTTCGAGACGCTGAAACTGCGCATGGTCAACGGCGCGCATTCGGCGCTGGCGTATCTGTCGGTGATGGCGGGGTGGGCCACCGTGGACGAGGCGATGGCCCGGCCCGGCATGCGGCGGTTCCTGGGCGCGCTGATGGGCCAGGAGATCGAACCGACGCTGCCGCCGTTGCCGGGGCTGGATATCGAGAAGTACCGGCAAGGCCTGTTGCAGCGATTCGCCAATCCGGCGCTCAGGCACCAGACGCGGCAGATTGCGATGGACGGCTCACAGAAATTGCCGCAGCGGCTGCTGGGGACGGTGCGCGACCGGCTGGCGGCGGATGCGCCGATGCCGGGTCTGGCGTTGGCGGTGGCCGGGTGGCTGCTTTTCCTGCGCGGACAGGATGAGGCCGGGCGTGTCTATGAGGTCCAGGACCCGTTGGCCGAAGCGCTGGCGCATCGGTATGAGCAGGCCGAACGGGCGGCGGAGCAGGCGGGCGAGGGGCCCGCGGCGATGCTGGCGTGGGCGGGCGTCATGACGGGGTTTGAGCCGGTGTTCGGTGACCTCGGCCAGGAGCCGCGGTTTGTGCGGGCGGTGGGCGCGGCTGCGCAGTTGCTGCGCAGCCTGGGCGTGGTGGGGGCGCTGGCCGCGATGGAGCCGTCGAGAGTGGACTGATTCAGCCCGGCTTTCTCACCACGATCGTCGCGGTGTCGCTGGTAAAAGACCCGTCCTCGCGCACGTCGAAATGCGCGCGCACGACGTCCGGTGCGATGCCGAACATGTGGCGCAGCGCCGCCACCAGCGTGTCGGGCGTGCGCATGCGCGTGACCCACGACTGGAACTCCAGCGGCAGGCGGCGCGGCGCCAGTTCCTGCAGCGTGAAGCCCGCTTCGGTCAGCATGCGGGTCCATTCGGCCACCGAGTAATCGCGCACGTGCGAGGTGTCGCGCAGCACTTCGATGGTCTGCAGCCAGGTGTCCAGCAGCGGTTCGCCCGGCGACACCACGTCGGCAAAGACGGCAATGCCGCCCGGCTTGAGCACGCGGAAAGCCTCGCGCAGGCCGCGGCCGGCGTCCTGCCAATGGTGCGTGGAATAGCGCGACATCACCAGGTCGAACTCGGCGTCGCCGAACGGCAGGTACTCGGCCTTGCCCTGACAGGTCACCAGTTTGGCGAGCCCGCGCTTGGCGGCTTCGGCGGCGACGACGTCCAGCATCTGCTGCGACAGGTCGTAGGCGGTCACATGCGCCACTTTCGGCGCCACGTGAAAACTCACGTGCCCGCCGCCACAGCCCAGGTCCAGCACGCGCGCGTCCGGGTGCTGGCCGGCGACCGCGGCCATTTGCAGCAGGTCTTCGCCCTGGGCGTGGACGGAGCTGGTCAGGTAGGCGGCGGCGCGGGGGCTGAATTGGCGGTCCACGGCGGCGTCGTGCGAGCTGGCGGTCATGAGGGGTCCTCGTGTCGGAAAGGCTGTTGGGGGCGGAATCCTGGCCGGAATGTTGCCGGGAATGCTGTCGAGATCGTTGTCGGAATTCCTTTCGGGATTGCGAAAGGATGCAGGCGCTAAGATAGGCGGGCCCGTATACACGTACAAGCCCATTACTCATCCTGGTATGAACACTTCCCCCCAGCCCGTCACCACAGGCCACGAAGGCTCGCATCTGCGCCGTCACGCGCTGGGCGAATTTGTGCGCAGCGCGCGGTCGCGCATCACGCCGCAGATGGCCGGCCTGCCCGAGGGATCGCGCCGCCGCACCCCCGGCCTGCGGCGTGAGGAAGTGGCGCAGCTGTGTGGCATCAGCGTCACCTGGTACACGTGGATCGAGCAGGGGCGCGAGGTGTCGGTGTCGCCCTCGGTGTGGTCGCGCATCGCGGGCGTGCTGCAGTTGGCGCGGGCCGAGCGTGCGTACCTCTTCGACCTTGCCGATTGCGCCGACCCGCAGCACGCCCGCGACGACGCCGGCGGCGCCCCGGGCCCGCTGCAGGAATGCGTGAACGCGATCAACGCGCCGGCCTATGTGCTGGACCGCGCCTGGAACGTGCTGGCCTGCAACGCGCCGCTGGTCGACCTGTTCGACCACTGGCCCGAGCGCGACCCCGAGCCCAACCTGTTGCGCTACATCTTCCTGGATCCCGCCGCGCGCGAACTGGTGGTCGACTGGGACCAACGCGCCCGCCGCGTGGTGGCTGAATTTCGCGCCGACGCGGGCGCGCATCTGGACGAACCCGCGGTGCTGGCGCTGCTGGACAGCCTGAGCCGGCAAAGCGTGGTCTTCTCGCATTGGTGGACGCGGCACGCCGTGGTGGAACGCGAAGGCGGCCTGCGCGAATTCCAGCATCCGCAGCGCGGCAAGCTGGCGTACCAGCAGATCACGTTCCGGCTGGCGACGCATCCGGATTTGAAGCTGGTGATGCTGCTGAGCGGGGCGGGTGTCTGAAACCTCAATGAGGCGGCGTCGTAGTTTGACCGGTGTCTGACACCGCTCAAGCTCACACCGGTTAACCCGCCGAATCGCTACGCCGAGTTTTCCTCGCCGAACAGGCTGTCCTGCATCCCGGCATCAACCAGCCCCTGCAGCAGCTTCTTGACCGGCGCCGGCAGCGCCATCGTTCCCAGCTTGTCTGCAGGTACCCAGCGTTCCGGCAACGCCGGCTCGCGCAGGGCAACCGCGCGCACCGGCACAAGCCATGGCCGGATGTGCAGGCGGTAATGCGTGAACGTGTGGGCGAAGGCAGCCAGCTCGAAGCGCTGCTCCGGCTCCAGCCCCAGCGCGCGCGAGGCGCTGTCGGGATCGCCCGCCGCATCAAACTCCGGCAGGCTCCACAGCCCGCCCCAGATGCCGGGTTCGGGACGCTGTTGCAGCAGGAACGCGCCCTGGTGCCGTAGCACCAACATACAGGTCTCGCGTTCCGGAATGGCCTTGCGCACCTTGGGCGTGGGCAGTTCCGCCTGACGTCCCTCGCGGCGGGCAACGCAGGTGTCCGCCACCGGACATCTGTCGCAGGCGGGTTTGCCGCGCGTGCAGAGCGTGGCGCCCAGATCCATCAGCCCCTGCGTGTAGGCCGCCATGTCCAGCCCGGGCGCCGCGTCCACCTGCGCATGCGCCAGCGCCCAGAGACGCTGCTCGACTTCGCGCTTGGCCGGGTCGCCCGCGATGCCGAAGTGGCGAGTGAATACGCGCTTGACGTTGCCGTCCAGAATCGGCGAGCGCTCGCCGTTCGAAAACGCCGCAATGGCCGCGGCTGTGGACCGGCCGATGCCCGGCAGCGTAGCGATGGCCTCGGCGGTGGGCGGAAAGCGGCCGCCCCAGTCGCGCACGATTTCCTGCGCGCAGCGATGCAGGTTGCGGGCGCGGGCGTAGTAGCCCAGGCCGGCCCAATACGGCATCACGTCTTCCTGCGAGGCGGCGGCCAGCGCCGCGACGTCCGGAAAGCGTTGCAGAAAGCGCTCGTAATAGGGAATGACGGTGGCCACCTGCGTCTGCTGCAGCATGATTTCGGAAAGCCAGATCCGGTAGGGATCCCGGGTGTTCTGCCAGGGGAGATCGTGGCGGCCATGCTGGCGCTGCCAGGCGACGATGCGAGGGGCGAAGTCCATGCCGGCAATTATCGCATCGCCCTATTGCCCGCCAGAGGGCTAAGGGTTACAACCGAAAGGACTAACGCCAGCCGGCCCCGTTTTTTCGGAGCGGCGGGTGCGGCAAGCGCGATTCCGCCCGCAGAGGCGCGAACGCATCAGGACTTCACTTTCACGGCCCTTGTTGGCCCGCGTGCGTTCTGGCAAGAGGCGCGCGACGCTGGTGGGGGCATCCGATGTTGGAGTAGACATGAATGCCCCCCTTACGCCCGCCGTCCGCGCGGCGCTTGAATCCGTCCAGCTCGACGACAAATACACCCTGCAATCCGGCCGCGCGTGGATGAGCGGCATCCATGCGCTGGTGCGGCTGCCCATGATGCAGCGCGTGCGCGATGCGCAGGCAGGGCTGAACACGGCGGGCTTCGTATCGGGCTATCGGGGTTCACCGCTGGGCGGCGTCGACCAGAACATGTGGAAGGCCGCCGCCCATCTGAAGGCGCACCACGTCGAGTTCCAACCCGGCATCAACGAAGACCTGGCGGCCACGGCGGTGTGGGGCACGCAGCAGGTGAACCTGTTTCCCGGCGCAAAGTACGACGGCGTATTCGGCATGTGGTACGGCAAGGGTCCCGGCGTGGACCGCTGCGGCGACGTCTTCAAGCATGCGAATGCAGCCGGCACCGCGCGCCACGGCGGCGTGCTGGTGGTGGCAGGCGACGACCACCCCGCCAAGTCCTCGACGCTGCCGCACCAGAGCGATCACATCCTGAAGGCCTGCATGATTCCGGTGCTGTTCCCGTCCAGCGTGCAGGAAGTGCTGGATTACGGCCTGCACGGCTGG
This sequence comes from Achromobacter sp. UBA4530, assembly GCF_002388205.1. NCBI lineage: Bacteria > Pseudomonadati > Pseudomonadota > Betaproteobacteria > Burkholderiales > Alcaligenaceae > Achromobacter > Achromobacter sp. UBA4530. The sequence goes on along the minus strand of NZ_DGMA01000022.1, from coordinate 3,254 downwards.
GCGATGAGCCGCTACGCGGGCGTGTGGGTGGGCATGAAGTGCATCACCGACATCGTGGAGGTGTCGGCATCGGTCGACGTGGACCCTGACCGCGTGCGCATCGTGCTGCCCGAGGACTTCCAGCTGCCGCCGGACGGCCTGAACATCCGGCTGCCCGACACGCCCTTGCAGCAGGAAGCGCGGCTGCTGGACTACAAGCTGTACGCCGCGCTGGCCTATGCGCGCGCCAACGGGCTGAACCGCGAACTCTGGGACGTGCCACAGCGCGATGCGCGCTTCGGCATCATGACGTCCGGCAAGGCCTACCTGGACACGCGCCAGGCGCTCTCGGACCTGGGCCTGTCCGAAGACGTGTGCCGGCGCATCGGCCTGCGTCTTTTCAAGGTGGGCATGGTGTGGCCGCTGGAGTCCGCCGGCACGCAGCGGTTCGCGGAAGGACTGGACGAGATCCTGGTCGTGGAGGAAAAGCGCCAGGTGCTGGAATATCAGCTGAAAGAGGAGCTGTTCAGCTGGATCGGCAGCGGCAAGAAGATTCCGCGCGTGGTAGGCAAGTTCGACGACAAGGATGGCGGCGAGTGGTCCGTGCCGCAGGGCAACTGGCTGCTGCCGGCGCATTACGAGTTCTCGCCCGCGATGGTCGCCAAGGCGATCGCGGCGCGCCTGTTGCGGTTCGCGTTGCCGGACGATGTGCGCGCGGGCATCGAGGCTCGCGTGGAGTTCATCCGTGCCCGCGAAGCGGCGCTGGCGCGACCGCGCGTGGTTGAAGAGCGCAAGCCCTGGTTCTGTTCAGGCTGTCCGCACAATACGTCGACACGCCTGCCGGAAGGTTCGCGCGGCATGGCGGGCATCGGCTGCCACTACATGGTGCGATGGATGGACCGCAGCACCGACGTCTTCACGCAGATGGGCGGCGAGGGCGTGCCGTGGCTGGGGCAGGCGCCGTTCACCGAGGAAAAGCACGTGTTCGCGAACCTGGGCGACGGCACCTACTTTCATTCGGGGCTGCTGGCGATTCGGGCAGCGGTGGCGGCCAAGGCGCCGATCACGTACAAGATCCTCTTCAACGACGCGGTGGCGATGACGGGCGGGCAGCCGGTGGACGGTCCCATCAGCGTGCCGATGATCACGCGCCAGGTGGCGGCCGAGGGGATCGAGAAGATCGTGGTGGTGACGGACGATCCCGGCAAGTATGTGGACGTGACCGACCTGGCGCGGGACGTGCCCGTGCGCCATCGCGACGAGCTGGACGCGGTGATGCGCGAGCTGCGCGAGCATCCCGGCGTGTCGGTGCTGATCTACGACCAGACCTGCGCAACCGAAAAGCGCCGCCGCCGCAAACGCAACGCCTATCCGGACCCGGCGCGCCGCGTGGTCATCAATGAACGGGTGTGCGAGGGCTGCGGGGATTGCTCGTCGAAGTCGAACTGTCTGTCGGTGGAGCCGCTGGAGACCGAGTTCGGGCGCAAGCGCAAGATCAACCAGTCGAGCTGCAATAAGGACTTCTCCTGTCTGAAGGGCTTTTGCCCGAGCCTGGTGACGGTAGAGGGCGGCAAACTGAAGAAGCCGCCCGCGTTGGCGCAATCGGGCGGCGCGCCGGACGAGGATGTGCCGGCGCCTCGTTTGCGCAGTTTGGACGTGCCTTATGGGGTCTTCATCGCGGGGGTGGGCGGCACGGGCGTGGTGACGATCGGGCAGCTGCTGGGCATGGCGGCGCACCTGGAGGGCAAGGGCTGTTCGGTGCTGGACATGGCGGGACTGGCGCAGAAGGGCGGCGCGGTGTTTTCGCACGTGGTGTTGGCGGGCTCGCCGGACCATCTGCTGAACACGCGGGTGGCGATGGGCGAGGCGGATCTGCTGCTGGCAGGCGACTTGGTGGTGGCAACGAGCGCGGAGGCGATGGCGCGCGTGAGTCCGGGACGCACGCATGTGCTGCTGAACAGCGATACGGCGCCGACGGCGGCATTCGTGTCGAATCCGGGCTGGACATTGCCGGGGGCGAATCTGACGGCAGATCTGCAGAGCGCCTGCGGCAAGGAGAATCTTGACGCGGTGGATGCCGCAGCCATGGCGGTGGTGCTGCTTGGCGATGCGATCTATTCGAATCCGCTGATGATGGGCTACGCATTCCAGAAGGGCTGGATTCCGCTGTCGCGCGAGGCGCTGCTGCGCGCGATCGAGCTGAACGGCCAACAGGTGCCGAACAATCTCGCAGCCTTTGCGTGGGGACGGCGCGCGGCGCATGAACCTGCGGCGGTGGCGCGGTTGATGGCCAATGGGGGTGTGCCGGCCGCGCAGCCGGAAGACATCATCGAAATCACGCGGCCGCGGGTGGCGAGTCCGGTGGTGGATCTAAGGAAGCCGGCCAGTGAGTTGGCGCAGATGGTGGCGGTGCGCAAGGCGTTCCTGACGCAGTATCAGGACGCGGACTATGCCAAGCAGTACACGGATCTGGTGGACAAGGTGGTGCATGCGGAGCGGGAGGCGACGGGCACGAACCGGCTGGCGGTGGCGGTGGCGCGGTATTACTTCAAGCTGATGGCGTACAAGGACGAATACGAGGTGGCTCGGTTGTATTCGGATGGGGAGTTCTTGAAGCGGGTGGGCGAGCAGTTCGAGGGGGATTGGAAACTGCGCTTTCATCTGGCGCCGCCTTTGTTTGCACGGCGGGACAAGGATGGGCATGTGGTGAAGCGGTCTTATGGGCCGGGGATGTTGAAGGTGTTTCGGGTGCTGGCAAGGATGCGGGTTTTGCGGGGGTCTCGGTTTGATCCGTTCGGGTATACGAAGGAGCGGCGGGCTGAGCGGGAATTGATCAAGGAGTATCGGGAGACTGTGACGGCGATTCTGGGGAAGTTGAATCGCGGGAATCTGGATAAGGCGGTGGCGTTGGCGAGCGTGCCGGAGGAGATCCGCGGGTACGGGCACGTGAAGGAGGCGTCGATAGTGCGGGCCGAGGCGATGCGGGAGGAGTTGTTGAAGGGGTTTACTGCGAGGGTGGTGGCGATTGGGGTTCGGGCTGCTTGATGATGCTTTATTGGTGTTGCCGGGCAGTGAGTGCTTGGGACGCCTCTCGGTGCCGTGTTATTGCCGGGGGTGGAGTTCTTGAGACGCCCGGCGCGTCGTGGGCCTGGGGTGGGCGGGGCTACGATTGCGGTCCGGAGCCTTCGCTCCGGACTTCGCGTTCGTCATCTTCGTCCGCCTTCGGCTCCCTTCAGATTCCCTCGTGCTGATCGACGCGCCCCGCACCCCGCGCC
>NZ_DGMA01000031.1:322741-401269 GCF_002388205.1 Achromobacter sp. UBA4530 | reverse complement strand
GCGCGCCCCAGGCCGACGACGCGCCCGGCGCCTTAAGAACCATCCGTTGGCACCAAGATCGATCCACTCCTCTCAAGATCGAACAAGTCCTCTCAATACTCAATCCGCTCGCCTTGAATGTGCCCCAACACCTGCACACCCCGTTGCGCCCGCCATTGAACCGCCTCGCGCTTCGAAAGCTAAGTCCCTGCGTTAAACGACTGAGACCCCAGGGAAACCCCGCGATAGATAACCCGCATATCCACCCCCACAATTTCTATTGTGCAGCCCCCAGCTCCCCCGCCTAGACTCTCCCTCATCAAGCGACACCACGGAGTTCCTCATGCCTGCCTACGGCCCGCCGTTGAATTTCCAGCGCTGGATCCAAGACCACGCGCATCTGCTCAAGCCCCCCGTCGGCAACCAGCAGATCTGGCAAGACAGCGACTTCATCGTCACCGTAGTCGGCGGACCCAACCATCGCACTGACTACCACGACGACCCGCTGGAAGAGTTCTTCTACCAGATACGCGGCAACGCCTGGCTATCCCTGTGGATCGACGGCAAACCCGAACGCGTCGACTTGAAGGAAGGCGACATCTTCCTCTTGCCCCCGCACGTCCGCCACTCCCCCCAACGCCCCGAAACCGACAGCGCCTGTCTCGTCATCGAACGCCAGCGCCCAGAAGGCCTGCTCGACGGATTCGAGTGGTACTGCCCGCATTGCCGCCACCTCGTGCATCGCGTCGAAGTCCAGCTCAAGAGCATCGTCACCGACCTGCCCCCGCTCTTCCAGGCCTTCTACCAAAGCCAGGAAAAACGCACCTGCCCCGGCTGCGGCGAAATCCATCCCGGCAAAGGCCAAGCCCCGTCCGCGCAGCCCACCCCCGCCCAGGCATCCACCTAAGATGATCCAGAAAATCGACATGCACGCGCACTTCTTCCCGCCGATCACCCGGCAGGAAGCCGCTGCGCTTGACCCCGTCAACGCGCCCTGGCTGCGTCCCGACGGCAACGGCACGACCGGCCAGATCATGGCTGGCGACCGCCCATTCCGCCCCGTCGACGCCACCCTCTGGGATCCCGCGCTGCGCATTGAGCAGATGGACCGTCACGGCGTCGATGTCCAGATCCTGTGCGCCACGCCCATCATGTTCGGCTACACCTACCCCGCGCAGGCTGCCGCCGATTGGGCCGCACGCATGAACGACCTGGCGCTCGAACACTGCGCCCACGCCCCCGCGCGCCTCAAATCCCTGGCCCAGGTTCCCCTGCAAGACCTCGACCTCGCCTGCCGCGAAGCGACTCGGTCACGCGCCGCCGGCCATCTAGGCGTCCAGATCGGCAACCACGTCGGCCCGCGCGACCTCGACGACGACACGCTTGTCCAGTTCCTCGTCCACTGCGCCAACGACGACATCCCCGTCCTCGTGCATCCGTGGGACATGATGACCGACGGCCGCATGAAGAAATGGATGCTGCCGTGGCTTGTCGCCATGCCCGCCGAAACCCAGCTCGGCATCCTGTCCCTGATCTTGTCCGGCGCTTTCGAACGCATTCCCCGCAGCCTCAAGCTGTGCTTCGCCCACGGCGGCGGCAGCTTTGCGTACCTGCTCGGAAGGGTCGACAACGCCTGGCGCCATCGCGACATCGTCCGCGAAGACTGCCCGCGTCCGCCATCGTCGTACACCGACCGCTTCTACACCGACAGCGCCGTCTTCGACCCGCGATCGCTACGCCTGCTCATCGACGTCATGGGCGAAGACCGCGTCCTGCTCGGCTCCGACTACCCCTATCCGCTGGGCGAACAGGAAGTCGGCAAGCTCGTCACCCACGCAGACCTGGTGCCCGGCGTGCAGCAGAAGATTCTGTTCCGCAACACGATGACCTTCTTTGGCTTGCAGGCGCAGCAATGAAATAGGGCTGCAATGATGCAGTAGCGCAGCAGTGAAACCACGCGCCAGCGAATCCACGCACCCGCGCGCCATCACATCCACGACCGTGACACACGGCATAGCAAGGGGAATCACATGAAACGCATCCATACGCTGGCCGCCGCCGCGGTGCTCGGGCTGTCGCTACACGCGGCCGCGCAGGCCGACGTCAAGATCGGCCTGCTGACCACGCTGACCGGTCCCGGCTCCGTGCTCGGCCAAGACCAGCTCGACGGCTTCATGCTCGCCGTCGACCAAGGCGGCGGCAAGCTCGGCGGCGTGGCCGTGCAGGTCATCAAGGAAGACGATCAGTTCAAGCCCGAGGTCGGCGTCCAGGCCGCCCGCAAGCTTGTGCAAAGCGACAAGGTGCCCATCATCACCGGCGTCGTCTACTCCAACGTCATGCTCGCCGTCGTGCGGCCTGTGACCAGCGCCGGCGTATTCCTCGTCGGCTCCAACGCCGGCCCCACCAATCTTGCCGGCAAGGACTGTTCGCCGTTCTTCTTCTCCACGTCCTGGAACAACACCCAGCGCCACGAAGGCAGCGGCGAAATGGCCAACCAGATGGGGTTCAAGAAGGTCTATCTGCTGGCCCCCAACTACCAGGCCGGCAAGGACGCCATGGCCGGCTTCAAGCGCTTCTACAAAGGCGACGTCGTCAACGAAGTGTTCACGCAGGTCAACCAGCCCGACTACTCCGTCGAACTGGCCGCGCTGGCCGACGCCAAGCCCGACGCCGCATACGTCTTCTTTCCTGGCGGCATGGGCGTGAACTTCATCAAGCAGTATCGCCAGGCCGGCCTCTTCGGCAAGATCCCGCTGTTGTCGGTCGACACCATCGACGGCGCCACGTTGCCCGCGCTGCAGAAGGACGCGCTGGGCGCCGTCACCAACGTGCCGTACTCCCCCGACCTGGACAACGCCGCCAACAAGGCCTTTGCCGCAGCCTTCCGTCAGAAATATGGACGCGAGCCGTCCAGCTACGCCGCGCAATCCTATGACGCCGCCCAGTTGATCGGCTCGGCGCTCAAGAAGACCGGCGGCAAGACCGACGACAAGGACGCGTTGCGCAAGGCGCTGGAGGCCGCCGACTTCCAATCCGTGCGCGGCGAATTCCGCTATCAGCCCAACCACTTCCCCGTGGCCGGGTTCTTCCGTGCCGACGTGGCCGAGAACGCCGACGGCAAGGTCGCGTTCGTCAACAAGGGCCCCATCTTCCCCGACCTGTCCAAGGTCTCTGATCAGTACGCCGCCCAGTGCGTCATGAAGTGAAGCGGGCGGCCCCGAGGGCCGTCAGCAAGGGGGTGTAGCCATGTCCACGACGCTGCTGCTGGTGCAGGCCTTGAACGGCCTGCAACTCGGCATCCTGCTGTTCCTGCTGGCCGCCGGCTTGACGCTGGTGTTCGGCATCATGAATTTCATCAACCTGGCGCACGGGTCGCTGTACATGATGGGCGCGTTCATCGCGGCCACCGTGTTCCGGCACACCGGCTCGTTCCTGCTGGCCGCCGCCGCGGTCGTCGCGGGCATGGCGCTGCTTGGACTGCTGTTGGACCGGATCGCGCTGGCGCGGCTGTATCCACGCGATCACCTGGATCAGGTGCTGGCCACGTTCGGTTTCATCCTGTTCTTCAATGAACTGACTCGCATCCTGTGGGGGCCGGCGCCGATCAGCATGGGGCTGCCGTCCTGGCTGTCCGGCACCATCGACATCCTGGGCGTCACGTATCCGCTGTACCGGTTTCTCATCATCGTGGTCGGGCTGCTGGTTGCGGCGGGGTGCTACCTGCTGATCCATCGCACGCGGCTCGGCATGCTGATCCGCGCCGGGTCTACCGATCGCATGATGGTCGGCGCGTTGGGTGTGAACATCGCGCGCCTGAACACGCTGCTGTTCGTGCTGGGCGCGGTGCTGGCGGGCCTCGCCGGACTGATGGCTGGTCCCATTCTTTCGGCGCAGACGGGCATGGGCGAACCCATTCTGATCCTGACTCTGGTCGTCATCGTGATCGGCGGCATCGGCTCGGTGCGCGGCGCGTTCCTGGCCGCGCTGATGGTCGGGCTGATCGACACGCTGGGCCGCGCGCTGCTGCCGACCCTGCTGCGCGCCGCCCTGCCCCCGGCTGCAGCCAATGCCGCGGGCCCGGCCATCGCGTCGATGCTGATCTACATCGTCATGGCGCTGGTGCTGGCGATGCGGCCGCAAGGCCTCTTTCCCGTCAGGCACGGATAAGGACGGCGACGCCATGTTCACGTTATCTCCCCGCACGCTGGCCGCCGCCGCGCTGCTGCTGTTGTTCGCGCTGGTGCCGCTTTACGCGCAGTGGCAAGGTGAACCGTTTCTGTTGGCGCTATTCGGCCGCGTGCTGGTCTACGGCATTGCGGCGCTGGCGCTCAATCTGCTGCTGGGCTACGGCGGCATGGTGAGCTTCGGCCATGCGCTGTATCTGGGTCTGGGCGCCTATTCCGTCGGCGTGCTGTCGCACTACGGCATCGAAAGCGGCTGGTGGCATCTTGCTGGCGCCATCGGCGCGTGTGCGGTCGTCGGGATCGTCAGCGGGTATGTGGTCATGCGCACCAACGGCATCGCGTTCATCATGATTACGCTCGCCTTCGCCCAGATGTTCTATTTTCTGGCGACGGGGCTGGAAGGCTTTGGCGGCGACGACGGCATGTCGCTCTTTGCCGGCAGCGACTTTGGCCTCTTCCGGCTGGACACGCCGCTCGCGCTGTATTGCACGGCCTTCGGCGTGCTGTTGCTGGTGCTGTGGCTGATGCACCGGTTGATCCACGCGCCCTTCGGCATGGCCCTGCGCGGCTGCCAGGCCAACGAGCGCCGCATGCGCGCGCTGGGCTTTCCCACGCTGCGGTACCGGCTTGCCGCCTATGTGATCTCCGCCGTCATCTGCGGCGTCGCGGGCGTGTTGTTGGCGAACCTGACCATGTACGTTTCGCCGTCTTACCTGGCGTGGACGACCTCCGGCGAACTGATCGTGATGGTGGCGCTAGGCGGCATCGGCACGCTGTTCGGCCCGGTGGCGGGCGCGCTGGCGTTCCTGCTGCTGGAGGAAGGATTGAAGCTCATCACCGAGCACTGGATGCTGGTCATGGGCCTCTTGATCGTCGGCGTGGTGCTTGCCTCGCGGCGCGGTGTCTATGGCAGCCTGTCGGCCGCGCCGTGGCGTCTGCCCAGCAAGGCGGCTCGCCATCCCACCGGAGAGCCGCAATGAGCGCCTTGCGCATCGAGAACCTGGAAAAGCGCTACGGCGGGCTGACGGTCACCGACAAGCTGTCGCTGGACGTGGCCAGCGGCGAACTGCACGCCGTGATCGGCCCCAACGGCGCCGGCAAGACCACGCTGATCGGGCAGCTGAGCGGCGAGCTTCGGCCCGACGCCGGACGCGTGCTGCTCGACGGCAGGGATGTCACGCGCATGCCGGTGGAAAAACGCGTGCGACACGGCCTGGCGCGCTCGTATCAGATCACCTCGGTCTTCAAACCGTTCACCGCGCTGGAGAATGTGGCGATGGCGGTGCAGGCGCGGCGCGGCCATAGCTTCCGGTTCTGGCGGCCCGTGCTGTCAACACCAGCATTGACCGAACCCGCCCGCGAGGCGCTGGCCCTGGCCGGCCTGTCGGCGCGCGAAGGCACGCCGGCCAGCGAACTGGCGCACGGCGAATTGCGACAGCTTGAACTGGCCATGGTGCTGGCGTGCCAGCCGTCGCTACTGCTGCTGGACGAGCCCATGGCGGGCATGAGCCAGCACGAATCCGAGGCCATGACGCGACTGCTGCTGTCGCTGCGCGGCCGCTACACGATCCTCCTGGTGGAACACGACATGCAGGCCGTCTTCGCCCTGTCCGACCGCATCACCGTGCTGGTGTACGGCCGCGCGCTCGCGTGCGGCACCGCCGACCAGATCCGCGACGATCCGCAGGTTCGCGAATGCTATCTGGGCAGCGAACGCGGCCGCCCCCGGGAGGCGCGCGCATGACTGCCCTGCTCTCGCTGCGCGGCGTCACCGCGCATTACGGCGCCAGCCAGGCGCTCTTCGGCATTGACCTGGACATCGCGCCGGGAGAATTTGTGACCCTGCTGGGACGCAACGGGATGGGCAAGTCCACCACCGTCAAGGCGGTGATGGGCCTGAATTCCGCCTCGCGCGGCGCCATCACTTTCGATGGCGTGGACATCGGGCGGCTGCCTTCCTACAAGGTGGCGCAGCGCGGCATCGGGCTGGTGCCCGAAGGCCGCCATGTCTTTCCCAATCTGTCGGTGCGAGAGAACCTGGTGGCCACCGCGCACAACCGGCAAGGCGCGGCGCAGCCCTGGACGCTGGAACGGGTGTACGCGCTGTTCCCGCGCCTGTCTGAACGCGCCAAACACCTGGGCAGCCACCTGTCGGGCGGCGAACAGCAGATGCTGGCCATCGGCCGCGCATTGCTGACCAATCCCCGGCTGCTGATTCTGGATGAAGCGACCGAAGGGCTCGCGCCCGTGGTGCGCGAAGAAATCTGGGCCGCGCTGGACACGCTGAAGCAGACCGGTCTGGCCGTGCTGTGCATCGACAAGAACCTGGAGCCGCTGCTGGCCACCGCCGACCGCCACGCCATCGTGGAAAAGGGGCGCGTTGCGTGGACGGGTACGTCGCAGGAATTCCTGGACGACGAAGCGCGGCTGCTGCAGTACCTGGGGGTGTAGGAACAGGACCGCGCGTTACGCCACTACGCCTGGCGCGTCGCCGGCAGCGCGACGCCCAGCCGGCTGCTCCAGGCCTGCATCTCGTCCCACAGCGCGGGCGGCACGGGCAGACCTAGCTGTTGCCGTTCCCGCTCGTGGTCGGCCTCCGGATCACCGGGCATGCGGGGCGCGCCCGGCGCCTGCGACAGCTCGACGGCCATCCCCGCCACCACCGCAGCCAGCGCCGCGCCCCCGGCAAAGCGCGCCGGATCAATGACGATGAAGAACGCGCCCAGTTCGCGCGGCTGGTCCAGCGCCTCGTACATCGACGAGATGTGCGGGCCGAACGGATTGCCGTTCAGCGGACCACACAGCAGCTCGACCATCATCGCAAGGCCATAGCCCTTGTAGCCGTATTCCTCGCCGCCCAGGGGTCGCAGGGCGCGTGCGGCGTGCGCGTCGGTGCAGTCCGCGCCGTTCTCGTCCAGCGCCACGCCCGCCGGCAACGCGACACCGTCGCGCCGGGCATTCATGACGCGGTTCCACGGAATGGCGGTCGTGGCCATGTCCAGGCATAGCGGCGCGCCGTCCGCACGCGGAAAGGCCAGCGAGATGGGATTGGTGCCGAAGAAGGCTGCACGCCCGCCATAGGGCGCGGCGATCGAATCCGAGTGAGTGAAAGCAATGCCGATCAAGCCCTGCCGGGCCGCCGCACGGCTGTACAGCCCGATCGCCCCGCAGTGCGAGGAATCGCTGACGCCGACCGCCGCCACGCCGGTCTCACGGGCCATCTCGATGGCCAACGCATTGGCCCGATGCGCCACCACGATGCCCTGCCCCCGGCCGCCATGCACCTGCGCCGTGCCCGGCCCGGTGCGTTCGATGCGCACGTCGGGCCGCGCCAGGATCGAGCCGTGCGCCACGCGATTCAGGTAATGCGGCAGCCGCGCGATGCCGTGCGAATCGATGCCCCACAGACTGGTCTGCGCCAGACTGTGCGCCAGGCACCGCGCGTCGCCGGCGGAAAAGTCCTGCGCCAGCAGGCACGCCTCGGCCCAGCGTTCCCAATCATCGGCGGTCACGCGGCTGCCGGCGTCCATGCGGGTCTCCTAGGTGGCTGCCTTCACGGCGTGGAGGACGCCGTGTTCGCGCAGCGCTTCAAGATGCTTGGTCAGGCATTCAACGAACACGGCCGAATCGCCCAGGTCGCCGAACACGGGTTTGAAGCGCGCCAGCACCGTCGCGCGCCGCTGCGCCGCCTGCGACGGCTTGGCGGCATGCGCGGCCACCTCGGCGCGCGACAGCAGGCGGTCCAGTCGTGCCGCGATCGGATCCTGAATGGCGTAAACGCCGCCCTGCTCGTCTTCGCCGCGCAGGTAGTTCAGCCACGCGGCCACCGCCAGGCACAGGCGATCAATGCCGTGGCCGGCGCGCAGGCGGTCGCGGATCGTGTCCAGCAGGCGTTGGGGCAGCTTTTGCGATCCGTCCATGACGATCTGCGCCAGCGGATGCGGCAGCGCCGGATTGGAAATCCGGTTCAGGAAGCGCAGACGGTACTCGACCAGCCCCGCATCGGGAATGCCGCGCAGGGTGGGCGCGATCTCCTCGCGCATCATGGCCTCGATGAACGCGCGCAGCGCCGGGGTGTTGGCGGCGTCGGCCATGGTGTGCAGGCCCAACGTCGCGCCCAGGTAGGCCAGCGCCGAATGCGGCCCGCTGACCATGCGCAGCTTCAGCCGTTCATAGGGTGCCGCGTTGCTCACGAAGGTCGCGCCGCCCTGCGCGTCCCACGCCGGGCGGCCGGCGGCGAACTTGTCTTCGATGACCCAGTTCAGGTAGGGCTCACCCAGCACGGGCCAGGCGTCCTCGACGCCCAGGCGGCCGGCGATCCGCTGGCGGTCCTGGTCTTCGGTGGCCGGCACGATGCGGTCGACCATGGAATTCGGGAACGTGCAATTGCGGTCGATCCAGTCGGCCAGCGTCACGTCCACCCGCAGCGCAAACGCCAGCACCAGGCTGCGCAGCGTATCGCCGTTGCCGCGCAAGTTGTCGCATGACATCAGCGTGATCGGCGGCAGGCCGCGCTCGCGGCGCAAGGCCAGACCGTGCACCAGAATGCCGATGGTGCTGCGGGGCCGGATGGGGTCTTCCAGGTCGTGCAGGATGTCGGGATCGTCCCAGCGCAGGTGGCCGGTGGCGGGTTCGTGGCTGTAGCCCTTTTCCGTCACGGTCAGGCTGACGATGCGAGTCTGCGGGTACGCGATGCGTTCGAGGACCGCGTTGGGGTCTTCGTCGGCCACCATCACGCGCAGCACGGAACCGACGATGCGCAGGTGTTCGCGGTCCTGCCCGTCCGGGCCGGCGTCGCGCACGGCAAGGGTATACAGGCCGTCCTGCGGCGTCAGCGCATCGCGCGTGGCGGGATGGCGCAGGGACACGCCCAGGATGCCCCAGCTCAGGTCGCCGCTGGCCTGCATGGCCTGGTCCGTGACCACCGCCTGATGCGCCCGGTGAAAAGCGCCCAATCCCAGATGGACGATGCCAGGCGTCAGCCGGCTGCGGTCGTAGCTGGGCTTTTCCACGTCGGCGGGCAGACGTGGCAATGACTCGGAATTCAGACGTTCAAGCATGAGTGCGCAATGTCTAAAAGGGGCGACGCCAGGGTATAGCACGCCCCGAGCCGTCTTCGCTACATCACCGCGCCAAGTTGCCACGGAACGAATTCGTTTTGCCCGTAGCCATGCGTCTCGCTGCGGGTGCGACGGCCCGACGCCGTCTGCAGCATGAGCTGAAAAATTCGCTCGCCCATCTGCGCCACGCTTTGGGCGCCGTCGACCACTTCGCCGCAGTTGATGTCGATGTCGTCGGCCTGGCGCTGCCACAGCGCCGTGTTGGTGGACAGCTTGAGCGATGGTGCGGGCGCGCAGCCATAGGCGGACCCGCGGCCGGTCGTGAAGCAGATCAGGTTGGCACCACCGGCCACCTGACCGGTGGCCGAGACCGGGTCGTAGCCCGGCGTGTCCATGAAGACCAGCCCGCGGGTGTGCACGGGCTCGGCGTATTCATAGACGTCAGTGAGGTTGGTCGTGCCGCTCTTGGCGATGGCGCCCAGCGATTTTTCCAGGATGGTGGTCAGGCCGCCCGCCTTGTTGCCGGCCGAGGGGTTGTTGTCCATCTCGGCGTCGTTGCGGGCGCAGTAGTCTTCCCACCAGCGCACGCGCGCCAGCAGCTTGTCCGCCACGGCGGATGTCTGCGCCCGGCGCGTCAACAGGTGTTCGCCACCGTAGATTTCGGGCGTCTCGGACAGGATCGCCGTGCCGCCGTGACGCACCAGCAGGTCCACCGCCGCACCCAGCGCCGGGTTGGCGCTGATGCCCGAATAGCCGTCCGACCCGCCGCATTGCAGGCCCACGGTCAAATGGCTGGCGGGCACGGCCTGGCGCTCGACACGGTTGGCCTGCTCCAGCATGCGTTCGACCAGTTCGATCCCGAGCGCCACCGTCTTGCGCGTGCCGCCCGTGTCCTGGATGTTGAACGTGTGCAGCATGCCGCTTTCCCGCAGGTGCTCCTGTTCCATCAGCCCGCCGATCTGGTTGGTCTCGCATCCCAGCCCCACGACCATCAGCCCGCCAAAGTTGGCATGCCGCGCGTAGCCGCCCAGTGTGCGCCGCAGCACGCGCAGCGGTTCGCCGTCGCTGCCGGTGGCACAGCCCGCGCCGTGCGTCAGCGCCACGACGCCGTCCACGTTCGGACAGGCGGCCAACGCCTCGGGCCGGATGTCGCGGCGGAAGTGGTCGGCGATGGCGCGGGCCACCGTGGCCGAACAGTTCACGCTGGTCAGGATGCCGATGTAGTTGCGGGTGGCGATGCGGCCGTCCGCGCGCACGATGCCGTCAAACATGGCCGGCGCGTCCACAAAGTCCGTCGGATGCGCATCCTGCCCGACCGCGTAGTCGCGCTCGAAATCCGAGAACTCCAGGTTCTGCGTGTGGACGTGCTGGCCGGGCGCGATGTCCTGCCGCGCCACGCCGATGATCTGGTTGTAGCGGCGCACCGGCTCGCCGGCCGCGATGGCGCGCACCGCCACCTTGTGGCCGGGCGGCACCAGCCCCACGACCGTCACGCCCTCGCCTTCCAGCCGCGTGCCGCTGACTAGCTGGCGCCGGGCGATCACCACGTTGTCCGCCGGGTGGATGCGTATGACTGCGGTATCGGTCTGCGACATGAGGACTCCGGAAGGCAAGAGGGCGAAGCGGATCAGCCGTCGATCAGCGCGGGATCCCAGGCGTGGACGCGCTGGCGCTGTTCACCCAGGCCGGCGATGCCCAGTTTCATCTCGTCGCCCGCCTTCAGGTAGACGGGCGCGGGCTTCTGGCCCATGCCCACGCCGGGCGGCGTGCCGGTGCTGATGAGGTCTCCGGGATACAGCGTCATGAAGCGGCTGACGTACGACACCAGCTGCGCGACGCCGAACACCATGGTGCGGGTACTGCCGTTCTGGTAGCGCTTGCCGTTGACCTCCAGCCACATCTCCAGGTCCTGCGGATTCGGGATTTCATCGGCCGTCGCCAGCCAGGGGCCGATGGGGCCGAACGTGTCGCAGCCCTTGCCCTTATCCCAGGTGCCGCCGCGTTCGATCTGGTATTCGCGCTCGGACACGTCGTTGACCACGCAGTAGCCGGCCACGTGCTTCATGGCGTCGGCCTCGCTGACATAGCGGGCCTTCTCGCCGATCACCACACCCAGCTCGACCTCCCAGTCCGACTTGACCGAATCCTGCGGCAGCACGACCGCATCGTTGCAGCCCACCACGGCCGATGTCGTCTTCATGAAGATGACGGGTTCGGCCGGCACCGGCAGTCCGGACTCGGCGGCGTGGTCCGCGTAGTTCAGGCCGATGCAGATGAACTTGCCCATGCCGCTCCACGGCGGTGCCACGCGGCCCGGTTGCGACACCAGGGGCAGCGATGCCGGATCCAGCGCGCGCAGTTCCGCCAGCTTGGCGGGCACGAGCGTCTGGGCGGTGATGTCGGCAACGACGGACGACAGGTCGCGGACCTGGCCCTGGGCGTCGATCAGCGCGGGCTTTTCTGCGCCCTTGGCGCCATATCGCATCAGTTTCATAGCGGTTTCCTTGTTGCTGGAAAAAGAGAAGTCAGTTGGACCAGCCGCCGTCAATCACTTGCGCGGTGCCGGTAGTGAAGGCGGATTCGTCGCTGGCAAGATACACCGCCAGCGCGGCGATCTCTTCGGCGCGTCCGATGCGGCCCATCGGCTGGCGCGCGGTGAAGGCGGCCTCGACCGCCGCGACAGGCTGGCCGCTGGCCAGCGCCTGCGCGTCGATGCGCTGGCGCAAGGACGGCGACTCGACGGTGCCCGGGCAGATCGCGTTGCAGCGGATGCCCTGGCCCACGTAGTCGGCGGCGACCGCCTTGGTCAGGCCGATGACGGCTGCCTTGGTGGCGCCGTAGGCGCAGCGGTTGGGCGCGCCCTTGATGCTGCCGGCCACCGACGCCATGTTGACGATGGACCCCGAGCCACGCGCCAACATCGCCGGCAGGCAGGCGCGGATCAGCAGATACATCGAGCGCACGTTCAGGTTGAACGAAAAATCCCAGGCGTCTTCGTCGCAGTCCAGAATGGTGCCGGCGTGCACGAAGCCCGCGCCATTGAACAGCACATCGACCGCCCCCGCGTCCTGCGCCAGCGCGCGCACCGCGCGGGCGTCGGTCACGTCCAGCACCTGCGTGCGGCAGCCGGAAAGGGTTTCCAGCGCGGCCCCGTTCAGGTCCACGGCCAGCACGTCGGCGCCCTCATTCGCGTAGGCCATTGCCACGGCGCGCCCAATACCCTGCCCGGCGGCGGTGACGATGGCGGTCTTGCCTTGCAGTCTTCCTGACATGTTCGCGGTTCCTTATTTGCCGGCCATGCCCATCGCGGTGGGCAGCCACAGGGTGATCTGGGGGACGTAGGTGATGGCGATCAGGGCCACGAACAGCGGCACCAGCCACGGCAGGATGGCCATCGTGGTGCGCTCGACCGACAGCTTGGCCACCCGCGCCAGCACGAACAGCACCATGCCCATGGGCGGATGCAGCAGGCCGATCATCAGGTTCAGCGTCATGATGAGCCCGAAGTGGATCGGATCGATGCCCAGTTTCAGCACGATGGGCAGCAGGATCGGCACGAGGATGGTGATGGCCGCAATGGTGTCGATGAAGCACCCGACGATCAGGATCAGAATGTTCGCCATCAGCAGGAACACCCACTTGTTCTGCGTCACGCTCAGGATCGCGTCCGTCAACGCCTGCGCGGCCTGCGTCGTGGTCAGCAGCCACGCAAACACCGACGCGGCCGTCACGATGAACAGGACGGACGCGGTGGTCTCGATGGTGTCGAACGAGGCCTTGGCCAGCGTCTTGAACGTCATGGAGCGATAGCGCACCAGCCCCAGGAACAGCGCCCAGATCACGGCGGCCACCGCGGCTTCCGTGGGCGTGAACCAGCCCAGCGTCATGCCGCCGATCAGGATCACCGGCGCCATCAGCGCCATGACCGCCGAGAAGTTGAACTTCCAGTCCAGCAGCAGCAGGGCTGCGAACGAGATGCCGGTGGCGATGTTGGGCGACACACCCGCCAGCGTCATCAGCCAGATCGACAGCGGAAACGCCAGCACGATCAGCACTTCCAGCCCCGCGCCGCCCAGCCGCTTCCAGTTGAACGCCACGTCGCCGCCCCAGTTGTTGCGGCGCGCGTAGTAGGCGACGGTGAGCATCATCAGGATGGTCAGCACCAGGCCGGGGATCAGGCCTGCCAGGAACAGCGACCCGATCGACACGTTGGCCATCATGCCGTAGATGACGAACGGCAGCGACGGCGGAATGATGGGACCCAGCGTGGCCGACGCGGCCGTCACCCCGACCGCGAACTCGGTCTGGTAGCCGTGGTCCTTCATGGCCTTGATCTCGATGGTGCCCAGGCCCGCGGCGTCGGCGATGGCGGTGCCCGACATGCCCGCAAACACCACCGAGCCGATGATGTTCACCTGCCCCAGCCCGCCACGCATCCAGCCGACCAGCGCCACCGCGAAGTTGTAGATGCGGCCCGTGATGCCGGCGATGTTCATCAGGTTGCCGGCCAGGATGAAGAACGGCACGGCCAGCAGCGGAAACGACTCGACGCCCGCAATCATGCGTTGGGCAATGACGACGTCCGGCACGCTGCCGGAGATCAGGATGAACAGCAGGGACGCGCCCGCCATCGAGACCGCCACCGGCAGCCCCATGATCATCAACAGCAGAAAGCTTCCTATCAGGGTGCCCATGTATCGCTCCTGGCAAGGCACTGCGGATTGGGGGAGGTTCTGTCCAGCGATTCAGTGCAGCAATTCAATCCAGCGATTCAATCCAGCGACTCATAGGCCGCGGGATTCTCCAGGATCGAATAGCCCTGCCGCCAGTTCTGCCAAGACACCTGCAACGATCGCAGGAACATCATGGCGAACCCGGCCAGCGCCACCCAGTACACGAAGGCCTTGTTCCAGAACAGCGTGGTCATGGGCTCGTCGCCCACCAGCACGATGTAGCGGTACGTCAGCCACACCGCATAGCCAAAAAAGGCCGTGCGCAGGATGTCGATCAGCGTGGACAGCACGCGGCCGGCGGGCTTGGGCAGGTAGCGGTAAAGAAAGTCCACCTGGATGTGGCGGCACGCGCGCACGCACATCGCCGATCCCAGGAACACCACGCCGATCAGGCAGTACACCGCCAGCTCCTCGGTCCAGGCGTACGAATCGTTCAGCACGTAGCGCGAGAAGAACTGCAGGAAGACCAATAGCGCCATCGCCCAGAACATCGCCAGACAGATCCAGTCTTCCGGCTGGTAGCCGGCCAGGCTGACTTCGTGATGATCGGCTTCCTCGAAACTCTGGACGATCTCGTCCACCGAGGAGACGTGATGCGGGCCGGGCGGCTGTTCCGGCGGATGGCTGACGGCCGCCATCGGCGCGGCCTTCGCGTTGGAGTGCATGGAATTCCCCTCGTGCGGGATCGGTCAAGCTATCGGGTCAGGCGATTGCCGGAAGCGATGCGGTCAGGCGCTGCATTCAGGCGCAGCGGGCCGCGGCAACGGCCCGCCCGCCTTGGTTCACTTCACCGCCTGGATTTTTTCCCAGTCCGACTTCTCGTAGCCGTACTGCTTGAACGGCACCTTCTCCAGCACGGTATTGCGGAAGTCGTCGATGTTGACCTCGGCCACCGTCAGGCCACGTTGCTTGAACACGTCGACCATCTTTTTCTCGGACGCCGCCACCTCGGCCGACGCCTTTTCCGCTGCCTGCTGCGCGACTTCCGCAAAGATCTTCTTGTCCTCGTCCGACAGGCTCTTCCAGAGCTTGCCGGAGATCACCGTGTTCAGGTGATCGACGATGTGGCCCGTGAGGATGATGTTCTTCTGCACCTCGTAGAACTTCTTGGCCTCGATCGTGGTCAGGGGGTTTTCCTGCGCCTCGACCGTGCCGTTCTGCAGGGCCAGGTAAACCTCGGCAAACGCAATGGGCGCGGTGTTGGCGCCACAGGCACGCGGCATGGCCAGGTACGCGGCCACGTCCGGCACGCGGATCTTCAGGCCCTTCATCTCGCTGCACTTGGTGAACGGCTTGTTGGACGTCGTCTGGCGCGTGCCGTAATACGTGGTCGCGACGATGTGGTTGCCGCTCTTTTCGTCGTAGCCGCGCGTGAGCTCTTTGTAGATGTCGCTCTTGGTGTAGGCGATCAGGTGCTCGGGGCTGCGGAACGTGTAGGGATAGTAGGTGACGCCGATGCGCGGAAAACTCTTGGCCGCGAAGCTGGACCCGGAAATGATCATATCCACCGTGCCGAGCGTCAGGCCCTGGTTGATGTCGTTTTCCTTGCCCAGTTGCGAGGCCGGATAGACATCGATGTGATAGCGGCCGTTGGTGCGCTTCTCGATTTCCTGGGCGGCCCACACCGACGAGGTATGGAACGGTTCGGAAGTCTCGTACACGTGCGCCCACTTCAGTTTGGTCTGCGCCAGTGCAGAGCCGCTGACGGCTAGCGCGACGGCGGCAAACAGCACTTTGATAGCGTTGCTCGGCTTCATGTTGTCTCCTCTCTTTGAGGTGGCGGGCTCGGCGGCCACGCGTCATGTTTTACATATGGAGTTCACCTACTGGAGCTGCACCTTCGTACTGCGACTGCGATCTGCCATCGGCGCCCATACAGGGCGCCGGCAGCCATTGCTATTCAGCGCGCAACGCTTCGGCCGCGCCGGGCCAGCTGGCCATCAGGCGGTCGTACGAGCAGGAAAGATGGTCACGCATGGCGGCCCGCGCGCCCTGTTCGTCACCGGCCGCAATGGCGTCGATGACGCGGCGGTGTTCGGTGATGGCGACGGCCCAGCTGTCGGAATTCTCGAAGTAATCGCCCAGCTTCACGGAAAGCGGGTTGTGGCGTTCGTCGAAGAGTTCGCCCACGACACGCACCAGCACGGCGTTGTTGGCCATTTCGGCCACGCGGAGGTGAAACAGCCGGTCGCCGCGGATGGGCACGCTGCCGGCCCGTGCCTCGTCTTCCATGGCGTCGACGGCTTCGCGCAGGCCCTCCACCAGCGCGGGCACCGGATTCAGTGCGGCCTGCGCGGCCAGTTCGCTTTCGATGGTGCGGCGGGCGCGGATGGTTTCAAGGGGGCTTTCGGCGGTGAGGCTGGCGCGCGGTGCGACGCCCGGGCTTTGCACGTACACGCCCGAACCCATGCGCACCTCCACCCAGCCTTCGACCTCAAGCGCGATCAGCGCCTCGCGCACCGACGGCCGCGACACGCCCAGCTTCAGCGCCAGGTCGCGCTCGGGCGGCAGCCGCGCACCGGCCGGAAACTCGCCGGCCTCGATCAGCAGGCGAAGCTGATCGGCGATCTGGCGATACAGGCGGCGAGGTTCGATGGTCTGAATCGGCATGAGGAAGACAGCTCGATGACAGGACGAAACGGTAAAGTGGCCTTACCAATTGACCAGAATCCTGCGCCTGCTGCCGTTGGGTCACAATTAGGGTTTGCCCATAGGCACGCGGTGTGCCACGCGGGCAACCCTTATCTGTTAAAAAGCCGCCACCACGGCTTTCTTCCGATTCCATGACCCACGATCCGCAACACTCGCCCTTCAAGAGCACCGGCGGCGCGCGCCGCATCCTCAATGCGCTGCGCTATTCCTGGCAGGGCCTGAAGGCGGCCGTCAAATACGAGGCGGCCTTCCGGCAGGAACTGGCCCTGGCCGTGCTGATGATCCCGGCGGCGTTCTTTCTGGGCCGCACCACGGTCGAAGTGTTCTTCCTGGTGGGCGTGGTGGTCATGGTGCTGGCGGCGGAACTGCTCAATTCCGCCATCGAAGCGCTCGCCGATGCGCTGTCCGTCGAACGCCATCCCCTGTTGGGGCGGGCCAAGGACCTGGGCAGCGCAGCGGTGATGTTGCTGCTGATATTCGCCGGAACGGTCTGGGTGGGGGTGGCCATCAGCCGTTTCGTCATGCATTGACACGGGTTCGCACCGCGACGGGGATGCGACTCTATTTATACTGGGAGCCATGATGCCTCAATCGACGTCAGCACCCTCCAAGCGCATCGTCATCGTCGGCGGTGGCGCAGGCGGCCTCGAACTGGCCGCCAAACTGGGCCGTACACACGGCCGCGAACACATCACTCTGGTCGATAGCCGCCCCTTCCATATCTGGAAACCTTCGCTGCATGAAGCGGCGGCGGGCACGCTGGACATCCACCAGGAAGGCCTTTCGTACCTGATGCTGGCTCACCTGGACGGCTTCTCGTTCACCCAGGGCCGCCTTGAAAGCATCGACCGCGAACGCCGGTTGATCACGGTGGACGCCGTCAACGACGCGCAAGGCCAGGAAGTCCTGCCGCGCCGCGAACTGGCGTACGACACGCTGGTGCTGGCGCTGGGCAGCACGTCCAACTTCTTCAACACGCCCGGCGCGGCTGAACATGCGGTCACGCTGGACACCACCGAAAACGCCGAGCAATTCCGCCTGACCATGCTCAAGGCCATGGCGTTGGTGGACCAGGCCAAGGTGCGCAATCCGTCCGCGCGCCTGGACCTGGTGATCGTCGGCGGCGGCGCCACCGGCGTGGAACTGGCGGTGGAACTGACCGAAGCCAGCCACGTCGTCAGCGCCTATGGCCTGCCGAACTTCCGCGCGGATCGCGATCTGGCGATCACGCTGGTCGAAGGCGCGCCGCGCATCCTGTCCGCCCTGCCCGAGAAGATTTCGGTCGCGGCGACTAAACGCCTGACCGAACTGGGCATCCGCGTCGAGACCGCCTGCCGTGTGTCCGAGGTAACGGACAACACCGTGCGCACGGCCGACGGCCGAGAATTTCCGGCGCAGTTGTGCATGTGGGCCGCGGGCATCAAAGGTCCGGCGCTCTTGGCCGACCTGGGATTGCCGCTGAACAAGCTGGGGCAGATCGAAGTCAACGAGCGGCTCGAAACGCCCGACCCCCACATCGTGGCGCTGGGCGATTGCTGCGCGGCGCCCTGGCGCGACGGCCGCACCGTGCCGGCCCGCGCGCAGGCCGCGCACCAGCAAGCCGACTACCTGGCCAAGAAACTGACGGCCCGGCTGCGCAACAACCCCGAGCCCACCGAGCCTTACGTCTACCAGGATCACGGGTCGCTGGTGTCCCTGGGCCAGGACGCCGGCGTAGGCAGTCTGATGGGCAAGCTGGCCGGACGGGGACTGTTCGTAAGCGGTACACTGGCGCGCCTGATGTACATGAGCCTGCACCTGATGCACCACCGCGCGGTGCTGGGCGCCTCGCGTACCGTCTCCCTCGCCCTGGCCCGCCTGCTGATGCGGCGTACGCGCCCGCGGGTCAAACTGCACTGAATCCCATGAATTTCCTGCAAAAACTCGAACACGCCTGGACCACCAGCAACTCGCTCCTGCAAGTCGGGCTGGATCCCGACCCGCAGCGCTTCCCGCGCGAATTGCAGGACAAGCCGGACGCCATCTTCCAGTTCTGCCGCGACATCGTCGACGCCACTGCGCCGTATGCCTGCAGCTTCAAGCCGCAGATCGCGTACTTTGCCGCGCACCGCGCCGAAGATCAGCTCGAAGCGCTGTGCCAGCACATCCGCGACAAGCACCCCGACCTGCCCATCGTGCTGGACGCCAAGCGCGGCGACATCGGCTCCACCGCCGAAAACTACGCCCGCGAAGCCTACGAGCGCTACCAGGCGCACGCGCTCACCGTCAGCCCGTACATGGGCCTGGACTCGGTGGAACCGTACCTGGCGTGGCGCGATCGCGGTGTGATCGTGCTGTGCCGCACGTCCAATCCCGGCGGCTCGGACCTGCAATTCCTGAAGATGGACAATGGCGAGCCGCTGTACCTGCACGTCGCGGGCCTGGTGGCCGACAAATGGAATGCCAACGGCCAATGCGGTCTGGTGGTGGGCGCCACGTTCCCGAATGAACTGGCCGCCGTGCGTCAGCGCATCGGCGACGCCCTGCCCCTGCTGGTGCCGGGCATCGGCGCACAGGGCGGCGACATCACCGCTACCGTGAACGCCGGCGCCAACGCGGCGCGCAACGGCATGATGATCAACTCGTCGCGCGCCATCATCTACGCCAGTGGCGGCGACGATTGGCGCGAGGCCTCCGCTGAAGCCGCCAAGGGCCTGCGCGACGCGATCAACGCGGTCCGCTGATTCGCCAGAAGCGGCAAAAGCCGCTGCACGGTGCGTAAGCGCACGGTGCAGCGGCTATTTTCATTTCAGCGCCGGGAATTTCTGCGCTGGCTTTTTAACGCCAGGATTCTGCGCCGGTAAAACAGGCGCGGGATTTCAGCGCCGGTTGATCGGCACGCCGGCAAATTCCAGCACCGCCCGCAGCGCGAACTCCACCGCCGCCTGGCGCACCTGTCCCCGGTCGCCCTGGAACACATGCGTCACCGCGCGGCTGCTGATCCCGTCGCCCACCCGCATGGCAAAGCCGAAGCACACCATGCCCACCGGTTTGCCCGGCGTGGCGCCGCCCGGACCGGCGATGCCGGTGGTCGACATCGCGACGTGCGCATTGGGCACGGCCAGCAGCACGCCGTTGGCCATTTCCAGCGCGATGGGTTCGCTGACCGCGCCAAAGTGATGCAGCGTTTCAGGCGACACCTCCAGTTCGGTAACCTTGGCGTCGTTGCTGTAAGTGACGAAGCCGCGCTCGAACCATTCGCTGGATCCGGCCACCGCGGTAACAGCGCCGGCCAACAGGCCGCCGGTGCAGGATTCGGCGGTGCCCAGCATCCACCCCTGCTGCCGCAGCACGTCGCCCAACCGTTCGGACAGGCCGAGTATCGTCGCTTCCGACAACTGCGCGGCCGACAGATTGGTCCGCGCGCCTTCAAGCTGATCGTTCATCCCAAGACTCCTGTGCGGGCCACCAGCGCCATCACCAGCAAGGCGTAGCCGGCAGCCACGATATCGTCCCACATGACTCCGAAGCCGCCCTTGATATGGGCGTCGAAGAACTTGATGGGTGGCGGCTTGACGATGTCGAACGTGCGGAACAGCACGAACGCCAGCGCCTGCGACAACCAACCGGCCGGCGTCAGCCACAGCACCAGCCAGAACGCCACCATCTCATCCCAGACCATTCCGACATGATCCGGCTGCTGGAGTTCTCGGCCGACGCGATGGCAAGCCCAGCATCCGTACAGAAATGCCAGGGCCAGGAACACGCCGATGGCCAGGTCCGACGCCGCAGGCGCCGCCGCCACCCAGATGCCCCAAGCAAGCAGCGTGCCCCACGTACCGGAGGCAGGCCGGATCAGTCCGCTGCCAAAGCCGAACGCGATCAGCCGGCCGGGATCACGGCAGACCCAGGACACGGCCGGGTACGCGGCCCGGCTGCGATCGCGCATGGAGGTGGAGTGCTTATCAGTGGAAGACATGGGAGTTGGGTCAGAACGACAGGAGGCCGCGGATCAGTCCGCGGGAAAGTGATCGAAGCCGGCGGGCAGGTCCGCCAGCGGCTGGCCGTGCGCATCTACGACGGTCATGCCGGGCTGCGGCAAAATCTCGCCCACGCGGGTCACCCGGGAGCCGGCAGACGCGGCGGCCGCCAGCACCGCTTCGCGCCGAGACGCTGGCGCGGTGAAACACAGTTGGTAGACGTCGCCACCGCCCAGCAGGGCGCGTTGCAGCGGCGCGGCATCCAGGCCCGACAGCGCAGGCGCCATGGGCAAGTCTGCAAACCGCAGGCAGGCGCCGGCGCGGCTGGCAGCCAAAATGTGGCCCAAGTCTTGCAACAGGCCGTCGGACAGGTCGATGGCTGCATTCGCGATGCCGCGCAGCGCAAGGCCCAGCGCCACTTGCGGCTCGGGCCACTCCAGCGCGGCGCGCGTGGCGGCCAGGAGACTGGCATCGGCCGGGTACTGCCCATCCAGAAGCCGGTAGGCCACGTCGGCCGCGCCCAGTTCCCCAGACACCCAGATGTCGTCGCCCGCCTGCGCCCCGTCGCGACGCAGCGCCTGTCCGGCCGGCACCGAGCCGAACACCGTCACGCTGATCGCCAGATCGTGCGCGCTGCGCGTGGTGTCGCCGCCAATCAGCGGGCAGCCATGGGCCGCCGCCAACGCATGAAAGCCCTCGGCAAACGCCGCCAGCCACGGCTCACGCAAATGGGGCAACGCCAGACCCAGCACGCAGCCGATCGGACGAGCGCCCATGGCGGCGAGATCAGACAGATTCACCGCCAGAGCCTTATGGCCCAGCGCTTTGGGATCAACATCAGGAAAGAAATGCCGGCCTTCCAGCAGCAGATCCGTGCTGGTGGCCACCTGTTCACCGGGAGGGACAGGAAACAACGCGCAGTCGTCGCCAACGCCCAGCAAACCGACCGGCGCGGCACGCGTGAAGTAGCGCGCAATCAGATCAAATTCAGACGCCACCGCGCCTCCACTATGCGGCGCCCGATGGTCGCCATTGTCTGCATGGCCGCCGTGCGGCCCAGATCGGGGCCGCGCGGATCCGGGCTCCGCCGGTCCGCAGCGGCGCCCCCTTGAGGGGGAAGCGCAAAGCGCTGCGGGGGTGGGCCCTCCTTGGAAGCGCGAAGCGCTGCGGGGGGGACTCCGCCCCCTATCGGCGTTGTTGCGCCGCGGCCTGGACTTCGTGCGCGCGAACGTCGGCGGCCAGCTTGTCGAGCACGCCGTTGACGAACTTGAAGCCGTCGGTGCCGCCAAACGACTTGGCCAGTTCCACGGCCTCGTTGATGGCGACCTTGTACGGGACTTCGACGTGATGGATCAGTTCGAAGCTGCCGATCAGCAGGATGCCATGCTCAACGGGCGACAGCTCGGCCAGCGGGCGGTCGACGTAGGGCGTGAAGCGTTCGCGCAGGGTGGGCGCCTCGCGCAGCACGCCGTGCAGCAAGGTCTTGAACCATTGCGCGTCGGCCTCGGAGAAGTCCTCGGTGTCGCGCAGATGGGCGTCGATCTCGCCGGCGTCCTGCGTGCCTTCGCCGCCGCGCAGCAGCCACGCGTACACGCCCTGCAGCGCGAATTCGCGCGCACGGCGGCGCGCGCTGCGCGCGTTGGCGCGGGCCTGCGCCGCGCTATCAGCGCTGGTCGTCGTCTTCTTCGTCGTCAAAATCTTCGTCCTCGTCGTCTTCGTCTTCGTCTTCTTCCTCGGGTTCCAGCGCTGCCACCAGATTGGCCATTTCGACGGCCACCTGGGCGCAGTCGCGGCCCTTGCCGGCGGCGCGGGCCTGCGCCTGCTCGTCGGTGTCGACGGTCAGCACGCCGTTCGCGACGGGGACGCCGGTTTCGAGGGAGATACGGGTGATTGCCGTGGCCATTTCATTGCTGACCACTTCAAAGTGATAGGTTTCGCCGCGGATGACCGCGCCCAGCGCGATCAGGGCGTCGAACTCGAACGTTTCGGCCATGTGGGACAGGGCCACGCCCAGTTCCAGGGCGCCGGGCACGGTGGCGACCATGACGTCGCGCTCGTCCACGCCCAATTCGGCCAGTTCCTTCAGGCACGCTTCGAGTTCGGCCTGGCCGATTTCTTCATTAAAGCGGGCGCGTACGATGCCGATGTGCAGCCCTTCGCCGTTCAGGTCGGGGGTAAGGATGTAAGGGTTCATGTGTCGGCCTTCAGTGTGTTGCGGGAGTGTTCTGCGGGTCGCAATCGTAACCCGTAATGGTGAGCGAGAAGCCCGCCATGCTGGGCATCTTGCGCGGCCGGGCCAGGAGCCTCATTTGCCCCACGTTCAGGTCGCGCAGAATCTGGGCGCCGATCCCGTAGGTGCGCAGACCGAAGCGGTCGGCGTTCGCAGGATTGGCCTGCGCCTTCGGGTCGTTCCAACCTGCAATCTGGCCAAACAGATGTTCCGTGGAAGACTGGCAGTTCATCAGCACCAGCACGCCGGCCGGGGCGGCGGCGATGGCCTCGAGCGCCTGGGCCACGCCCCAGCTATGCGGGCTGGCGCCGGTATCCAGCACATCCAGCACGGACGCGGGCTCGTGCACGCGCACCAGCGTCTCGGCGTCGGGAGTCACATTACCATGCACCAACGCCAAATGGGCGGAGCCGGTGGCGGCGTCTTCGTAGGCCACGGCCTCGAACGTGCCCCAGGCCGTCTGCATGGTGCGCTTGCCCACGCGCTTGACGATGGACTCGTGCTCGCTGCGGTACTGGATCAGGTCGGCGATGGTGCCGATCTTCAGGTCGTGCTGGCGGGCGAATTCCACCAAGTCCGGCAGGCGGGCCATCGTGCCATCGGGTTTGAGGATTTCGCAGATGACGGCGGCGGGCGTCAGGCCCGCCATGGCGGTCAGGTCGCAGCCGGCCTCGGTGTGGCCGGCGCGTACCAGCACGCCGCCGGGCACGGCGCGCACCGGGAAGATGTGGCCGGGCTGGACCAGATCGGCCGGCTTGGCGTCGCGCGCCACGGCCACCTGGATGGTGCGGGCGCGGTCGGCGGCCGAAATGCCGGTCTCGACGCCTTCGGCGGCTTCGATGGACTGCGTGAAATTGGTGCCGTAACGGGTGCCGTTGCGGGCGGCCATCATCGGCAGCTCAAGCTGGCGGCAGCGTTCTTCGGTCAGCGTCAGGCACACGAGGCCGCGGCCGTGGGTAACCATGAAATTGATGGCTTCGGGCGTGACGAATTCGGCGGCCATGACGAGGTCGCCCTCGTTTTCGCGGTCTTCTTCATCAACCAGAATGACGATGCGGCCGGCGCGCAGCTCGGCGATGATCTCGGCAACCGAAGCGATGCCGAAGGATTCCGGCTCGGAGCCGGGCAGGGAGGACAACTGGACGGACATGGCGTGACGCGTAAACCAGGCGGGAAAGCCCGGATTTTACCGCCCCTCTGGGCCGAACCCCTATTAGTGTCTGGACGGCCCGTCCGAATGGGGCCGTCCGGTTAAACTTTCGCCCGGAGATCCCCCCAGAAAAACGAAGGAAAAACCTCATGCAAGCCCTTGCGGCCATGCCTTTGAACGTCGCGGCAGCCGTCCGCGTCGTCTTGACCGACATCGACGACACGCTGACCACCGAAGGCCGCCTGCCGGCCGACGCGTACGCCGCACTGGAACGCCTGGAACAGGCCGGCATCCAGGTCGTGCCGATCACCGGCCGCCCGGCCGGCTGGTGCGACCACATCGCCCGCATGTGGCCGGTGCGCGCCGTGGTCGGCGAGAACGGCGCGTTCTATTACGCCTACGACCGCCAGGCCCGCCGCATGACCACGCACTACTGGACCGACGCCGCCTCGCGCCAGGAAAGCCGCAAGCGGCTGGACGCCATCCGCGACCGCGTTCTGGCCGAGGTGCCGGGCAGCGCCGTCGCCAGCGACCAGGACTACCGCGTGGCGGACCTGGCCATCGATTTCTGCGAAGACGTACCCGCCCTGCCCGACGCCGCCATCAGCCGCATCGTCCAGATCTTTCAGGAAGCGGGCGCGCAGGCCAAGGTCAGCTCCATCCACGTCAACGGCTGGTTTGGCGACTACGACAAGCTCACCATGACGCGCACCATGTTCCAGCGCGAGTTCGGCATGGACGTGGCCGGCGCCCTGGACAGCACGCTGTTCATTGGCGATTCGCCCAACGACGAGCCGATGTTCGCCTACTTCCCGATCTCGGTCGGTGTGGCCAACATCCAGGCCCAGCTGCACCGCCTGACGCATCGCCCCGCGTTTGTCGCCGCCTTTCATGGCGGCGGCGGCTTCGTCGAAATGGCCGACCGGCTGCTTGCCGCCCGTCAGTCCTCCCAAGTCCAGCCGGCCTAACGGCTTAAGGTCAGCACACCGTGGCAACTTCCAAGACCGCGGCGCCCGCCGCCAACGACGGCCGCCGCAGCATCCAGTCCATCGAGGTCGGCGTACCGCTGCTGGCCGCGCTGGTCGACGCGGGCAAGCCCCTGACGCTGCGCGACCTGGCAGCCGGCGCGGGCATGACGTCCGCCAAGGCGCACCCGTACCTCGTGAGCTTCATCCGCGTCGGACTGGTGCAGCAGGACGCCGTCACCGGCCAGTACGAGTTGGGCCCGTTCGCCCTGCAGATGGGACTGGTCAGCCTGCAGCGCCTGGATCCGGTGCGTGTCGCCATGCCGGAAATCGCCAAGCTGCAGTCCGACATCGGCCACACACTGGGCATCGCGGTGCTGGGCTCGCACGGCCCCACCATGATCCATATGACCGAAGCCAGCTATCCGGTCCACGTGAACATGCGCAAGGGCACCGTGATGTCCATGCTGCACACAGCCACCGGCCTGGTGTTTGCGGCGTGGCTGCCGCCCAAGGTCAGCGAGCACTACATCGCGCGCGAAGAAGGCGACACCGCCGTCATCGCCAGCGTGCCGCCGCCCCGCAAGGCCTCCCGCGCCAACATCGAGGCGCAACTGGCCGACATCCGCGTGCACGGCATGGCCCGCGCGCTGGGCAATCCGCTGCCGGGCGTGGACGCGCTGTCGGTGCCGGTGTTCGACAACACGGGCAGCATCGTGCTGGCGCTGACCAGCCTGGGCCCCACCGGTCTGTTCGACGTGTCGTGGGACGGCGCGATCGCGCGTCCGCTCATCGCGTGCGCCCAGGAAATCTCCCGCAAGCTGGGCTTTCGCGGCTGAGCGCGTTTTCGCGCAATAACGAACACAAAGCGAACAAAACGAACAAAAGACGAAAAGAAAGGCAGGGACTTTCCCGAGTGTGCCGTCCCCCGTTGTGTGTTTGAATTCAGCAAAGATTCAATTCATACCTACACGAGGAGACACACGATGCAAGCCTTGCGTCTTATGCAGGCGGCCGCGCTGGCCGCATTCGCTTTTGGAGCTTCCGCCGCCCAGGCCGCCGACACCTGCTCGAACCGCGGCGATCTCGACCAGATGTATTGCGACTCGAACAAGGACCTGGTGGCCGACACGCCCACCGACGCGTCCAAGCTCAAGACGCCTTCCACGCTGGTGTTCACCTACACGCCGGTCGAAGATCCGGCCGTGTACGAAGACATCTTCAAGCCCTTCACCAAGCACCTGTCCGAATGCACGGGCAAGCGCGTCGTGTTCTATCAGGTGCAGAGCAACGCGGCTGAAATCGAAGCCATGCGCTCGGGCCGCCTGCACGTCGGCGGCTTTTCGACCGGTCCCACCGCCTTTGCCGTGAACATCGCCGGCGCCGTGCCGTTTGCCGTGAAGGGCTATGCCGACGGCTTCCAGGGCTACAACCTGATCGTCATCGTCAAGAAAGACAGCCCCTACCAGAAGCTGACCGACCTGAAGGGCAAGAAGCTCGCGCACACCGCGCCCTCGTCGAACTCCGGCCACATGGCGCCCGTCGCCCTGTTCCCGAAGGAAGGCCTGACGCCCGACAAGGACTACAAGGTCATCTTCTCCGGCAAACACGACCAGTCCGTCATGGGCGTGAACTCCGGCGACTACGACGCCGCCGCCGTGGCATCGGACGTCTTCAAGCGCATGGTCGAACGCGGCCAGGTCAAGGAAGCCGATTTCCGCATCATCTACACCAGCGAAAAATTCCCGACCTCGTCGTTCGCCTACGCGCATGACCTGGAACCGAAGTTCCGCGACCAGATGCTCAAGTGCTTCTACGACTACCGCTTCCCGCCGGAAATGTCCAAGGCCTTCGACAACGCCGACCGCTTCTACCCGGTGACGTACGAGAAGGACTGGGCCATCGTCCGCCAGGTCGCTGAATCCGGTGGCGAAAGCTTCAACCGCGCGGCCTACGACCGCGAATCCGCAAAGAGCAAGAAGTAATCCAGCATGACGACGTCGCTACGCATTTCCGGCCTGGTCAAGGAATACCGGGCCGGCCGGCCGGTACTGAACGGCATTGACCTGCAGATCGCCGGTCAGGGGCTCACCGCCATCATCGGTCCTTCGGGCACCGGCAAAAGCACGCTCCTGCGCTGCATCAACCGGCTGATCGAACCCACCAAGGGCGAGATCATCCTGCAGTCCCAGGACGGCACCGTGGACCTGGCGCAAGTGCGCGGCGCGTCGCTGCGCCGCGCGCGCCGCCGCATCGGCATGGTGTTCCAGGAATACAACCTGGTCGAACGCCTGACCGTGATGGAAAACCTGCTGACCGGCCGGCTGGGGTACACCTCGGCCATGAAGGCCTGGATGCGCCGCTTCGAGCCCGAGGACATCGAGCACGCCTACAAGCTGCTCGACACCGTGGGCCTGGCCGGGTTTGCCGACCAGCGCGCCGATGCGCTGTCGGGCGGCCAGCGCCAGCGCGTGGGCATTGCCCGCGCGCTGATGCAGCGCCCGCAGGTGCTGCTGGCCGACGAACCGACGTCGTCGCTGGATCCCAAGACCTCCGTCGAAATCATGGAACTGCTGTCCGCGCAGGGCAGCGCCTCGGGCATCCCCGTCATCGTCAACATCCACGACGTCGAACTGGCGCGCCGCTATGCCACGCGCATCGTGGGCATGTCGGGCGGCCACGTAGTCTACGACGGCGACGGCCAGGGCCTGGACGCGACCATGCTCAAGACCATCTACGGAGGCGAGTCTTGGCTGGAATGACGCAACCCCGGGGCGGCATCCGCCCCTTCGCCATGTCAGGGCGCGCCAAGGCAGGCGTGCTGCTGCTGGTGCTCTACACCGTCTATGCCGCCGCGCAACTGGACTTCAGCTGGTCGCGCTTCGAAGCCGGCATGGGCCATGCGTCGACGTTCCTGGCGCGCATGTTCCCGCCCAATTTCGAAAAGCCCGCCACCTTGTGGAAGGGCATCGCCGAAAGTCTTGAAATCGCGGTCCTGGCGTCGATGCTGGGCATCTTCCTTGCCCTGCCCGTGGGCCTCCTGGGCGCGCGCAACCTGATGCCCGCCTGGATTTCGTGGCCCGCGCGTTCGATCGTCGCGCTGTGCCGCGCGCTGCACCCGGTCATCGTCGCCATCCTGTTCGTCAAGGCCGTGGGCTTTGGCGCGCTGGCCGGCATCCTGGCGCTGACTGTCGCGTCCATCGGCTTCATCGGCAAGCTTTTCACCGAAGCCATCGAGGAAATCTCGCTCAAGCAGGTCGAAGCGGTGCGCGCGACCGGCGCGTCGTTCTCCAACGTCATCGTGTTCGGCGTGCTGCCGCAGGTGTTCGCGCGTTTCATCGGCTTTGCCACCTATCAGTTCGACTCCAACCTGCGCAACTCCACCATGGTGGGGATCGTGGGCGCGGGCGGCGTGGGCGGCACGTTGTTCTCGGCCTTCCAGCGCTTCGATTACGACTTCGTCAGCGCCATCCTGCTGACCCTGATCGCGATCATCATGCTGGGTGAAATCCTGGCCGGCTTCGTGCGGGCGGTGTTCCTGGACAACCTGGGCTTTGACCGAATCCTGCAAAGCCGCTTCGCTGGCGCCCGCGGTCTGGGCAGCAGCAAGCCGACGGCCGCGCGCAAGGCGGAGGTGGAAGAATGAACGCCCACGTCTCTCCCTTGAACCCCGCGGGCCAGCCCCGCGTCTGGCAACGCTACAGCATGGGCCAGCGCCTGCTGCGCTTTGCGCTGTACCTGCTGCTGGTGGCGGCGGTCGTGCAAGCAATCCGCGGCGTGGAGGTCATCCCCGAGTTCCTGTACGACGCACCGGAACAGATGGCCGACCTCTTCCGCCGGATGTGGCCGATCGATTGGGCCTACTACCCGGATGGCGTACACGCAGCCCTGATCGAAACGCTGCACATCGCCACCTTGGGCACCATTCTTTCGGTGTTCATGGCCGTGCCGGTGGGTCTGCTGGCGGCCAACAACCTCACGCCCAGCAAGACCATCAACATGCTGGCCCGCCTGATCCTGGTGTCCAGCCGTTCGGTCAACTCGCTGGTGTGGGCGCTGCTGTTCATCGCCATCTTCGGACCGGGCGCCCTGGCCGGCACGCTGGCCATCGCCTTCCGCTCGATCGGCTTTGTCGGCAAGCTGGTCGGCGAAGCCATCGAGGAAGCCCAGCGCGGCCCCATCGAAGCCGTCACGGCCACCGGCGCCAGCAAGGCCTCGGTGATCTGGTACGCCTACTGGCCGCAGATCCGCCCGGCGTTCTGGTCCATCGTGCTGCTGCGCTGGGACATCAACGTGCGCGAATCCGCGGTGCTGGGACTGGTCGGCGCCGGCGGCATCGGCATGGCGCTGGATACCGCGCTGAACCTGTTCCAGTGGGACCGCGTCGCGCTGGTGCTGGCCGCGATCTTCGTAGTCGTCGTGCTGGCCGAAGTCATCATCACCCAGGCGCGCAAACGCATTCTGTAGCGCCGCCGCACCGCTTTACGCCTGTCGGTTTCCCCTGACTCGCGCTCCCTTCGCCGCCCCAAACGGGGCGGCGTTTTCTTTGGGCGAGCGAGTGCCGGTGACTGACATCCGCACTTTCCTTTCTGTTCGCAAGCAACGCAAAAGCGCCTCGTCGCCCTTGATGGGCCGCCTTGTTTTTGCGCCGCGATCACGTCTATGCTCAATGTGAACAAAATATGAACGGTCATCAAAACGCACCCCGCCTTGATTAACATCTTGGCTTTTGCCGTTGGACACCCGCTGCCATGTCGGAACAGGAATTGAAACTGCACGTGCCCACGGCTTCACGCCAGGCCGTGCTGCGTGAAGTCAAGCAACGCGAGGCCACGCGCATTCGCTTGCATGCCATGTATTTCGACACGCCGGAACGCGAGCTTGCGCGGGCGCGCATCGCCGTCCGGCTGCGGCAGGAAGGCTCCGATTGGGTGCAGACGCTGAAGATGCCCGGCGCCGATGCGATCTCGCGCATCGAGATGAACCACCCCCGGCCCGGTCCCGTGCTCGACCTGTCCGTCTATGCCGGCACCGACGTCGAGGGCCCGCTGTCTGCCATCAAGGGCGAACTGGGCCTGCGCTATGAAACCGACGTGCAGCGCCTCTTGCGCAAGATCCGCACGCGCTTCGGCACGGTCGAGCTGGCCTACGACACCGGCATCCTGCGCGCTGGCGCGCTGGAACTGCCGATCTCAGAACTGGAATTCGAACTGGTGTCGGGCCGTCCCGCCGCCATCTTCGCGGCGGCGCGCGGCTGGCAACAGCGTCATGCGCTGATCCTGGATCCCCGCAGCAAGTCCGAACGCGGCGACGCGCTGGCCCAATTGGCGAATCGCCTGGCCGAGGTCGACGCCGCTGCCGGCGACGACCACGAAGCGCGCCGCGCGCAGGCCATCGCCCAGTTCTGGTCCCCGCGCGGCGCGTCGTCCGTGAAGCTGCGCGACGACATGACGCCGCCGCAGGCCATGGGCGCGATCGCGGCCGAATGCCTGGACCAGATCTGCCGCAATGCGGCGGTGCTGGCCGAGGTCGACACCGAAGGCGTCTACCGCGCCGGCAACTCCGAACACGTGCATCAACTGCGCGTCGGCGTGCGCCGGCTGCGGTCGGCCTGGAAGCTCTTCGACGGCTGGATCGCCCCGGTGCCCGACGAGCTGCTGCAGGGTGTGCGCACGCACTTCGCGGCGTTCGGCGCCAACCGCGATCAGGACGTGCTGAACGAGACCGTCGCCCCCGCGCTGCTGCGCGCCGGCATGCCCGTGATCCCCATGGAAGCCGCGCCGCCCGACGAAGACGCGCAGACCATCGCGGGCGGCCAGGCCTTCCAGGCATGGTTGCTCACGCTGCTGGAATGGTCGCTCGACGTGCCGCCCGTGCAACCTGACACGGACAGCCAGACCATCGCCAACGGCACGCCCAGCGACGCCGCGCCCGAGCCCGCCATCCGGCTGGAAGGCGGTGTGGCCGGTCCCATCGTCAAGCCCACCATCATCCCGATGCTGACGCCGGAACCCGAGCCGCAGCACCTGCACAAGCTGCTCGCCCGCCGCCTGCACCGCTGGCACGACAAGGTGGCCGACCAGGGCACGCATTTCGCGGCACTGGACATCCCCGCCCGCCACGATCTGCGCAAGCGCGGCAAGCGCCTGCGCTATGGCCTGTCGTTCGCTGAATCGCTGCTGCCCGCCAGCAAGCTGCGCGGCTATCGCAAGCTGCTGTCCCGCGTGCAGGACGTGCTGGGTGAAATCAACGACCTGGCGATGGCAAAGGACTACTACCAGTCGTGTACGGCGACGCATCCGCAAGCCTGGTTCGCGCTGGGCTGGATCAGCGCGCGCCTGGACGAACTGGTCGTCGAAGCGCAGCAGGCCTTTGACGACCTCGCACGCAGCAAACCGTTCTGGAAGTGACGCGCATCGCGCGCGTTTAACCCATGCGAAAGTCCCGCGTTGAATTCGATTTCACCTGGACACGCATCTAGCATGGCGTTTCAAAAAAGGGCCGCCTGACAGCTTCGCGTCAGGCCCCTGTCAATTCGTCGACATCCGGCGTGCCAATACTCATTGGCTGTCGTCCGGACACACTGCCGGGCGCATTCGTGGCCCGCAGCTTCCGCCCGACACTCGTCCTGTGTGACGGCGCAACGGCCAGCGCGGGCCGTCCGCCCATCCACGCACACGGACTCATGCAAACCACTTCCCCCTTGCTGGTCATTGCCAGACGCGGCCTCGCGGCCTGCTGCGCGCTTTCGCTGGTGTTCTCGCTTGCCGCCTGCGGCGGCGACGACGACACGGACGAAACGGCGCCGCCGCCCCCTACCACGACGCCCACCACGCCCACGACGCCCGCCCCGGCTACCTGCGCGGCGCATTGTGCGCCATGATGCCGGCAGTGCTGCCGTTTCCTGCAAACTCCAGACAGAACAGCCAATGACGATCGACGCCTCCAAGAGAAAGTTCTTCACGACCACGCTCGGCGCCACCGCGGCGATGAGCGCCTTGTCGATGTTTCCACCCAGCATCCGCCGCGCCCTCGCGATTGAAGCCGACAGTCCCACCGGCACCATCCAGGACGTCAAGCACGTCGTGATGCTGATGCTGGAAAACCGCTCATTCGACGGCTACTTCGGCACCTTCCCGGGCGTGCGCGGCTTCGGCGACCGCTTCCCCATTCCGCTCGCCAACGGCAAGTCGGTATTCCATCAAACGCGCAGCGACGGCACGCTAGAACTGCCTTATCACCTGGACGCGCGGCTGGGCAACGCGCAGCGCGCGGGCAGCACGCCGCACTCGTGGCCCAACTGTCAGGCCGCCTGGGACCACGGCCGCATGAACCGCTGGCCTAGCGCCAAGCAGCCGTTGTCGATGGGCTACTACGAGACCGCCGAAGTGCCGTTCCACCGCGCGCTGGCCGACGCCTTCACGCTGTGCGACAGCTACCACTGTGCGATGCACGCCGGCACGATCCCCAACCGCCTCTTCTTCTGGACGGGCACCAACGGCCCCAGCGGCGACAACGTATCGGTCGTGATGAACGAAATGAACGACGGCGCCGACGTGGGGCCTTCGACCGAGGGCTGGACCTGGACGACGTACGCCGACCGCCTGCAGCAGGCCGGCGTGAGTTGGAAGGTCTACCAGAACATCCCCGACAACTTCGGCTGCAACGAGATGATGAGCTTTCGCCACTGGCGCGCCGAGATCGAAAAGATGCCGGCGGACCGCCAGGTCACGAACCAGGGCGGTCCCGCGTACAACCCGGCCATCGACGACCAGTTCAGCCCATTTGCCAAGGGCTTTGGCAACACCATGCCGGACGGCGGCCTGCTGCAAAGCCTGCGCGACGACGTGATGAACGGCACGCTGCCCGAGGTGTCATGGATCATCCCGCCGGCGGCGTATAGCGAGCATCCCGGCCCCTCGAGCCCCGCAAAGGGCGCGTGGTACATCCAGGCCGCGCTGGACGCGCTGACGCAGTCGCCCGAGGTCTGGAGCAAGACCGTGTTCCTGGTCACGTACGACGAGAACGACGGCTTCTTCGACCACATGCCCACACCCAGCGCGCCGTCGCGCAACGACGACGGCACGCTGGCCGGCAAGTCCACGCTGACGGACGCCGAGATGGCCTTCGAGTACAACACCTACACGCCCGCCACGCCCAAGCAGTTGTCCGCCGATGGCAAACCCTACGGTCCCGGCATGCGCGTGCCGATGTGGGTGATCTCGCCGTGGAGCCGTGGCGGCTGGGTCAATTCGCAGGTGTTCGACCACACCTCGGCGTTGCGCTTTCTCGAACAGCGCTTCGGCGTCATGGAACCCAATATCAGCGCATTCCGCCGCGCCGTGTGCGGCGACCTCACGTCCACGCTGAACTTCGTGTCGCCCAACGGCGCGCCGCTGCCCACGCTGTCCGGCCGCAGCACCAAGACGGACGCCGACGGCCTGACCACTTGGCAGGAGGCACAACCGGCCATCGCCATCCCGGCGCAACAGACGCTGGCCCCGCAGGCGCAAGGCACACGGCCCTCGCGTGCGTTGCCGTATGAACTTCACGCCAGCGCCCGCGAGGACGTGCGTGAGAACCGGGTCCGGCTGCTGTTCGCCAACGCCAGCTCGGCCAAGACCGCCGCTGTCTTCCATGTGTACGACAAGCTGCATCTGGACCGCATCCCGCGCCGTTATGTGGTTGAAGCGGGCAAGTCGCTGGACGACGCGTGGGACGTGTCCGGCGACGCGGGCAAGTACGACCTGTGGGTACTGGGACCGAACGGTTTTCACCGCGCGTTCGCAGGCGATCTGATGCAGGCGGGCGGCGCTCAGCCGGAGATCCAGGTGTGCTACGTGCCGTGTGATGATCCGCAGGTGCTGGTCAAGCTGCACAACAACGGCGCGACGGCTTGCACGTTCACCGTCAAGGCGATGGCGTACCGCGGCGACGGTCCTTGGACCGCGACGGTCGAACCTGGACAGACCGGCGAGCTTGCGTGGCCGGTCAGCGACAGCGGCCAGTGGTATGACTTCGCGGTTGCTTGCGAGGGGTATGCGGCGTTCCAGCGGCGCTTTGCCGGTCGGATGGAGACGGGCAAGGATCTGATCAGCGATCCGGCGATGGGTCAGGTCGGGTAAAGCGGACGCCGGCGCTGCGGGTGGCGCTGGTGGCGCTGCGCCTGGTGCCGTTGGCGGAAGCTGCTGACGGCGCCGTTCACAGCGCGATTCGTGGCTGCGCCTGCCCGGAAACGACAACGGGACGGCGCTTTCGCGTCGTCCCGTCAGATAGGTCTTCATGGGCCTTTACGGCCTCTTGCAAGACAGCGATGAGTCCCGGATGAACCGACTCAGTCGGCCAGCAACGCCGCCGCGAACTCGTCCGCCACGAAGGGCTGCAGGTCTTCCAGGCTTTCGCCGACGCCGATCCAGTACACCGGCACCGGGCGCACGCCTTGGCTGCCGGCTGCGACGGCGGCCAGCGTGCCGCCCTTGGCGGTGCCGTCCAGCTTGGTCACGACCAGGCCGGTCAGGTTGATCGCGGCGTCGAAAGCGCGGATCTGCGCCAGCGCATTCTGACCCGTGTTGCCGTCCACCACCAGCAGCACCTCGTGCGGCGCGCTGGCGTCCGCCTTGCCGATGACGCGGCGGATCTTCTTCAGTTCTTCCATCAGGTGCAGCTGCGTGGGCAGACGGCCGGCCGTATCCACCATCACCACGCCCATGCCGCGCGCGCGACCGGCATTAACCGAGTCGAACGCCACGGCGGCCGGATCGCCGCCATCCTGCGAAATCACGCTGACGTTGTTGCGGCTGCCCCATTCCACCAACTGCTCGCGTGCGGCGGCGCGGAACGTGTCGCCGGCGGCCAGCAGCACGCTGGCGCCCTGGCGCTGGAACGTATGCGCCAGCTTGCCGATGGACGTGGTCTTGCCCGCGCCGTTCACGCCGGCAATCATGACCACCAGCGGTTGCGTGCGCTTCAGATCAAAGGCGCGCTCCAGCGGACGCAGATGATCGGCCAGCAGTTGGCGCAACGCCGTCTTTACCTTGGCCGGGTCTTCGATGCGTTCCTTCTTGACGCGCGCGCGCAGCGCCGTCAGAAGCTTCTCGGTGGCCTCAAGGCCGGCATCGGCCATAATGAGGGCCGATTCGAGTTCCTCGAACAGGTTCTCGTCGACCTTCACGCCGACAAAAATGCCGCCGATGCTTTGGCCCGTGCGGGACAGTCCTTGCTTCAGGCGCGACAGCCAGGAGGCCTTTTTGGGCGCCTCGGCGGGTGCGGGTTCCGGGACAGCTGGGACAACCGGCGCAGGCGCCGCGACAGGCGCAAGCGTTGATACCGGCGCAGGTGCCGGGGTCGCAGGAGCAGGTGCCGGGACTACAGGCGCGGGGGCCGGCACGGGCGCGACGACGGGTGCAGGCGCCGGGACGGGCGGCTGCGGCGCGCGGAACGGCTCAGTGGCGGGCGTGGCGGCAGCGGCTGCTGCAGACGCCGCGCCCGGTGCGGAAGCCGGCGCGGTACGCGTGAGGGACGGCGCGGCCGGAGTCGGAATCGGCGCAGCCTGTGCAGACGTCGTCGCCGGCGCAGGCGTTACCGAGACGGCCGGCGCTGGCGTAGGCGCCGCCGGGACCGGCGGGGTCACTGGCGCAGTGACCGGCGCTGCAACCGGCGCAACCGGTTCCTGACGAAGCTCGGGAGCAGGCGACGCAGGCGCCGGGCTGGACGGAGCCGAAGACGGCTCCGCGGGCGCGACTGGCGCGTCGACAACCTCCGGCGGCGACGCGGGCTGAGCCGGCGTGGCGGGCGGAGGGGATTTTTTCTTGAAGAAGCGGCTAAACATGGGTAACAAGTATATTCGTATCGTCGGGGGCCAATACAGGCGCACCCCCATCGCCGTGCCCGACGTGGAGACGCTGCGTCCCACGCCCGACCGGGTCCGCGAAACGCTTTTCAACTGGCTTACACACCTGTGGGGCGGCGAGTTTGCCGACAAGCAGGTGCTGGATCTTTTTGCCGGCAGCGGCGCCCTGGGCTTCGAGGCGGCCTCGCGCGGCGTGGCGCATGTGCAGATGGTCGAGCGGGACAGGACCGCCGCGTCCGCGCTGCGGACACTGCGCGACAAGCTCAAAGCCGACATGATACGCATCCATGTGGGCGATGCGATGCAGGTCGCCGAACGGATGGATGCGTCCCGGTTTGACCTCATCCTGCTGGATCCGCCCTTTGGACAGGGCTGGCTGCCGCGCCTGTGGCCGATCCTGCCGGGCATTCTGACCGATCATGGACTAGTCTATGTCGAGGCGGAATCCGCCATCGAAGCCCCCGAAGGATTCGAGATTCTGCGGCAGGACAAGGCCGGCGCCGTCCACTTCCATCTTCTGGAATTTGCTGCATTGCGCAAATCGATCAATAATCCGGCTTCGGAGGATGGTGTACACCACTAATAACGGTACGGAGCTCGCATGATCATCGCTGTTTATCCCGGCACTTTCGACCCGCTGACCAGGGGCCACGAGGACCTGGTTCGCCGTGCAGCCACGCTTTTCGACAAAGTCGTGGTGGGGATCGCCACTAGCCGCAACAAGAAGCCCTTCTTCAGCATCGACGAGCGCGTGGATATCGCGCGCGAAGTGCTGGGCCACTATCCCAACGTGGAAGTGCAAAGCTTTGGCGGCCTGCTCAAGGACTTCGTGCGTGAACAGAATGGCCGCGTCATCGTGCGCGGGCTGCGCGCCGTGTCCGACTTCGAATACGAATTCCAGATGGCCGGCATGAACCGCCATCTGCTGCCGGACGTCGAGACGCTCTTCATGACACCATCCGACCAGTACCAGTTCATCTCGGGCACCATCGTCCGCGAAATCGCCCAGCTTGGCGGCGACGTCAGCAAGTTCGTGTTCCCGTCGGTCGAGCGCTGGCTGCAGGAAAAAGCCAAGGAACGCCGCGAACAATCCTGGCCGGGCTGAAGCCCCGTCTGCAACATCCCCGAAGGGGCGCGCAAGCGCCCTTTTCGCGCTTTCCGGGCCCCGGCCGCCCGGCGCTACAATGGCCGGGCCAATCGCCTTTCCGTTGCCCATCATGGCCCTGACCATCACCGAAGAATGCATCAATTGCGACGTTTGCGAGCCCCAGTGCCCGAACGACGCGATCTCCATGGGCGAGGACTACTACGTCATCGACCCCGACCGGTGCACGGAATGCGTCGGCCATCACGACGAGCCCCAGTGCAAGGTGGTCTGTCCCGTGGAGTGCATCGAGCTGCACCCGCAATGGAATGAAGGCCAGGAGCAGCTCATGGCCAAGTACCGCCGCCTCACCGGTGCCGCATGAGCGACGCGGCGCCGCCCAGCATCAACCTTTCCCCCTCCCCGCACCACGCCCGCCGCGACATCTCCGCGTCCGCGGTCGCTGCCGGGCTGGTCGCCGTCCTGGTCAGTTTTGGCGGCACCGCCGTGCTGATGGTGCAGGCGG
Organism: Achromobacter sp. UBA4530; assembly: GCF_002388205.1. Lineage (NCBI taxonomy): Bacteria > Pseudomonadati > Pseudomonadota > Betaproteobacteria > Burkholderiales > Alcaligenaceae > Achromobacter > Achromobacter sp. UBA4530. Next base: position 363,898 of record NZ_DGMA01000031.1, on the reverse strand, counting down.
GTCATGCCGCGGGCCTGGATGCCGCACGCATCGGCTCGTGGATCGGCTCGCTGAGCTTGGTGCTGGGCCTGGGCGGCGCGTTCTACAGCCTGCGCACGGGCCTGCCCGTGGTCATGGCGTGGTCCACGCCCGGCGCGGCGCTGCTCGTCACCGCGCTGGCAGGCGTCCCCTTCAATGAAGCCGTCGGCGCCTTCGTGCTGGCAGCCGGCCTGACGCTGGCCTGCGGGCTGTTCGGCTGGATCGACCCCATCCTGCGCCGCATTCCCGGCGAGGTCGCCGCCGCCATGCTGGCCGGCGTGCTGCTCAATTTCGGCATGGGCATCTTCAGCAACATCAACAAGCAGCCCGCGCTGGTGCTGGCCATGTGCGCCGCCTACCTGCTGTGCCGCCGCTGGGCGCCGCGTTACGCGGTGCTGGTGGTGATGGCCGTGGCGGTGGCCATGGCGGCCGGAATGGGCCTCATGCAGGTCGACCAGCTGGATTGGCGCCTGACCGAATTCGTGTGGACCACGCCCGCCTTCAGCGCACAGGCCGCGGTCAGCCTGGGCATTCCGCTCTTTGTCGTGGCCATGGCGTCGCAGAACCTGCCCGGTCTGGCCATCCTGCAGGCCGCAGGCTACCGTCCGCCCGCATCGCGCCTGGTCGCCGCCACTGGCCTGCTGGGCCTGGTGGCCGCCCCCTTCGGCGCGCACAGCGTCACCATGGGCGCGATCAGCGCGGCCATCTGCACCGGGCCCGAAGCGCATCCCGACCCGGGCAAGCGCTACATCGCCGCCGCCACGTACGGCGTCAGCTACGTCGCGCTCAGCATCGTCGCGGGCGCGGTTGCAGTCTTCTTCCAGGCACTGCCCGCCGCGCTGCTGGCGGCGCTGGCCGGGCTGGCGCTGCTGGGCACCATCATGGGCGGCATGGCCGCCGCCATGGCCAATCCGCAACGGCGCGAAGCCGCGCTCATCACGCTGCTGGCGACGGCGTCGGGATTCAGTTTCTGGGGAATTGGGTCGGCCTTCTGGGGCCTCGCGGCGGGCCTCGTGGCTCACACCGCTTTCGAATACAAGCGCGCCCGAGCGGGCGCTTGAAAACCGGCGCGGGCCGCGTTCAGACCGGCCAGGCGGATACGGGCGTGTCCGGGTGCACCTTCATGATGCGGCAAGGCACCTGAACGAAGTTCGAGATCCAGGCCGCGGCCAGCTCGCCTTCGTCAACGACGTCGATGGTCTGCTCGCCCACCATCATGCTGTAGCGCACGCTGTCGTCGTCTTCGATCACGTCCAGCGGAATATCCATGCGCAGCATGCCCGGCGCCTTCAGCACCAGATAACCCAAACGCAATTCCACCGACACCTCGGCCAGGCGGGGGCACAGCTCGCGGTTCAACCACTGCCCCGAATCATTGGCCACCAGCCACTGGCGGTGATAGCCGGCCGCCTGGGCCTGTGTCGTCACGCCGCATTCGGCGATCGGCTGGAACTGTTCTGCGCTCATTTGCCCAGCAATCCTTTCAAGGCCTTGTCCACCGCGGCGCCGCTCTTGCCCTTGCCGGAGACCGCTTCCTTGAGCTTGTTCTCCAGGCTGCGCTTCAGAATGCCGCCGATGGCGTCCTTCCAGAGCAGCGTGTACGAAGGGTTGTCGAACGGGCCCTTGAAATGGACGGGGATAGTCACGTCCTTCAGGTCGATCAGCTCCTTGCCATCGGGATTCGCCGCCGGGTTGATGACCCGCGCGCGCGCCACCAGATCCAGCTCGCTCTTGACGAAGTCGATGCTGGCCGGCTCGCCCTGCGTAACCCGCAGCAGCGGCGATACGAAATTCAGGCGCTTCACGGTGGCAATGCCCTTGGCGATGGCGAAGTCCGCGTCCAGTTCCGAGAACTGCGTCTGCTTGCCCGTGTCCGCAGCCACCGTTTCGTTCTGCGCATCCGGCGAGAAGCGGGCTTTCAGGTCGCGCAACGTCTGCGTCAGGTCGATACCCTTCACGGCGCCATCCCGCAGCTTCAATTGCAGCGTGCCGCCCAGGCCGCTCTTCATCGCGTAGACGTTGGCGCCGCCGGTCTTCAGGTCCAGCGTCAGGTTGCCCGTGCCGCTCAGCACGTTGCGCTTGGCCAGATCCACCAGCAGCGGTTCGATTGCGATGCCGGCCAGCGTCATCTTGGTGGCGATCTGATTGCCCTGCGCCGCGTCCACGGACAGCGCCCCCGCCAGCTTGCCGCCGTAGAGGCCTGCCGCGAGGTCGGAAATGTCGAGCTTGCCCTTGTCCAGCTTGACCGAGGCCGAGACTTCGTCGGCCTTCAGGCCGCGGACCACCAGCTTGCCGACCTTCAGCGTGCCGTTGACGCTGGGGCCGACCAGCGCCGACAGGTTGATCGTGTCATCGACCGGTGCGGCGGGGGCCGGGGCCGGCGCGGGCTTGCTGTCGTCCTTCTTGCCGTCCGCGGGCGGCTTGGGCGGTGCGGCCACCACGGGCGGCACCAGCTTGTCCAGATCCAGCGTGTCCACGACCAGCGCGAACTTCATCTGCGGCGTGTCGGTCAGTTTCGTGATGTCGGCGCTGAGGTCGAACTTGCCGCCTTCCAGCACCGCATTGATCTTGCTGGTGGCCTGATCCTTGAGCAGGTCCACCGTCAGGCTGCCGATCACCGGAATCTGCAGGCTGCCCTTGGGCAGGCCAGGATCGGTGATGTTCACGTCGCCACGCAACGCCGACATGGCGCCGCTGCGCATCAGCAGGTTCAGGCTGAGCGGTGACGCGAAATTCAGCTTCACCACACGGTCGCCCTTCTTGGACGTGCTGTCCAGCTTGGCTTCCTTGATATCCAGTTCGCCGGCGTTTCCGCTGATGCCGTTCAGGCCGAAGCTGGCATCCAGGCCGCTGATCCGCACCCGGCCCGTCAGGGCTTCGCCGGTAGCCGACGCGGGGGAAATATTGAGCGCCGGCGCATCGACGGCCAGTTCGAAGGGGCCATCAACCACGCCGCCCTTGGCGCGCACGGCAAGCTTTTCGATCTGGAGTTGGCTCTTGTGCGGATCGATCGCCAGCTTGGGGATCGCCACGCTGGCTTCCACATTGGTCGCCTTGACCGAGGGTTCGGTCACGTCGCCCTGGAACAGCAGTTCCAGACCACCGACGTCCAACGCGGACTTCTGGCCGTTGAACGCCAGGTTGCCGCGCATCACCAGGCTCTTGGCCTCGGCGCCGGGCAGCTTGCCGTCCATGCGCAGGTCCAGCCGCTGTGCGGCATAGCGCTTGGCGGAAGGGTCTAGCGTCAGCAGCGCCTGGCCGGTGAGGTTGGCATCCACGCGCGGATAGCCGCCTTCGACGCGCGCCGTCATGCGCACATCGAACGGCTGGTTGAACGTGACGCGGCCGGTGTTGGCGTTGATGCGCGTGAACGCGACCGCCATGCCCGTTATCGCGTCCTGCAGCTGCACTTCGCCGTCCTTCAGGTCCAGGCCGGCGATGTCGATCTGCATGTTGTTGCGCGACGGCGGCAGGTTGCCGCTGGTGATCGCCTGCGCGGCGGTCTGGGCGGCGCCCACCAAGGCTTCGGCCGGATTGCTGGGCGAATCGGTGACCGGCTGCGTGCCGCCCACCAGATTGCTGAAATTGAATTGGCCCTGCTTGTCCCGCACCACGCGCGCTTTCAGCCCGCTGATGGCGACGTGGTCCACGACAAAGCTGTTGGACAGCAGCGGCCACACGGCCACGGCAAGGCGCGTGCTCTCGATGGAGGCAAACGTGTCCGTGCTATTGGGTTCGGACAGGGAGACGCCCTGTACATACAGGCCGATCCGCGGGAAGAGCGATAGCTCGATCTCGCCGTCGATCGTCAACGTGCGTTGATAACGTTCCTGGACAAGCTCTTCCAGCTTGTACTTGTACGCGTTGGGGTCGAATGTCAGCAAGAAGATGGCCAGGCCGACGACGGCCACGACAACCAACACTACCAGGCCTATCAAAATGCGCTTGAACCACGTTTTCATTGCTGCCCCGTCGGTACCTCGACTGGAAATCCTTGATACCGCCCACCGCGCCACGCGCGGGGAAGGTGCGTTGCCGGCGGAAGACCGCTGGCCTATTGAACTGTCTGCAATCCTGGGCTTGCCTGTCAGGTTTGCCTTGCCGGGCTTGCCTTGACGGACTTGCCTGGACCGACTTGCCATTCAGAGGCTTGCCTTTCAGGGCGTGTCCTCGCTCCTGCCGAGCCTGCGGCATGGGCGCCAAAGGAAGGTGCTACCGAGGAAGGCCTGCTGAAGACGCCGGTAACCCAGCGTGCAGATAACCGCTATCGTAACAAATCAGGCCGATCAGCGGGATCGACCAAGCTGACGGCTTCCTGACCGGCGGATTGTAGGACTAGAATAATTGATCGATCAATTATTGATGCGTCCAACAATGACCGCCCCCGCCCCCACCTCTCCACACTCGCCCGGCCAGATCCTGCCCTTCCGGCAAACCCTGCTGGCCATGCTGGGCATGTGTTTCGTGATGATGCTGGTCGCCATCGACCAGACCGTGGTGGGCACCGCGCTGCCCACCATTGTGGCGGAACTTCGCGGCTTCGAACTGTATGCATGGGTAGCGACGTCTTACCTGCTGACGTCCGTCATCACCGTGCCGATCTTCGGGCGGCTGGGCGATTACTACGGCCGCAAACCCTTCGTCGTGGCCGCCATCGTGTTGTTCACCCTGGCCTCGGTCCTGTGCGGCGCCGCCGACACGATGCTCGAACTGGTGCTGGCGCGGGCGCTGCAGGGTATCGGCGGCGGCATGCTGGTCGGGACCGCCTTCGCCTGTATTCCCGATCTTTTCCCGGATCCCCTCGTCCGGCTGCGCTGGCAGGTCATGCTCAGCGCCGCCTTCGGCATCGCCAACGCGGTCGGTCCCACGCTTGGCGGCGCCCTGACGGAACACTACGGCTGGCGCTCCGTCTTCTACGTCAACCTGCCCATCGGCATCCTGGGCCTGTGGTTCGTCGCCCGCTACCTGCCGCACCTGCGCAACCAGAGTCCCGGCAAGGTCCGGCTGGATTGGCAAGGTGCGATCTTGATCGCCGTGGCGCTGGGGACCATGCAACTGCTCGTGGAACTCCTGCCCAAGGACGGCTTCACGCCTTCCCTCGTGATGCTGGGCGCCGGCAGCATCGCCGCCTTCGCTGCCCTGATCTGGTGGGAACGCCGCTGCCCGCATCCGCTCCTGCCCCTGGACATGTTCCGCAACCGCGGCCTGGCCATGCTCTTCACTCTGGCCCTGCTGGTCGGCGTGACGATGTATTCCCTGCTCTTTTACGCGCCCCTGCTCCTGCAAGGTGGCTTCGGGCTGTCGCCCCAGCAGGCGGGCCTGCTCATCACGCCCATGGTCGTCTTCATCACCGTCGGCAGCATCGTCAACGGCCGCATCATCACGCGCATCCGCAACCCCAACCGCATGCTGTACGCCGGCTTCATTCTCATGGCGTTTTCGTGCCTGGGCATCGTCACCACCCACAGCTACACGTCGCATTTGCTGATCGGCGCCTACATGACGATGGCCGGCCTGGGGATGGGCTTCATCATGCCCAACCTCACCGTCTTCGCCCAGCAGACCGCCGGCCGCAGCCACCTGGGCATCGCCACCGCGCTTCTGCAATCCCTGCGCATGATCGGAGGCATGCTGGGCACCGCCGTCGTCGGCACCATGGTCAGCCACAGCTACTTCAGCGGCGTCGAATCCACCCTGCGCGGCGCTTCCGCGCAGTGGCTGCCCAAGCTCAACGACCCGCAGATGCTGGTCAACCCAGCGGCCCAGACCGAGTTCCTGGCACAATTGGCCCATCAAGGCCAGGACGGAACGTCGCTCATCGAAATCGCGCGCATCGCGCTGGTGGGCGCCATCCACGAAGGGCAGCTCATCGCCCTCGCCGTCGCCGTCTTCGCACTCTGGTGCGTGCGGCGCGTGCCCCTGGTGCAACTGGTCCGGCCATCCAAACCGGAGCCCGCCGGCGTCGGAGAGTAGCTTTTGCCCAAACAACAACAAGGCCTTCAAGTCATCCAGCACATGGGCCAAACGTATCGCGTGATGCAGAGCGCCTTCAGCAGCAAGGTGGGTCACGCGTTGCCGCGGTGGCGGATATTGCTGGCGCTGCATGAGAACGGGCAGTGCTCGCAGAAGCATCTGGCCGAGCGCTGCCGGCTGGATCCGGCGTCATTGACGCGGCAATTGCAGGCGATGCAGAAGCTGGGGTGGATTTCGCGGGCGGTGGATGCGGACGACAACCGGTTGACGAATGCGACGTTGACCGCTGCCGGCCAGGCGGTGGTGAATGAGGCCTTGCCGAAGCGGGCTCAGTTTTTTGAGGAGTCGCTTAAAGGGCTGTCAGCCGCGGATGTGGATACGTTGAATCGGGTGTTGAGTGTGTTGGAGGAGAATTTTGTCAGGGCGGCGGGGGAAAGGAACTCCTGACGGACGCCCCCCTCCTGGCGCGCAGCACTTTATTCATAAGTCCCTTCCATTGATTATCAGGTCTTGACGACAAGCCTCGTGCAGATCGCTGGGGCGCGAGCACTTCAGCGCCAAGCGCTAGATTCCTCAGAAGCGACGCCACAGTGACCACCCCGGTGAACATTCCGACTGCGCGAAATCGTCGTGCGGCGTCGACCGTACCGTGTTCTTCTTCTCTGCGGAAAAAGGCTGCACAAGCGAAAATGCGGCGGCAGTCATCAACATCAGTAGCACCGGCGATGACACGCGAACGATGACTTCAAGTGTCTCGGCCCGGTCTCGAGTGTGTTCATAATCGCCACTCCCCCGGCAATCCCTCCCGTAAAAGCGATGTAGTCAGAAGTAGAATTTTCTCGTTGAGGAGTTCTACCGCATGAAGAAGTCGAGACGTACGGATAACACGGAAGATGGAAAGCCGATGGCCGACAGACCAACCTCGCTCACCCCTGCTCCACAAGGCTACGCCGACTGGCTGGCCGACCTGAAGGGGCGCATCCACACCGCACAGCAACGTGCGGCGCTGGCGGTCAACCGGGAACTGGTAAGCCTGTACTGGCAAATCGGCCACGACATTCTGGCGCGACAGGCAGAACAGGGTTGGGGAGCCAAGGTGATCGATCGGTTGGCGCATGACTTACGCACCGCCTTCCCGGAGGTGAAAGGCTTCTCGCCGCGCAATCTCAAGTACATGCGGGCGTTTGCCGAGGCCTGGCCGGACGCCGAAATTGTGCAGCAGGTTGCTGCACAATTGCCCTGGGGGCACAACCTGGTATTGCTGGATCGCCTGAAAGCGCCGACAGAGCGCCTAGCGTATGCCCGCGCCGCCATCGAATATGGCTGGTCGCGCAACGTGTTGAACATCCATATCGAAACCCGCCTGCTGGAGCGCACCGGCAAAGCCGTCACCAATTTCGATCAGCGCCTGCCTGCACCGCAGTCCGATTTGGCTATCGAGTCGCTGAAAGACCCGTACCGCTTCGATTTCCTTGGCCTGGGGGAGAAAGCACAGGAACGCGAGATCGAAAAAGCGCTGGTGCAGCACGTCACCGATTTCCTGCTGGAGTTGGGCGCGGGCTTTGCTTTCGTCGGGCGGCAGGTGTTGCTGGACGTGGGCGGCGAAGAGTTCTTCATCGACCTGTTGTTCTACCACCTCAAGCTGCGCTGCTATGTGGTGATCGAACTGAAGGCGGGCAAGTTCAAGCCCGAGCATCTGGGGCAATTGGGCTTTTACCTGACCGCCGTGGATCGGCAGGTGAAGCACGCGCAGGACAATCCGAGCATTGGCCTGCTGCTGTGCAAAAGCAAGAACAAGGTGGTGGCTGAGTACGCCCTGGGTGACAAGTCGCAGCCAATGGGCATCGCCGAATACAAGTTGGTGGAGTCCCTGCCGCAAGAGCTGCAAACTGGCCTGCCGACGATCGAACAGATCGAGCGAGAGCTGGGAAAGCCGCTGGATGATGGCGCCGAGGAATGATGTGCTGACCCTCGCGGTGGATGTCACCGGCATCACTACCTATCAGGCCAACCTGCACACCTACCAGTTGCTGCGCCATGGCGTGCCGGCGCAGATCGCGGCGGGCCAATCGCATGAGACAGCGCAGTTGATCGACTGGGCCCAGCCCGGCTGATGTGGGCAACGGCAACCCATTTCCAACTTCGGAGGCAGCCGCACGGGGGCGGCCCGAGCGACTGCCATGCGCTTAACAGCACATCCAAACGTACGAAGAAAGATCGGACGTTGATCACACGTTTAAACGTTGATCGGTCGGCAAAGGGCGGTGAATGCTAGGTTTCGCGGGGAAATCGGGCCACGGCCTTTGCGGGAATCGCTGGAAGTACCCCCAGTTGTACCCCCATGGGGGTATCGGGATAATAGATCAGTCCGGCTACCGGTGCCAGCGCCGCGCCCAGCCGGATAAATCGGTTATGGCGCAGACCGCATTGTTGGCTGACGCCTTGAACGGTACGCGATGAGATGCAGGGGAACGGGCCACTGTGGCCCAGACCTTGGAGAACTCTTATGGCAGACCACCACACCCGCCACAACTCGCTGGGGCAAGATGCCCTGTTCGCTACACCTGCTTCGCTCATGCTCGATGCTCGCCTCACGCCGCTGGAGCGCAATGGCTGGCAGGTTCTACGCATGCTGCGCTCTGCCGAGGGCATCAGCCCGCTGGCGAATCTGGGGCAGTTGCGCCGCTATCTCACCTCCACCCCGCTGGGGCAGAGGGCCGGGGATACGAGACGGCCCGGCGCGTCCTCGTTGTGCTTCGGTTGACGGGCTGGATCAGCCTGATAGGCCAGCACCGCGATCCTCTGACCGGCCATGTGCTCAGCGAGCTGTATCAGGTTCACGAAAGCGCCTTGCACTTCCAGCAGGCCTGCACGCTCGATGCCAGTCTGCCCGCACTTCTGCAAGGGTCTATCGGCCACGAAAACAACCAGGTGGATCGGGTGGCCGTCCACATTCAGGCAGCGCTGGCGCTGGCACCTGAAGCCGCCTCCATTGCGACCCACGATCAGCGCCACGATGACGATGATTTACCCCCAACGCCGCCGTCGCAGGCGAGCGAGGCAGCCGACCCACTACCATTGTCTGGCGATTCCGCTGGCAGCACGCTTGTTCCGCAACAGACCGGACACGCCCGCCACATGACGGCTGAGCCGGGCGGTACGTATAAGATGTATATGTATAAAAAAGAACGTACGTACCGCGCGCGCGAAGGCGACGGCGATTCGGCATCGCCGTCGGTGAGCTTGCCGCCTTGCCTGACCAATGCCCAGGCAGATCAGCAAAAGGACGTGCAGGCCGCCTTACGGCGGCTGCCGCCGCAACATCGCCAGGAAGTACTCGATGAGTTGCAGGCGCGCAGCCAGAGCGGCACCGTGCGCAATGTCGTGGCCTACTTCTTCGCCTTGGTGAAGCGCGTCTTTGCGGGCGAGTTCCGCTTGTGGGCAGGTCGTAAGGAGACATCTGCCGCCTCACGGCCTGTCGAAAATAGGCCTGCTGGTGTGCCACGCACCGAACACCGCCCAGAACCGACTGCGCCACCGGCATCGCGTGAAACCGCCCTGGCGCACATCGCCAACATCCGCAAGATGCTGAATGCCCCGACGAACGCTGGGGACATCGCGGCACAGGCAATGCAGACCAGGGGATGGCAGCCGCACCCTGCGTAGCAAATGCTGCCGCGAAACGGGTCGTCACTGCACGCCGCAGTGACGACCCCGCCCACGCCAGCAACAATGCGGGCGAATGCCGAATCCTATTGCGTGCGGCAGACATGATGATGGCCGCCCTACACTGACCGGGCAGTTGCCAAGACCGATGGGCTTCGTACATCGGAAACCCCAACAGCGCAGGTTCCTGCAAGCGCTGGCCCGACAGGGTGGAACCGCCCCAGATATGCCCAGGCTCCGACCGCATACCGGCCCTACCCAGGGCGGAGCCTTCTTCGGCTGTTTGAACTCATCCCTACCGCGCCAGCTGGCGCACTGTCCCTTGCGGCTATTACCTGTGCGCAACGCACAGGGTTCCCGCTGCATTTCTCATCCCACTCACTTCATAGGAGGATTTGTCCACGTTCGCATCACTTTCGTCTTGCAGTAACTCCGTCCGGGCTTCCAACAGGGAGCAAGACGGACGCCTCATTCGAGGCTCTGGTGTCTCCTGAACACCATGCCCTTGCCCTCACGGGATCTCGCCTTGGCGAGCTGGCACCAACACTAACCACTGAATTTCAGGACAACGCAGTACGGCGCTTTGCTTGGAGGCCGGACGATGGACGACTTGACCTACACCCAGCGGCAGCTTTGCCAGCGCAACCGTGACGGCGGCCACAACACACAGGCCGACCGGAAGCGTTCTCTCGCGTTGGCTGCGCGGCAACTACGCGAGGCCGGCTTCCGGCAGATGAAGGCTTCGTCACTCAAAGGCAAGCATGTCCAGGCGCTGCTGGAGCGCTGGCAAGGCGACGGTTTGTCGTCGGGCACCATCAAGAATCGGCTCTCTCACTTGCGCTGGTGGGCCGAGAAGATCGGCAAGGCCGGCATCCTGCCGGCGAACAACACGCAACTCGGCGTGGCCGAGCGCCGCTATGTGACCAACATCAGCAAGGCCCAAGAACTGGGCACAGGTCTTGAACTGGTCACCGACGCGCACGTACGCATGAGTCTTCAGCTACAGGCTGCCTTCGGATTGCGTCGGGAGGAAGCGATCAAGTTCCAGCCCAGTTACGCGGATCGGGGCGACCACATCGCCCTCATGGGATCGTGGACCAAGGGCGGCCGGGAGCGAACTGTGCCCATCACCACGACAGAGCATCGCGACGCGCTCCAGGCAGCACACCACCTAGCAGGCTCAGCGTCATTGATCCCGGCACACAGGACCTACATCCAGCAACGGCACGTTTACGATGGGCAGAGCAAGGTGGCGGGCCTGAGCAATATGCATGGGCTGCGGCATCAGTATGCACAGATGCGATATGAAACATTGACGGGGTGGAAGTCACCGGCAGCAGGCGGACCAGGCAAGGCTCAACTCGACCTATCACAACGCTTGGTCGACCAACATGTCCGGCAGCAAATCAGTCGCGAACTCGGGCACGAGCGGGTGAAGGTGACGGCGGTCTACCTGGGAAGCTGATCCAAACCTGAGTTTCCAAAGGCCCGTAACCGACTTGTCGGCTGCCTACCTCCATCAAAAAGCACCAATCTGCTGGCAAGCATCGAGAAACGGCTTTTTGAGGAAGTTGCAACCACCGTACGGGTTCTTCTGCACCTGTCGCGCTAGCGTGGTCATGAAGTCGGCTGGGTCTCGACCGTCCTCTTTCCACTCGTCCAGCACCTGCGTCAGCCAGTATTTGCCGTCATTCTCCGCACAGAACTTGGCTTTGTAGCGCTCTTCAATCCCGTACGCGTCCTTCCATGTGTCGAGTTCTTCAGCCAATACCGCAGGGCCAAGTTGAATTGTGATGTCGGCAGGCCCCAATTTATCGAGATCTGCATGCAGCAAAGCAACCTGCAATTCAACGATATGGCTGACAGCGGCATACGGATAGAAGGCCTTGCGCCGTCCAGCTGCATTGTGTGCAGGGTCTTTGCTCAGCTTGTAGGTGCTGTTGCACTCGTGACAGGCGGGTGCGAGATTACGAAAATTTATGGAATTGAATGGATATAGCGCTTTCGGCAGATAGTGGTCGTAGGCCTCGCGTTTACTGTGATGCTCGCCCTTGATATCTCCGATGCCACAGAAAGGGCATTTACCCACCCTGTTCGCGGCCACAAATGCCTGATAGTGATCGTCGATGTCACCAATCTTGGTGCGAAGCGCAGCGAGGCCCAACAGGGATGGCGAATACAGCCCTTTGAAGAAGGTGCCGAGTTGAGCGGCAAGGTTTTTGTGATTGACGGCGATGTCGGCGTAACGGGCGAGGTGCGTTGCGGGATCATTGGCGCAGACTTTTTCCAGATCGTTATTGCCCTGATACCACTGCTGAAACTGATTGATCTGCACGGCAGTCAGTGTCGAGAACAAACCGTAGATTCGCTCCACATGGCCGTAGAAGAAATCGGCACCTTGCGCGTCGGAGTAATAGAACGCCTCCATCACTTCGCGCAACTCTGCATTGGCGTCGAACAGCTGTAGACCGAAGGGGCCGCTGGCCGGCGCCTTGCACCATACCTTATGAAAAATGAAGTCAATGAACTCCTGCATCTTCTCCATCTGGTGCGGCACATAGGTATACGAGAACAACATCAGCCCTGCACCTCCCGATTGCCTGACTGATCGTCGTCGAGGATGGACTTGATCAGCAACACTTTCTCCACCGAGTCGCCGAGCTGCTGGTGAATCTCCGTGATCAAGGCTTCCTTGTCTTCGGTGCCCCGTTCAAAGCGCTTGCGCAAATCATCCAGAATTGCCTGTGCGTGGTCACCGATGGTTTCACGCTTACCGAAGGTGTTCATGGTGATCTTGTTGATCGAGGCACCCAGCGTGTTGTAGTTCGGCTTGCTGATGCTAACCTTGCCGCTGGCTTTGTCCTTGGCGAACACCAACACCTTCTCCGGCTTGCTGTCGGAGATCAGGAAGGGCGTGTGGGTGGTAACTAGCATTTCTTGTCCAGCATCCTCAACATCGGGCAAGCATTGACGCAGACGGGTAATGAAACTGGCGCGCCAGTGCGGGTTGAAGTGGGTTTCTGGCTCGTCGAGTAGGAACAGGCTGTTGGTCCTGCGAAACAGCAGGCATAGCCCGAGGCTGTGCAGCATCTGGTACTCGCCGTCCGACAGTTCCTTGAGCAGCATCGGCTTTTTTACGCCCTGCTTTGTGAAGTAAAAATTCTTGAAGCGCATGATGCGCTGGTCGGAGGCGAGCGTCGGTACCGTCTCACTGACGTAGTGGCTGGTGGAGCGGTACAAGTCGGTCTTGATGGTATCGCTGGCGCTATACAGGTTGAGCGTCAGCAGAACCTGCAAGGCCTGGAACAAAGCGAGTGCAGGGCCTGCCGGATCATCGAAATTGGCGCGGAAGGCTTGCTTGGTCGCTTCATTGATCTGGTAATCCAGAACCAAGGTATCGGTCGCTTCATCGTGAAAATGCAGCGTCGCGCAACGCTTGAGCTTCTCGACAATTGCGGTACGTTTAGTGCGTTCATTCGCTTCCAGTCCCTGAAGCAGATTGAGCCGGTAATCGCCAGTCTCCGGGTCAAGATAAACCACATTGGTATCTGTAAAGCGACCATCCTGCGTCTCAGTGGGCAAAACGTACTCACCCGAAGTGAAAGCAGCAACCTGCTGATGGGTGACCAGAATACTGCGGCGCAGGACGATGCGAAACTCCTGTAGCGCCTCGATGCCAACATCCTCGCGGAAGGGCTGGAGCGTAGCCGCGTCCTGAAACAGCAAGTTGCACAGCAGGATGGCCTGGCTGAAGCCGCTGTCCAGATAGGCCAGCCGCGTTTCGGGGCGGCCGGGATAAGGAAGCTGGCGAGCCAGAGCATTCCAGTACTCATCGAACTGGATGAAGCGCATCTTGAAGAACGGCAAGCTGAGAATCTCGTTCTCGCCGGAGGAATAGCCCAGCACGTACTGCGGCAATAGCAGGTCGCGCTCTTCATCGCTCAACCGGCTGAAAGCAAAACCCTCGACAGGAAACGCTTCGTTGTTCTCCCAGCGTAGCCACGGCGACTTGTCCGGCTCCTTGATCACGACCACGTGGGCGAACTCCGGACTACCGGAAGAACGGTGGTCCTTCGGCAACTTGATCAGGTATTCCAGTTCATAGGCGTTGGGATGGCCTTCGTGCTCTCGTATGCCCTCCGGATTGTCATCAGGGTCGTACTGAAAGATGTCGGGTAAGAAATTGCGGCGTACCCGCTGCACCTCCAGCTGAAAGAAGATGGCTGCCAACGCTTCGAGCAAGTTGGACTTACCGCTGCCGTTGGGGCCAGCACACACGAAAGGCGAAAAACCTTCGGGCTGGGCCAGTTCTTCCTGCAAGCTCCAATCGGTCCGGAAGTGATGCTCGAAACCACAGGGCAGGCTACGAAAGCCTGCCGGGTCAGTAATCTTGAGGCGGAGCAGTTTCATGACTGAACAGCCTTGAGTTCGATGCGGTTGCCCCCCTTATTGCCCCCCTGCGTCAGGGCGCCAGCCGCCAGCGCCTCGAATACCCATTTTTTGATGTGCTCATAGTCGTTTACGTCAAGCCCAACATCATTGCTCGGGTAGAACTCGGCTAAACGGTTCTTCTGCTCATCAGTGACACCTTCGTCTTCCACCACAGTCTGCAGCCATTCTGTGAGTCGATCACTCACCGCCGCCATAAAATCTTGCACCGAAAATAGTGCATCTCCCAGTTGTTGGCGATAGGCTTCCAGCCATTCTGCGATCAATGCTTTACGCGCCTCGGAATTTTCCAACGCTGCCAGCAAGTTTCCCGTATCGGGCAAATGAATAGCAGGTACGGTCCGCACAACAGGTTCGGGCACGGTGGCTTGATCTCCAATAGCAACGGGATCGATAGACTGGGTGGGGAGAGGCACGCGCGACAGATCCAATTCGCCCCTGAAGGCCTGCTGACTTAGTGCGCCGTAGAGGGCTTCCAGATCGGTGAGGCTTTGTTGGTAGAGAGATTTAATGCCTTCGACTTTTTCGACAATGGTGGCGAATTGATTTTGTAACGGCCACGGTGGAATTGGTAGGAGGACTGTCTTAAGGTTCGCCTTCGAAATGTTCGGCATAGAACCAGCAGCCCCCGCGGCCAACGACTGGATTCTCTTCCGCTGCGAATCACAAATGAGGAGCTTCCATATGAAAATTGGATTTATCTCCGCGTTCTTCTTAAAAGCAAAGCGGAAGATCAGGTCAGGCATTAGGAGCTTTGGCCGAGCTTTAAATACATAGGCGCATGCCGCCACCAGGTCATAGGTATTTTTCCTGCTGAACAGCAAATCTCCTGCTTTGACCTCGTCGCGCACTGATGGAAGAACATCCTGTGGCAGCGCTTTGTTTTCGTTCTCATCAAATCTGCCGCGCGTTACAGCGCTTAGCTTAAGCACCCCCCATTCGTCTGCGGCGGCCTCTCTAGCCTCACACTTGGGGCTTTTCCCACTTTCAATGTCGTCGAGCAGTTCTGAAAACTGTTTCTTATCCCACCCCTTCTCATTTCGTACCGGATCGCCAAACATCTCCAGAAACACGCTCTTGAGCAGGTCGTCGAGGTGTTGCAGGTGTTGTTTGCGCTGGACGATCAACCCTTCCACCTTGCCGAGCAGATGGGCAATGCGGATTTGCTCGTCAAGCGACGGGACAGGAATTTCGTATGCCCAGAATGACTTCATCTTCATTCGTGGCATTTTTGCCCCATCAACTTGCGAACTCGCCCAAGAAACAAATTTAGGAGATCGAAGGTAGGAACATAAATACTCTCGGTTCAGTTCACTGGGACTTGGTCTAAGTGGCACCAACTCTGTTGTTGCAATGCCATTTGTGTCCGGGCAGATAACTTTGTTTAGGTACGGACGAAGCTTAGAATAAAGTACGTTCCCATTGTCAAATGCAAAGGTGGATGAACCCGCGTCCGAAGCACGTCCGTAAACACGATTGACAATCTGCCCTGATCCAGACTCGATTTGATCTAACGTGAGATGCCAGACAGATTCGTTAGGAGCTGGCTTAGTGCTGGATGGCTTTGGAGGTGCAACTTCTGACAGTTTCCGAAAAATCATCCCACCATCCCCTTCAATTCCAGCAACTCGCGCACAATGCCATCTTGCACCTTGACCAGTTCTGCCTCATCCAAATCGCCTACTTCAGCTTGAATCAGCCGATCCAGAATCACCCCCGGCTTGTCGTATTGCACTTCCTCGAATACATCCTGCTTGTAGCGCGACAATGAGAGATCGTAGTTGCTCGTGTCGCTGGCGATCTCGGCGCGTGGCACCATAAAGTATTTTGCCGTGCGGTCAGTGTCAGTCGCCGGGCTGCGGGCGCGGTACTGGACGACGATGTCCTGCAGGTCGCCGAAGTTTTCCCGCTTGCTGCGCTTGTCGTCCAGAGAATAGCCATCGGCAGTCATTTCGTAGAACCAGACATGCTCGGTTGCGGGCTTGGCAATCTTGTCCTGCGGCCCCCAGACCTTGGTGAACAGCAAAATGGCGGTGCTGACCCCGGCATAAGGCCTAAACACGCCGCTAGGCATGGTGATGACGGCCTTGAGGTCGCAGCGCTCCACTAGTGTCTGGCGCAGATCCCTGAATGCCTTGCCGGAGCCGAACAGCACGCCCTGCGGCACGATCACGCAGGCAGTGCCGCCCTTCTTGAGCAGGCGATAGATATTCTCGACAAACAGCAGTTCGGTCTTGGTGGTAGAGAGCTGCAGGTTTTCATTGATGTCGCCCTTGTCGATGCTGCCGGTAAAGGGCGGGTTGGCGAGCACGACGTCGTATTCGGCTTCTTCGTTGTAGCTCTTGCTCAGGGTGTCGTGATAGTCGATGTGCGGCTCATCAATGCCGTGCATCATCAAATTCATCAGCCCCAGGCGCACCATGGTGGCGTCGATGTCGTAGCCGTACAGGCTTTCCTGCAGGATGGTCTGGGCCTTTTCGGTCAGTGCGGCAGCGACCGAGGTGCGGACAAAGCCGTCTTCATCGGGCGCAAGGTTCTTGGTATCTGCCTTGATGGCCAACTGCGTGACGATGTACTGGTAGGCGCCCAGCAGGAAGCCGCCGGTGCCGCAGGCAGGGTCGACGATGTTGTGACCTAGCTGTGGCTGTACCAGCTCAGCCATCAGCTTGATGATGTGGCGTGGGGTGCGGAACTGGCCGTTCTTACCGGCGGTGGCGATTTCGGCCAGTAGCATTTCGTAGACATCGCCCTGGATGTCCTGAAAGGCCTGACCGTTTTCCCGTGAGTCCTTCTCCATCACCTCGAAGATTTCGTCGATGGTCTTCACCGCTTCCACCAGCAGAGCTGGCTTGGGAATGATGAACACGGCATTTTTCATATGATGGGTGAAATTGGATTCGGCACCGTTCAGGTCTTTCAGGAAGGGGAAAACCCTGCCCTGCACGTGCTGCAACATCTCTTCGGCCTGCATACGCTTGAACTCACTCCAGCGCAACGTGCGTTTGTCGATGGGACGCTGTTCCGCCTCTGGCCAGTTGCGCTCCTCGGGTGGAATCCAGGCGCCTTCGAACTTAGAGGTGTATTTCTCGCCGGTCCACTCGGCATCCGCCTGTCTCTTCTGATCCAGCTCGTCTAGCCGTTTCATGAACAGAAGATAGGTAATCTGCTCGATAGCGGTGAGCGGGTTGCTGATGCCGCCGCTCCAAAACTTGTTCCAGAGTTGGTCGATTTTGCTTTTGAGTTCGGGGTTGTTCTGTAGCATGGGATGCCTTGTTCCTTAAGCTGCCAAGCGTTCGGTCAGCAGCAGGATTTCGTTGATTTCTGCCGGGCTGAACACGCCACGGATGCCTTGCGGGTGGATGACCGTGAAGGGGGCGGTGATCAGGTCTCTTCTCTCCACCTTTTCGCGCTCGATGATGAAGTTCTTCAACAGATTAAGGAACTCCATCTGGCGGCTGGACAAGGTGGTGTGGGCGCGAATGAACTGGTCGAACGCAGCGCTAACTTCGTCAGGGAAACTCTGCAGGACTTCGATGCCGAGGATGTGCCGGATGAACTGGATAAAGCGCGCCTTGCGGTTCTTGTAGACCTGGCGCAGCAAGTCTTCAGTGATGTGTGGATGTTCTTCATGCAGCAGTTCAGCCAGTTGGTTGGCCTCGTCTGCACTCACCGTTTCGCCGCTCTTGATCTTCTGCAGCACTGGGTTGTGCTCAGTGAGTTCGGTAATCAGCGCTTCAACCATTTCCCGGTAACGACTGATGCTCACCGCTTCGTGCTGGGGGCCGAACTCGACCCGTTCCTTGTTGTACAGTATGTCGGTGAGATCCAGATGCGCTGGCCCCGGGCTGGCCATCTGCTCGCGGAATTTCATCAGCGGGCCGAGCTTGGCCACCAACTCATCGAAGGCATCTTCGTCGGCCGTAGCCCAGTAATGGCTGGCCTGTGCGGCGCGGATCAAGGCTTCTTCTTGCTTGACGAAACTGACCGAGAGTGGCAATTCACCAATCTGTTCGACGATGCCCTCTTTGAGCGTGTCGGCCTGCTCTCTGTCTTCATTGAGTACGGCCAGCGAGTATTCGAGCACATCGCGTTCGAGACGCATGGCCTTGAAGTCGGCTTCCGAGACGGTACGAAATAACGGCTTGATTTCAGCGCGCAGAAATTCCAGCTTCTGGGGCGTGAGGTTGATCCAGAAGTTCTCTTCGTCCAACCTGGCCAGTGCGACAGCAGCGTCCTTGATCACCACAGAGTCTTTCGGCAGTGTCGCGATCTGCCAGCGCAGTTTGGCCACCTCGCGTTCAGTGATGTCGATTTGGTTTGTGGCAATGGCCTTGTCGATCTTGTCGATGCGCAGGCCCACCAAGCGCACGGGCAGCGGTAGCTGGGGTTTGAGTTCCTTGCCCTTGGGTTGCAGCTTGAAGTATTCGAAGTTGTCCCAGCAATCGAGAATCAGGAATACGTCCTTCTCGGTACACCAAGGCTTGGGCTTGCTGGCTTCTAACAGGCGGGTGCCGCGACCGATCATCTGCCAGAACTTGGTGTAGGAATACACCGGTTTGGCAAAGACCAGATTGACGATTTCTCGCACGTCGATGCCGGTATCGAGCATATCCACGCTGATGGCAATGCGTGGCATGTCGTTGTTGGTGAACTGATCGAGCAGGCCGCCCTTGCCGTAGACGCGGGGGTCATCCGAGACCAGCACCTTGGCCAGTTCACCATGGTATTGGGGATAAAGCTTGTCGAAGATTTCCTCGATGCGACGGGCATGGGCCTTGGAGGAGCAGAAGAAGATCGTCTTGCCGGGCAGCACGCCGTTGCCGTCCTTGATGCACTCCTCCATGAACTCCCTGACGATCAGGGTGTTGGTGCCCTTGTTGATGACCTGCTTTTCAAGCTGGGTGCCTTCGAAGTTGATCTCTTCGATGTCCTTGCCCTGCAGGATGAGCTTTTTCTGGTCTTCCAGTGAAATGGTGCGCTTGCTGATGCCTTCCATCTGGAACCGGGTCTGGATTTTCATGACCTGGAAGTTGCAGAGATAGGGCGGAACGCGATTGACGGCCTCTTCGAAGGTATAGGCGAAGGTAGGCAAACCGTCTTCGCAGTGGAAGAGCTGGAAGGTGTTGTGGTCGATGATGTCGGTCGGCGTGGCAGTCAGACCGAGGGTGATGGTTTTGAAGTAGTCGAGGATTTCGCCGTAGGTGTTGTAGATGGACCGATGGCTTTCGTCCACGACGATAAAGTCGAAGAAGTGCGGTGACAGGTGCTGGACTTCATCGCGGATGATGTTGAGCATCGTTGGGTAAGTCGCTACATAGATACGGCGATCCTTGGCAATGAGCTTTTCACCCACGTTGGGCCAGCGAGGCTCGTTGGGCAGATGCTCCTTGAAGGCTGCCAGTGCCTGTTCTCGCAACGCGATACGGTCCACGAGGAACAGCACCTTTTCTGCATGCCCAGCACGCATCAAGGCATCGACCATGGCAATGCAGGTGCGCGTTTTGCCCGTGCCGGTTGCCATCACCAGCAGGAAATCGCGTTTTTTCTGTTCGATGCCTTCGAGCACCGAGCGAATGGCGCGGATCTGATAGTCCCGGCCTGCAATGGAGGTATTGATGAACTCTTGCGTCAGCGGCTTGCGATTGCGACGGATGTAGGCAACGCGCTCCAGATCATCGCGGGTGGGAAAGCCGACAACCTTGCGGGGCGGTGCATTCTCCAAATCCCAGAAAAAGGTTTCGAGGCCGTTGGTGTAGAAGCAGAATGGCAGTTCGCTGCCCAGTTGCTTCTGAATGTTGTAGCAGTACTGCTTGGCTTGCTCACGGCCAAGCGCGGCATCTCGGAGGGTTTTTTTGGCCTCGATCACAGCCAGTGGCTTACCGTCTTTGCCCAGTAAGACGTAATCGCTGAACTGATGGCCCTGATATGGGGTGCGTGGTTCGGCCACACCCTCTGTTAGCGCAGTGAGGATGTCGAATTCTTCGACGACCTGAGTCGGGTCTTTGACGTTCCAGCCTGATAACGCGAGTTGCTGGTCGATCAAGTCGGCTCGTGTCTGTGCCTCGGATTTAGACATGCCTAGCCTCCCTGGCGATGAGGAAGCCTTGGCTACTAACTGCGATCATTTCCTCGGTCTGGAACGCGGGCACGTTGCTGCAAGTGTGATCGTCGCGGATGTCGAGGCTGAAAATACTTTTTCTAGTCTTCATTCCTCACCCACTTGATTGATGCGAAGCCACTTTGCTCCACGTCCCTTGCCGGTCGATTCGATCAGTCCCTCTGACTTCATCACCCGCAATACCAGCCGTACCATGTCCCGGCTCACACCCGGGCAGGCCTCTTCGATCTCAGAAATCGAGAACGGAAGACTACGCCCCAGGATCTCCGCACGCACCCGGTCGCCCTTGCTGCCACGGCCACGTTCGATGGTGCCGACACGCTCCTCGAACTCACGGTAGGCTCGCAGCAAGGCACCCCAGAAGTAGTCGAGCCAGGGCTTAACGTCGTGCTGCCCCTGATGCCAACCCTGCGAGCTGGCTTCCAGGGTCTCGTAATAACCTTCCTTGGTGTCCTCGAAGATGCGTTCCAAGCTGATGTAGCGGCCCACGGCATAGTCGAAGTGGTAGAGCAGCAGCAGGGTCAACAAGCGGGACATGCGACCGTTACCGTCCGGGAAAGGGTGGATGCACAGTAAGTCGAGCATCGCCAGCGGCACCAGTACCAACGGGTCGGCCAGGTGCTGGTCCAGTGCAGTGGCGTAGCGCCCTGTCAGATCAGCCATGGCCATCGGCGTGAGATGCGCAGCCACCGGCTGGAAGCGCAGACGCGAAGTGCCATCCGGGTGACGCTCAATGATGTCGTTATTGGTGGCCTTCCAGCGTCCGCCCGCCTGCGGCATGTAGCGATACAGCAGGGTGTGCAGTTGCAGTACCACGCTTTCGCTGAAGGGCATGTGCGCAGCGGACTCGTGGATCAGCGCCAGGGCATCACGGTAGCCGGCGATCTCCTGTTCGGAACGGCTCTTTGGCGTTGCGTTGCGGATGACCAGGGACTTCAACCGCGAGGGCGCTACGACAACGCCTTCCAGCCGGTTGGACGACTCGGTGGACTCCACCACCGCGATCTGGCGTAGCCCCTTGAGGGCTTCGGGCGACTGCGCGGCGTAGAGTTGCTGCTTACCCTGGTACTCGCCCAGTGTGCGCAACGTGGCGGCCTGGATGCCATCGAAGCGAAGCGCGGCAAGGTACTCGGGTGTGAGCGAGTGCATGGGAATGTAAGGCTGGACTATCTAAATGGGGTAATCATAGCCATTAAATGGGGCATTGTCTCTAAAAATACCTCATTAACGAGGTTTGACTACCCCATTTCTGAACACAGGACCGGTCGTGAGGGGCTGGCATGGCTGACCGGGAAGAAAAAAATAGGCGACGTGAATCCAAAAAAAAAGGGGTAATAACTGAAAAATTACCCCATTTATTTCATTGCATACCCCATTTCCAGCGCCCAGCCTTGGGCAAAGGCAAATGGCAAGGGAACGGCACTCAAGGGACAACGGCCCTTCCCAGAAAAGGAAAAGGCCGCCCTGTCCATTCGTTCTGCAACACCCAGCCAACTCTTCTCTATGCCGTGCCGCTGTCCCCCGCCGCACTCAGATAGTCCGCCCAGTCCTGCAACAGTGTCCTTCTTTGATCCAGCAGCAGCGCCTTGTTGTACGTCGCCCGCACCTTATTGCTTTCCACGTGTGCAAGCTGCCGTTCAATCGCATCAGGCCGGTATCCGTTCTCATTGGCCCAGGTTGAAAAGGTCGTCCGCCAGCAATGCGGCGTCGTACCCAGGCCCAGATTCATGTCGCGCATCGCGTAGGTGAGCCGATTGGGCGTAGTGAAGCCCTTTCCGCTTCGGTGCGGAAACAGATAGCGCCCGCCACCCGTGATGTGCTGCAAGTCTTTCAGCACCGCTATGGCCTGCTTGGACAACGGACTGACATGGTCACGCCGCGCCTTCATCTTCGCCGCAGGCCGACGCCACAGTGCATCCTCAAAGTCGAACTCGTCCCACTCGGCATCCGCCGCTTCCCCTGGACGGCAGGCGGTCAGAGCGATCAACCGCAAGCACAACGAGGTTTCCGGATAGCCCCGGTAGCCGCGCAACCCTGATAAAACCTCTGGATTTGCTCTCGCGTCATCGCCGCCTTGCTCTCGCTGAGCGGCACGCGTGGCAGCCCTCGCAGGCTGGGATTTGGATTTGCCTCGACCAGCCCACGAACCACCGCGAATTCGAAGATGGCCGAAAGATCGCCTTTGACATGGATGGCCGCCCACGCACCGTGGGACTTGCACTCCTCCAGCAGCGGGCGATTCTGCTTCACGCCAATGTCGCTCATCGGCATCCCATCGAACTTGGGCGACAGGTACTTCCTGATGCGGGACTCTTTCGTGCGGTAGGAACTGAGCGCAAAGACTGACTTGATCTCGGCCAGGTACGCCTGCGCCACCTTGGCGAACGAGCTTTCCTTTGCGCGCTTGCGTTCCTCCAGCGCCTCCAGGTCGCGCTCTTTGACCTGCCGCCGCTCATGCGCAGGGTGGATACCTTGCTTGACCAAGGCACGCGCTTTCTCGCGGGCAGCACGCGCCTCTGCAAGGCTTATTTGGGGAAAGCCGCCAATGGCAAAGAGGTTCTCCTTGCCTTGCAGGCGGTACTTCCACCGCCAGAGCTTGCCGCCGGTGGGCTTGACCAGCAGGAACAGGTCCCCGCTGTCTGACAGTTTCCAATCTCGATCAGTCGATTTGGCCGACCTGACCTTGGTGTCGGTGAGTAGATTCTCGGGCATCGTTGGACTCCACTGCGGGGAGATGTACCCCCACGGTTGAACACGAGTACCCCCAACGCTACCCCCGAATTTTTCAGACCTCGATGAACAATAGGAACGCTCAGTAGACCGTATTGTTTACGCAACCCATTGATTTAAAACGGGTCAATCTGTCCACCAAGCGCTACTGAACGCCACCGAGATTCAGCAAAAATCGTCAGACGTTAAACAAGAAATTCATCACATCGCCGTCCTGCACGATGTATTCCTTGCCTTCCGCGCGCATCTTCCCGGCTTCCTTTGCGCCCTGCTCGCCCTTATACGTGATGTAGTCCTCGTACGAGATGGTCTGCGCGCGGATGAAGCCGCGTTCGAAGTCGGTGTGGATGACGCCGGCGGCTTGGGGCGCGGTGGCGCCGATGGCCACGGTCCAGGCGCGGACTTCCTTCACGCCGGCGGTGAAGTAGGTTTGCAGGCCCAGCAGCTTGAAGGCGGCGCGGATCAGGCGGTTCAGGCCTGGTTCTTCCATGCCCATGTCTTTCAGGAAGGCTTCGCGGTCGGCGTCGTCGAGGTCGACGATTTCGGATTCGATGGCGGCGCAGATGGCCACGACGGGCGCGTTGCGGGCGGCGGCGAATTCGGTCAGGCGGTCCAGCAGCGGGTTGTTGGTGAAGCCGTCGTCAGCAACGTTGCCCACGTACATCGCGCGCTTGGCGGTGATGAAGCAGAGCTGGGCGATGTCGGCCTTTTCTTCGGTGGTCAGGTCCAGCGCGCGGATGGGCTTGGCTTCGTTGAGCTGGGCGATGCACTTTTCCAGCACGGCGACGATGCGTTGCGATTCCTTGTCGCCCGAGCGTGCGGTCTTCTGGTGGCGTTGCAGGGCCTTTTCGGCGGTCTGCAGGTCGGCCAGGGCCAGCTCGGTTTCGATGACTTCGATGTCGGCGATCGGGTCGACCTTGCCGGCAACGTGGATCACGTTGGGATCTTCGAAGCAGCGCACGACGTTGACGATGGCGTCGGTTTCGCGGATGTGCGAGAGGAACTGGTTGCCCAGGCCTTCACCCTTGCTCGCGCCGGCGACCAGGCCCGCGATGTCGACGAATTCGACGGTGGCGGACAGGATGCGTTCGGGCTTGACGATTTCAGCCAGCTTCTGCAGGCGCGGATCCGGCACTTCGACGACGCCGACGTTGGGCTCGATGGTGCAGAACGGATAGTTCTCGGCGGCGATGCCGGCGCGGGTCAAAGCGTTGAAGAGTGTCGATTTGCCAACGTTGGGCAGGCCGACGATGCCGCATTGCAGAGCCATGGGAATCCTGTGTAAGTACGGTATTGAGCGTTAACGGCGTAGTTTACCCCGGCGGGGCGAAACGACGCCGTGTGGGCGGAGGGGGGATGCGGCCCCGAAGTGACCTCGATGCGATCCCGCTGCGATCCTAAGAACGGCGCCCGCGAATTGCCATCATCAGACCAGCCCAGCCCGCCTCCGTTCGGACCGGGCGTCGAGCGCCGGGCGCCGAGCGCCGGGCGCCGAGCGCCCCGGCAGCGAAACTTAACCGGCCGCCGTCGGCGCGTAGCGCATAACGAGCCAGATCATCAAAATCGGCCCGGCATTGAACACCGAGTGCAGCAAAATCGCCGCCCCGATGCCCCGCCGCACGCGCATCCATCCCAGCACCAGCCCGGTCAGCCATTGCGGCAGCACCAGCAGCGGCAGCAGCCAGTACGGGGTCTTGTTGTAGACGAAGTTGGTGAGGTGAACCGCCGCAAACGTCAGCGCGATCAGATGAAACACGACGCCATAGTGCTGCAGGTAATACCTGCGCCAGCTCGTGTCCCAGCCTTTCAGGGGCTCAGGGCGTGCGCGCAGCCCCCACACCGCCAGCAGAATGAACGCAGCCAGCAGCAGCCCCGTCCAGAGCTTCGGCCCCCACAGCACGACGGGCACCAGAGCGGGAATCAGCCACAGCGCCTGACGCGGCCGGCGCAGGCCGTAGCGGAACAGCATTTCTTCGACGAGCGGCGCCCACAGCACCGCGGTCAGCCACGGAATGTTGTGGGGATCCAGGCGATGCGAGACGCCGCCCAGTCCGGCCGCGACGACGGCCACGGGCCCCAGCGCAAAAAGATTGATGACCCACAGCACGGCGGCCCAGGCCAGGAGGCGTCCCGGTCCGATGCCCGGCCACCAGTCGGCGACCAGCCCGCTGCCACCTGCCCGGTTCGGCAGGCGCGACAGCGGATGCGGATGGCGGATGAAGCGCCAGAAGTCGGCGATCTCGCTGCGAAAACGCATCTTCCCGTTGGGCTGGCGTTTTGTCATCAGGACTCGTTGCCGCTATGCAACTGACGGGTGGCGAGTGCGAAGTCACCGGCCAGCATGGACGGCACGACGGCGCGGCAGCGGTCGATGACGGCTTCGATTTCCTTTTGCTCTTCGCGGCGCGGCGGGTGCAGGACGAAGTCGGCGACCTGTTGCGCCAGGCCCAACGTGCGCGGATGGCCGATGCCGATGCGCAGGCGCCAGAAGTTGGGGCTGCCGAGCGCAGCCTGGATGTCCTTCAGGCCGTTGTGGCCGGCGTGGCCGCCGCCCTGCTTGAGCTTGACCTGACCGGGCATGAGGTCCAGTTCGTCGTGCAGCACCAGCACTTCTTCGGGCGTCAGCTTGTAGAAGCGCGCCAGCGCGCCGACCGCCTGGCCGGAACGGTTCATGTAGGTGTTGGGCTTGAGCAGCAGGACGTTGTCCGCGCCCAGGCGCGATTTGGCCACCATGCCGAAAAAGGATTTCTCGAGCGCAAAAGAAGTGCGCAGATCGTCCGCCAGATGGTCGGCCAGCCAGAAGCCGGCGTTGTGCCGGGTGGTTTCGTAGTCGGGACCTGGATTACCCAGTCCCACGATGAGGCGTATGGGAGTAGACATGATGGGGGTGTTTAAACCAAAAAACCCTGCGGATGCAAATGCACACGCAGGGTTTCGGGCGTAAGCCGCGGGAAAGCCGCAAAGGCTTTCCTGCAGGACTTAGGCTGCCGGAGCAGCTTCTTCGGCGTCGTCGGCGGCGGCAGCGCCACCCTTGGTGACCGCAGCGGCCAGCAGGGGGTTGTCTTCACCGCCGTGGGGGACGTACGTCACGCCCATGGGCAGCTTGATGTCGGCCAGGTGGATCGAACCGCCGGCCAGGACGTCAGCCAGGTTCACTTCGATGAACTGGGGCAGAGCCGACGGCAGGCAGGTGATTTCCAGTTCGGTCGTCACGTGGCTGATGATGGCGCCGCTCAGCTTCACAGCCGGCGAGATTTCAGCGTTCACGAAGTGCAGCGGCACCTTGGTACGCAGGGCTTGGTTGGCGTCAACGCGCTGGAAGTCCACGTGCAGGACTTGCGGCTTGTAGGCGTGCCATTGAACCGAACGCAGCAGAACTTGCTCATCCTTGGCGCCTTCGAGCTGCATTTGCAGGATCGATGCGTGGAATTCTTCCTTGCGCAGCGCGTGGTAGATCTCGTTGTGGTCGAGTTCGATGTTCAGGGGGGCAGCCGTACCACCATAAACAATGGCGGGAACGCGGCCCGCGCGGCGCAGGCGGCGGCTCGCACTCGAACCCTGGACGCTACGCGCAGTGGCAGTAAATTTCATGGATAACTCCGAAACGATAAAGGTGAAGAGACTTCACCGGTTGAATTCACGGCGCGCAAAGGGCGCGCCGTGCTTGTTTGCGCCTTGCCGCGACCAGCGAGGCGCAAAGAACTGCAAATGTGGGCTGTGGCCCGATCAACGCCTACGCGTCAATCGACGAACAGCGAGCTGACCGATTCGGCGTTGGAAATACGCAGGATGGTCTCGCCCAGCAGCGCGGCGCACGACAGCTGGCGGATCTTGCCGCTGGCCTGGCCTTGCTCGGACAGCGGGATGGTGTCGGTGACGACGAGTTCGTCGAGTTCCGACGCTTCGATGCGGTCGATGGCGCCGCCCGACAGCACGGGGTGCGTGCAATAGGCGTAAACGGCGCCGGCGCCGCGGTCTTTCAGGGCCTGGGCCGCCTTGCACAGCGTGCCGGCGGTGTCGACCATGTCGTCCATGATGATGCAGGTGCGGCCGTCGACTTCACCGATGATGTTCATCACTTCCGACACGTTGGCGCGCGGACGGCGCTTGTCGATGATGGCCAGGTCGGCTTCAAGCTGCTTGGCCAGCGCGCGGGCACGAACCACGCCGCCGATGTCCGGGGACACCACGACCAGGTTCGAGAAATTGCGGCGCCAGATGTCGCCCAGCAGGATCGGACCGGCGTAGATGTTGTCCACGGGAATGTCGAAGAAACCCTGGATCTGGTCAGCGTGCAGGTCCATGGTCAGGACGCGGTCAACGCCAGCCACTTGCAGCATGTTGGCCACGACCTTGGCCGAGATGGCCACGCGCGCCGAACGCGGGCGGCGGTCCTGGCGGGCATAGCCAAAATAGGGAATCGCGGCGGTGATGCGGCCGGCCGACGCGCGGCGCAGGGCATCGACCATCACCATGATTTCCATCAGGTTGTCGTTCGTAGGCGCACAGGTGGGCTGCAGGACGAAGACGTCTTTACCCCGCACGTTCTCGTTGATCTCGACCATCACCTCGCCGTCCGAAAAACGACCAACGGTCATCTTTCCCAGGGACATGTCGAGGTGGTTGACTACGTCCACGGCCAGCCGAGTGTTGGCGGTGCCCGTGAAAATCATGAAGCTATCGTTTGCCATGATGGATGATGCGATGGTCGTTTGAGACACTAACGATTGATGCGAATGATGCGGGGTGATACCCGGGGTGACTTGGACAAGCACGTTCAACTTGCACCAGCGAATCCGGAAAATAAAAAAGCTGCTGAACCCGGGCCAGTGTCTTACAGGCGTGTTCAACAGCTTTTTTATGTATTCGGTTGGCTGGGGAGGAAGGATTCGAACCTTCGCATGCCGGAATCAAAATCCGGTGCCTTAACCAGCTTGGCGACTCCCCAACTATCTTGCAATCCAATTCCGCAACGGATGTTCAGCTAACCCAGTACATGCCTGCACTAACCGAAACCGTGGATGCGTTTGGCTGAATGTTTTATCAGCGCCGCGCATTATAGCGGTAATTTCTTGTTCTGCCAAAACGGCCTGCGATGTTTCGGAAAATTCGGCGAATAAACACGCGCCTGATCCCGACATGCGAACAGGGAGACCCCGCTCAGCAAGCCACCGCGATGCCCCAAGTACTTCAGGATAAAGACGGTAGACCACCGGCTCCAAATCATTTTTTCCGTAAAGCGCGCATCCTTTGGCAACTTCACCGCCGGATCCGCTTGGCAAAAATGTTTGCGAAGCAAGAAAGTCCGCTATTGTGATGTAAGAAGAATCCCTTGTCAAATCGGGTGCGGAAAATATTCCAACAGTCGGCACGCTGGCATCCGGTTGCGCCACCAGATAGGCGCGTTCGGGCAGCGTCACGGCGGTGAGATCTTCGCCGATGCCCTGCGCAAATGCCGATTGGCCAAAGACGAAGACGGGCACGTCCGCGCCCAGCGGCAACGCCAGCGCCATGAGTTCCTGACGCGACAGTCCCGTGTTCCACAGCTTGTTCAAGGCGATCAGCACCGATGCCGCATCGCTGGAACCGCCGCCTAAGCCCCCGCCTTGCGGAATGCGCTTTTCAAGGCTGATCTGCGCGCCCTGGCGCGTGCCCGTGGCCTTCTGCAGGGCGCGCGCGGCGCGCACAGTGAGGTCCTGGTCTTCGGGGACACCCGGCAGATCGGTGGCGCGGCTGATGACGCCATCGGACCGCACATCGAAGTGCAGCGTGTCGCACAGGTCGATGAAGCGGAACACCGTCTGCAGCAGGTGATAGCCGTCGTCGCGGCGGCCCACAACGTGCAGGAAGAGATTCAGCTTGGCGGGAGCGGGAACGTCGTAGAGGGTCACGAAAGACAACCGGTGCGGATCAATCCGTCATTCTAGCGAGACGGGCCGGCGCGCCGTGGCGCCTTTACGCCAACTGCGGCGTCACGCTGCCGCCAAGGCGTGCAGCAGGCGCGTCGATGACCTGTCCGTCCGGCAGCTTGAACACCGACACGGCGCCGGCCAGTTGGCGCGCCTGTTCTTCCAGGGCGCCAGCAGCAGCGGCGGCTTCTTCGACCAAGGCCGCGTTCTGCTGCGTCACGCTATCCATCTGCGACACCGCGCGGTTGACCTGGTCGATGCCGGTGGCCTGCTCTTCCGAAGCCGCCGAGATTTCAGCCATGAGGCTGGTCACGCGCTGCACGGATTCGACGATCTCGCGCATCGTGGCGCCGGCATTTTCAACCTGCTCCGAACCCACGCCGACCTTCTGCGCAGAGTCTTCGATGAGCTGCTTGATTTCCTTGGCGGCGGCGGCGCTGCGCTGTGCCAGCGTGCGCACTTCGCTGGCCACGACCGCAAAACCCTTGCCCTGCTCGCCGGCGCGCGCGGCTTCCACCGCGGCGTTGAGCGCCAGGATGTTGGTCTGGAACGCGATGCCGTCAATCACGCCCACGATGTCGGCGATGCGCGACGAGCTGCCCGAAATCGCATGCATGGTTTCGACCACGCTGGACACGGCCTCGCCGCCGCGCTGTGCAACCGCCTGCGACGCGGCCACCATGCGATTGGCCTCGCGTGCGGTGTCGGCATTCTGCTTCACGGTGGTGGCCAGCTCTTCCATGCTGGCCGCGGTTTCCTCGAGCGACGCAGCCTGCTCTTCGGTGCGGCTGGACAGATCGGTGTTGCCCGAAGAAATTTCGCGAGCGCCGACGTTGATCTCGTCAACGCCGCGGCGCACGGCCGACACGGTGCGCACCAGGCTGTCCTGCATGGCCTTGAGGGCGCCGATCAGCGCGCCGATTTCGTTCTTGCCCATATCCGCCACGCGGCGCGTCAGGTCGCCTTCGGCGATGCGGCGGAAGACTTCGCCCGCTTCCAGCAGCGGACGCACGATCATGCGGCGGATCAACACATGCGCGCCGACGGCCATCAACAGGCCCAGCGCCAGAATGCCGGCCAGCAGCGAACTGAACAGCGTGTGGAACATGGAGATTTCATCCATGACCGTCTGCCCGGTGCTCTCGGCACGCAGTACGAAGGCGTCGCGCTCGCTTACGAGACGCTCCTGCACGGCCTGCGTACCCTGCTTGAAGTAGGCGTCCATGTCGCCGGCTTCGAGGACGCGGCCCACGTTCTGCAGGTTGGTGCTGAGCTTGGTGTAGGCGTCGATGATGGCGGCGGACTCGGCCTTTTCCTCGGCGGACAGGCTGCCCGAGAACCCTTGGAAGGCGCGATCGGCCGACACGATGCGCTGGCGCGCGGCCTGGAGCGAGCTCTTGTCGTCGGTATTGCCCTGCGCGACGCGCGTGGCGTAGCGGCTCAGGTCCGTGCGGGCCGCAACGAGCGACAGCGACGCGGAATTGACCGCATTGACCTGTTGCGCCGACAGGCGATAAAGCTGCTCGACATCGTGGTTGGTCTGCCGCAGGGCAACAAAGCCCATGCCGCCAATCACCAACTGGAAGGTGAAAAATATCGCGATGATTCCCAATAGCACCGTCGCGATGCGTGTGTTCCTGAACATTGGCCATTCTCCAAAAGGGTGGCGGCAGACGAGCGTCGACCCCGAATTGCTGCGCCGCGCACGAACCGGGCGCGGGCAGGGAGAATTATTCAGTGAAGTCAATATATTTCAAGCGGTAACACGCCCGGATTTGCGGCGGTTATTCGCTTGATTGGAATGAAGGCGATGTGATAAGGGTTTACCCGAATCACCCGGCGCGGCGCCTGACGCCGCGCGCGCTCACGACTGGTTGACGACCAGCCGAACGAGGATGCGGCGTCCGGGTTCCTGGCGCTCCAGCACCAGCAGTTGCGGGCCTTTCTCGTCGTAGCGGGAAAGCTTGGCGCGCCAGCCGCCCTGTTCGAATGCCACGGGGCGGCCCAGTTCGTCACGGGTGACGTCGGTGGCCTCGGGGTCTGCGGGCAGCTTGCCGCGCAGCCAGTCGCGCAATCCGGACACCGGCATGCTGCTGCCCAGCGCGTCTTCGGCAAGCGCATCCGGGTTGTCGGCGACCAGGCGGGTGCCGTCTGCCTTGGTAAGGCTGGCGGCGCCGGGGGCGCCTTCCACACGCGCTTCGGTCGAGCCCAGCGGGTTGGTCAGGTCCAGCACATAACGGCGGCCATCGTCGGACCAGGAAAAACCGCCCTGCACCGCGTTTTGCTTGCCGCTTTCTTCGTTGACAGTAATGGCAAAGCGCCCGATGCGCGAAAACGCATCGGCGCTGGCGCCTTCGATCGGCTTGGGCAAGGACGTGCATGCCGCCAGGGTGAAGGCCAACAGCGCCATTGCCATCCAGCGCACGCTGGCCGCGGCGCCGCGCAATCCTGCAAATACTGCCGTCACAGGCTGACCCCCAGACGCTTCACGACGTCCTGAACCGTCTTGTTCTTGGGATCTTTCTGCAGGGCCGCGCGCAGCAGGTCCATGGCCTGATCGCGCTTACCTTGCGCCCAAAGCACTTCGGCCAGATGCGCGGCGATGTCGGCTTCGGGACGCACGCTGTAGGCGCGGCGCAGATAATCCGCGGCGGCGGAGGTGTCGCCCATGCGGAATTTGACCCAGCCCATGCTGTCGAGAATGAACGGATCGTTGGGCGACAACTCCAGCGCCTGCGTGATCAGGTCCAGGGCCTCGGGCAGGCGCTGATTGTGGTCCGCCAGCGTGTAGCCCAGCGCGTTGTACGCATGGGCGTGGTCCGGATCCAGCGCGATGACCTGACGCAGCATGCGCTCCAGGTCAGCCAGGCGGTTCTGGCGTTCGTACAGCATCGCCAGTTCGTATTTGATTTCGACCGTGTCCGGCAGCGCCTGGTCGGCGGCTTCCAGGGCGGTGACCGCCTGGCCGATGCGGTCGGCGTCGCGCAGGATCTGCGCCTTGGTCAGCGCGCCCAGGGCGCGTTCTTCTTCGTCCTGCGGGCCGGCCGAGTCGATCATGGCCAGCGCGTCGTCCACGCGGCCGCTCTTTGCGCGCAGCGCAGCCTGGCGCATGCGCACGGAATAGCGCAGCGTGGGGTCATCGATGCGGCCGAGTTCGGCGATGGCTTCGTCGTAATGGCCCTGGTCTTCGGCGATGCGCGCCAGCAGCACGTGGGCATCGGCGGCGGCGGCG
The DNA here is from genome assembly GCF_002388205.1 of Achromobacter sp. UBA4530. Classification (NCBI taxonomy): domain Bacteria; kingdom Pseudomonadati; phylum Pseudomonadota; class Betaproteobacteria; order Burkholderiales; family Alcaligenaceae; genus Achromobacter; species Achromobacter sp. UBA4530. The sequence continues at coordinate 331,803 of NZ_DGMA01000031.1, read as the reverse complement.
CCGGCGTCGGTGGCGCCCGGGACCGTGGCCCGCTGGCGCTGGTTCTGGACGTCCAGATACTGCTGCAGCAAGGTCTTGGCCTGCGGAAGCTGCCCGGACTTGTACGCCAGTTGCGCCTGCATGAAGAGCAGGTCGAAGTCTTCAGGCGACCGGCGCGACATGGCTTGCAGTTCGGCCAGCGCGGCGTCGTAGTCGCCGCTGTCGGCCAGTTGACCGGCCAGCATCAGGCGCACCTTGCGGGCGCCCGGATTGCGGTTGATGAAAGTGCGGGCTTCGGTTTGCGCGCGCTTGGGGTCGACCTTGGAACCGTACTCCAGCACGCGCTGGGCGGCGCCTTCGGATTTGGGATCAGCGGCCAGCGCGGCGCGGGATTCCTGCGCGGCACGCTCGTAGTCGCCGGCCGCGGAGGCCACATCGGCCAGCGCCAGATGGGCGGCGGGCAGCTTGCGCACGCTGTCGCTCAGGGATTCGTCCAGGATGCGCAGCGCCAGGCGCCGGTCGTTCAGGCGGCTGAGCACGGCAAGCGCCTGGCCGATGGCGGCGGGCTTGTCGCGCGAGGAATCGATGCGTTTGCGCAGGGCCTGGGCCAAGCCCTTGGTCTGGCCATTGGCAGCCGCCAGCGCCAGCTCGGTGGAGCTGGCTTCGACGTCGTTGGGAGCCAGGCGGGCCCAGACGCGGGCCGCGTCCAGCGCGCCGGGCAGGTTGCCGCCGGCAAGCTGGAATTCAAGGCCGCGGCGGGCAAGACGGGGATCGCCGGTGTCACGGGCCAGACCGACCATGGTGGTGGCGGCGGTGCCGTACATGCCCCGCTGGGCGGCGATTTCGGAAGCCAGTACGCGGTAGAAGATATCGCCGGTCAGCGACACATAAGGCAGTTGACCTGGGCGCAGGCGGATGACTTCGGTCTCAGGCTGGCGGCTTTGGGGGGCCATCCGGGGGCCCGTCGCGTCACGCGTCCGGCCGTCGGCGGCCTGGGCCGGCGGGGCCATGATTGCTGCCAGCGCAAGCCCCAACGCGGCGATCCCGATATTCATTTGTTTAAAAGACGACTTCACGCGGCCCGTCCGGTTGATGGCACAATCTTCGTACACGCAATTGATGATCTTACACTGGCTCATGCCGGAACTGCCTGAAGTCGAAACCACGCGCCGAGGAATCGACGCCATCATCACCGGCCAGACGCTCTCGCGACTGGTCGTTCACGAACCCCGCATGCGTTGGCCCATCCCGCCGGAGCTGCCGTCCCTGATCGGCGGACGCACGGTGCTGGAATGCGCGCGGCGCGGCAAGTACCTGCTCCTGCGCTTCGAACATGGCACCCAGATCGTGCATCTGGGCATGTCGGGCTCGCTGCGCAGCGTGGCGCCCGGTGAATTCCTGCGCAAGCACGATCATGTCGAATGGATCTTCGACGGCGCAGTCCTGCGCCTGCACGATCCGCGGCGCTTCGGCGCGGTGCTGTGGCACGACGCCGAAGCCGGGCCCATCGAGGCGCACCCGTTGCTGGCCAAGCTGGGCATCGAACCCTTCGACCCGCGATTCGACGGGGCCTGGCTGCACCGGCATCTCCAGAACCATTCCGCCGCCATCAAGCAGGTGCTGCTGGCCGGTATGGCGGTGGTCGGCGTGGGCAATATCTATGCGTCCGAAAGCCTGTTCCGCGCCCGGATCAATCCCAAGACGCCCGCGAACAAGCTGTCGCTGGCCCGTTGCGAGCGGCTGGCCGACATGGTGCGCGCCACGCTGGCCGACGCACTGACCTCCGGCGGCAGCACGCTGCGCGACTACGTGGGCGCCAGCGGCGAGCCGGGGGCCTATTTCGAGATCCACGCGGCCGTGTACGAACGCGAAGGCCTGCCCTGCCGGGTCTGCGCCACCCCAATCCGCCGTTTCGTCCAGGGGCAGCGGGCCACTTACTACTGCCCGAAATGCCAGCGGAATTGACCCGGGCCGGGCCGCCGCACCTGGGGAAATCGCCGTTACAACCGGGGAATTCGTTTATAGCAAACGTATTGCACGAAAACTAACGCGGGACTATATTTCCTTCCACACACCCTATTCCTATAAAAGTGGAAGGAGCCTCCATGAGCAAGCAATTCGCCTCGCACGCGGACATGGACGACAAGGTCGTCTCGTTCGAAAAGCTGTCCGACAACGCCTATGCCTACACCGCCGAAGGCGACCCCAACACGGGTGTGATCATCGGCGACGAGGCCGTCATGGTGATCGACACCCAGGCCACCCCCGTCATGGCCCAGGACGTGATCCGCCGCATCCGCGAAGTCACGGACAAGCCCATCAAGTACATCCTGTTGTCGCACTACCACGCCGTGCGCGTGTTCGGTGCGTCGGCCTACAACGCCCAGGAAATCCTGGCCAGCCGCGACACCTACGACCTGATCGCCGAACGCGGCGAACAGGACAAGGCCAGCGAAATCGGCCGTTTCCCCCGCCTGTTCCGCAACGCCGAATCGATTCCGCCGGGTCTCGTCTGGCCGACGATGACGTTCAAGGGCGAAATGACGGTCAACCTGGGCAACCTGGAAGTCAAGCTGCTGCAGGTCGGCCGCGGCCACACCAAGGGCGACACCATCGCCTGGCTGCCGGAACAGAAGATCCTGTTTGCGGGCGACCTGGTCGAATACCAGTCCACGCCCTACTGCGGCGACGCCTACTTCCGCGACTGGCCCACCACGCTGGACGCACTGTCGGGCTTTGAAGCCGAGAAGATGGTGCCCGGCCGCGGCCCGGCGCTCAAGAACGCCACCGAAGTGCGCCAGGGCCTGGCCGGCACGCGCGCCTTCCTGACGGACCTGTACGGCGCCGTGAACCGCGGCGTGTCCGAGGGCAAGGACCTGAAGACGATCTACCGCGAGGTCTACGACTTCATGAAGCCGCGCTACAGCGACTGGGTCATCTTTGACCACTGCATGCCGTTCGACGTGTCGCGCGCCTTTGACGAGGCGTCGGGCCACACGCATCCGCGCATCTGGACGGACAAGCGCGACCTGGAGATGTGGGCCCAGCTGGAAGGCTGACCCTACCCCCGACCAGACAAGCAAGAACCGGACACGCGCGACCCTTGCGGCGCAGCGTGTCCGCATAAATAAAAAAATGACCCACACAGGAGACAACCGTGGGAGACATCGACTTTCAGGCGATGGAGTTCGCCTATGAAAAGCATGCGGACCAGACGGCGGCCGACCCGGCGCGCCATCAGGTCGTGGTGGTGGGCGCCGGCCCCGTCGGCCTGACCACGGCGCTGGACCTGGCGCGCCAGGGCGTGCGCGTGGTGGTGCTGGACGACGACTACCGCTTGTCCACAGGGTCGCGCGCCATCTGCTTTTCCAAGCGCACGCTCGAAATCTGGGATCGCCTGGGCGTTGGCCAGCGCATGATCGACAAGGGCGTGTCGTGGAACGTGGGCAAGATTTTCTTCCGCGAACAGGAAGTCTGGCGCTTCGACCTGCTGCCCGAACCCGGTCACCGCCGGCCGGCATTCATCAATCTGCAGCAGTACTACGCCGAAGGCTATCTATACGAGCAGGCCCGCCAGCAGCCCAACATCGAGCTGCGCTGGAAGAACAAGGTCGCCGGCGTCATGCAGGGCAATGACGGCGTGACGCTGACCGTCGAAACGCCCGAAGGCCCGTACACGCTGCATGCCGATTGGCTGATCGCCTGTGACGGCGCACGATCGCCGGTGCGCAAGCTGATCGGCCAGGAAAGCCACGGCCGCATCTTCCGCGACCGCTTCCTGATCGCCGACGTCAAGATGACCGCGGATTTTCCGTCCGAACGCTGGTTCTGGTTCGATCCGCCTTTTCACCCGAATCAATCCGTGCTGCTGCACCGGCAGCCCGACAACGTCTGGCGCATCGATTTCCAGCTCGGCTGGAACGCCGACCCCGTTGAAGCGGTCAAGCCCGAGAACGTGCTGCCGCGCATCCGGGCGCTGCTGGGTCCGGATGCGCAGTTCGAACTGGAATGGGTCAGCGTCTACACGTTTGCGTGCGAACGCATGGACAAGTTCCGCCACGGCCGCATCGTGTTCGCGGGCGACTCCGCGCATCGCGTGTCGCCGTTCGGTGCGCGCGGCGCCAACAGCGGCGTGCAGGATGCCGAGAACCTGGCGTGGAAGCTCAAGCTTGTCGTGGCCGGCCTGGCGCCCGATACGCTGATCGACAGCTACAGCGCCGAGCGTGAATTCGCGGCCGACGAGAACATCCTGAACTCGTCGCGCGCCACCGACTTCATCACGCCCAAGAGCGACATCAGCCGTAGCTTCCGCAACGCAGTGCTGAACCTGGCGAAAGACCACCCGTTTGCGCGATCGCTCGTGAACAGTGGGCGGCTTTCGCTGCCGGCCACCTACGCCGGATCGCCCCTGAACACGCCGGATGCCGACGCCTTCACCGGCCGCATGATGCCGGGCGCGGTGGCGCTGGATGCGCCGTTGCAGGTTCAGGGCGAAGCGGGCTGGTGGCTGTCGCAACTGGATGGCGAGTTTGTGCTGGCGGTGTTCTGCGGCGGCGCGCTGCCCGGCCACGACACGCTGATGGCGTTGCAGGCGATGCGGATGGCGCCGGTGCCCGTCAAAGCCGTGCTGGTGGCCGATATGCAGTGCGACCTGTCCGCCGTGGCCGCGGACGTGCCCGTGGTGCGCGACAGCGAAGGCTGCCTGGCCAAGCGCTACGACGCGCAGGACGGCACCGCCTACCTGATCCGCCCCGACCAGCACATCGCCGCGCGCTGGCGCGTTTTCAATCCCGACGCCGTTGCCGCCGCCGTTCAGCGCGCGACGGGCCGCGCGTGATTCCCGAGGTTGTCACCATGCTTATCACCGAAACCAACCTGAGCGCGCCGGACGACTTCTATGAAGCGCTGATCGACGCCCATCGCGACCTGACGAACGAGCAGAGCCAGGAGCTGAATGCGGCGCTGATCCTGCTGCTGGCGAACCACCTGGGCGACCTGCCGCTGCTGAAGGAAGCGTTGCAACATGCGCGCGCGTCCGTGACGCAGGCGGTTTAAGGCGGCAATTCAAGACAGCGCGCGTCCGATCCCAACGGCGTGGGTCCGCGTCGGCGTCAACGCGCCGCGCGCGCCCTCATGAGCCCACCGCGAAGGTATTGACGATCAGCGCGCGCAGCCACTGATTGCCGCCGTCGCGATCCACCCTGCGCTGCCAGTACATGTTGGTCTGCAGCGCGGGCACTTTCAGCGGCGGGGTCATGAAGCGCAGGCCGAACGGTGCGGCGGCGCTGGCCGCCAGCTTCTCCGGCACGGTTGCCAGCAAATCCGTCGCGCTGACGATATAGGGCACCGCGGAAAAATGCGGCACGCTGAAATGCTCGGCCAGGTCCACCCCGGCCCGCTCCATCGACTGATTCACCTGCCCATAAGGCGCCGCGCGCGACACGATCAGATGACGCTCCGCGCGAAACGCCTTGATCCCCATGCCCGCATGCGCGGTGGGATGCGCCTGGCGGAAGAGCGTGGCGTAGCCCTGGCGAAACAGCATCCGCTGCAGCGTGCCGGCTCCCATCTCATCGAACGCGCCGATTGCCAGGTCCACCCTGCCCGACTCCATCTCGCGCGGCAGATCCGGCCCCAGCACCCGCACCGAGTCGATGCGCACGTGCGGCGCCTTCTGCACGCAGACTTCCATGAGGCGCGGCATGAAGTGGATTTCGCCGACGTCGGTCATGGCCACACGAAAGCGCCGGGTGCTGGTCGTCGCATCGAACTCGTCCTGGTCCTGCAAGGCTTGCGAAAGCAACCCCAGCGCTTCACTGACGGGTCCGGCCAGGCGCTGGGCGCGCGGCGTCGGCAGCATGCCCTGCGCGGTACGTACGAAGAGTTCATCGCCGAATGCCACGCGCAGGCGCCGCAGCGCATTGCTCACCGCGGGTTGCGACAGGTCCATGCGCCGCGCCACCGCTGACAGGTTGCGGTCTTCCAGCAGGTGTTGAAACAGCAGCAACAGGTTCAGATCGACATCGCGCAGTTCGGCCATCGGCGCCCCCTACTATTCACGAAATTTATAGTCGCTATTTTTGCATTCCCGTAGCCGCAACAGGGATTTTTTCCGACAATGGCACATCGGCTCGGGCGGCGCCCGTCCCGCCACCACACCAAGCTGCGCGGCCAAGCACCGCGCCCGCCACCCAGGAGGATTCCATGGAACTGCAATATCAGTCCGGCTTCGGCAACGAATGCGCAACCGAGGCCTTGCCCGGCGCCCTGCCCGCTGGCCGCAATTCACCGCAGCAATGTCCTTACGGCCTGTACGCCGAGCAGCTGTCCGGCACCGCCTTCACGGCGCCGCGCGCGGAAAACCGCCGTTCGTGGCTGTACCGCATCCGTCCGGGCGCGCAGCACAAGCCCTTTGAAGCGTTCGGCGGCGCCGCCGGCTGGCTGAGCACCTTCGGCCACGGCCCGGTCACGCCGAACCAGCTGCGCTGGAGCCCGATGCCGATTCCCGATACCCCCACGGATTTTCTGGAAGGCGTGAAGACATGGGGCGGCAATGGCGGCCCCGACGAACAGGGCGGCGTGGGCATCCATCTGTATGCCGCCAACCGCTCGATGCAAGGCCGCTTCTTCTACAACGCCGACGGCGAACTGCTGCTGGTGCCGCAAGAGGGGCGCCTGCGCCTGGCCACCGAACTGGGTCTTATCGACCTGGAACCGCTGGAGATCGCCGTCATTCCCCGCGGCGTGCGATTCCGCGTGGAACTGCTGGACGGCACGGCGCGCGGCTACATGCTCGAAAACTTCGGCGCGGCGCTGCGCCTGCCGGAACTGGGTCCCATCGGCTCGAACTGTCTGGCCAACGCGCGCGACTTCAAGACGCCCGTGGCCTGGTACGAAGACGTGGACGGCGACTTTGAACTGATCGCCAAGTTCACGGGCGGCTTCTGGCGTGCCGCGATCGACCATTCGCCGCTGAACGTGGTGGCCTGGCATGGCACGCACGCCCCCTACAAGTACGACCTGCGCCACTTCAACACCATCGGTTCGATCAGCTTCGATCACCCTGATCCCTCGATCTTCACGGTGCTGACGGCGCCGTCGGACACCCCGGGCACGGCCAACATGGACTTCGCCATCTTCCCGCCGCGCGTCCTGGCCATGGAGAACACGTTCCGTCCGCCCTGGTTCCATCGCAACATCGCCAGCGAATTCATGGGCCTGATCCAGGGCGTGTACGACGCCAAGGCCGACGGGTTCGCGCCCGGCGGCGCCAGCCTGCACAACTGCATGAGCGGCCACGGCCCCGACGCCGAAACGTTTGAAAAGGCGTCGCACGCGGACACCAGCAAGGCGCATTACATCCGCGACACGATGGCGTTCATGTTCGAGACCCGCCGCGTGATCCGCCCGACGGAGCAGGCGCTGGCGTCGGTAGAATTGCAGGGCGATTACTACCGGTGCTGGCAGGGCATCGCAAAGCACTTCGATCCCAGGAAGGCGTGACGCGACTGCGTCAACCTTTGTTGCCGGCGGCGATGCGCGAACAGCGCATCGCCGTTTGGCGTTTGATTCATCCGGCGCACGAACCGCTCGAGCGCCCGGCCAGCCCCCCATAACCACACTGACCGAGACACGCAGCCATGACCACCACGATCAACGAAACCCACGACCCGTCCTTGAAGAGCTGGGTCGCCAGCGCCAATTCGGACACGTCGGATTTCCCCGTGCAGAACCTGCCCTACGGCGCATTCCGCCGCAAGGGCTCGCAGGAATCCTTCCGCCCCGGCGTGGCCATCGGCGACCAGATCCTGGACCTGGCCGCGCTGGCCGGCAAGCAGCCGTTCGAAGGCCTGGCCGCGGATGCCCTGGCCGCCTGCGCCACCGATAGCCTGAATGCGCTGATGGCCCTGGGCCAATCGCACTGGAGCGCGCTGCGCCTGGCCCTGTCGCGCGCGCTGCGCGAAGGCGCCGCCCTGCGCGCCACGGTGGAACCGCTGCTGGTCGCGCAGGCTGACGCCGAATACACCACGCCCGCCCGCATCGGCGACTACACCGACTTCTATATCTCGGTGCACCACGCCACCGCCGTGGGCAAGCAGTTCCGTCCCGACAACCCCCTGCTGCCCAATTACAAGTGGGTGCCGATCGGCTATCACGGCCGCGCCTCCAGCATTGGCGTGGACCAGAAATTCCCGCGCCCGGTCGGCCAGACGCGTCCCGCCAACGAAGGCGAAGCGCCGCAATTCGGCCCCTGCGCGCGTCTGGACTATGAACTGGAGCTGGGCATTTTCGTGGGCACCGGCAACGCGCAGGGCGAACGCATCACGCTGGCCGACGCGGATTCGCACGTGTTCGGCCTGTGCATCCTGAACGATTGGTCGGCGCGCGACATCCAGGCCTGGGAATACCAGCCGCTCGGCCCCTTCCTGTCCAAGAACTTCGCGTCCACGATCTCGCCGTGGATCGTCACGATGGAAGCGCTGGAGCCGTTCCGCACGCAATGGACCCGTGGCGCGGGCGAGCCGCAGCCGATGCCTTACCTGGCCTCCGACGCCAATCGGGCCAAGGGCGCGTATGACGTCCAAATGCAGGTGCTGATGACCACCGAACAATCGCGCGCCGACAGCAAGCCGCCGGTGAAGCTGTCCAGCAGCAATTTCCGCGACGCCTACTGGAACGTCGCGCAGCTCATCACGCATCACACGGTCAATGGCTGCAACCTGCAGCCGGGCGACATGCTGGGCACCGGCACGCTGTCCGGCCCGCAGCCTTCGGAAGCGGGGTCGCTGCTGGAACTGAGCAATGGCGGCAAAGCGCCGATCGAACTGCCGTGGGGCGAGAAGCGCACCTTCCTGCAGGATGGCGACCAGATCATCATCCGCGCCGAATGCGTGAAGGCGGGCTATCCGCGCATTGGCTTCGGCGAGTGCTCGGGCGTGGTGCTGCCCGCGCGCGTCTGACGCTCAGGCGGCATGGACAAAGCCACGCAGCGGCGCGACCGCTGCGTGGCTTTTTTTATTTAGTTGACGGGCGGGTTTGTGACGGCCGGCGATCCGGCGGCCGGCGACCCGGCGGCGGGCGAC
>NZ_DGMA01000031.1:69843-322594 GCF_002388205.1 Achromobacter sp. UBA4530 | reverse complement strand
GACGGGCGATCCCGCGGCAGGCGCCCCCGCATCTGACGCCCCCGCACCCGGTGCCCCCGGGCGCGCCACCAGCGCCTCGATCTCGTCGTCCTTGGCCTGCCACTGCTGCCCAAGCCACTGGTGGAACGTGGTGCGAAACGCCTTGTCGCGCGAGTAATCGGCTTCGCAGAACGCCGGCGGCACCGGCAATTGCCGCATGCGCACCAGCACTTGTCCTGCGCGTCCGCAGGCGAAATCCCAGAAGCTCGGCGCGCCATCCGGATAGGCGATGGTGACGTCGATCATCGACCGGAACTGCGCCCCCATCGCATTCAACGACACCGCCAGACCGCCGGCCTTGGGCTTGAGCAGATGGCGGTATGGCGAGTTCTGCGCCGCGCGCTTGGCTTGGCTGAAACGCGTGCCTTCGGCAAACAGCATCACGCTGGTGGGTACCAGCGAAAACTTGGCGCAGGCGCGCCGCGCGGCCTCCTGGTCCTGGCGCCCCAGGTCGGGGTTCTTGCGCAGCGCCGCCTTGCCGTGCCGTTTCATGAAGGGAAAGTCCAGCGCCCACCACGCCAGACCGATGACCGGCACGTAGATGAGCTGCTGTTTGAGGAAGAACTTGAGCAGCGGAATGCGCCGGTTCAGCGAGTACTGCAGCACGAAGATGTCGACCCACGACTGATGGTTGCAGTTGACCAGATACCAGTCGGCATAGCGCAGGTCCTTGTTGCCCTGGATGTCCCAGGCCTGCGGCTGGATGCGTACGAACCAGCTGGAATTGCACGCCACCCACGCGGTGGCGATGCTATTCAGAATGGGATCGATGAGGCGCCTGACTGCGGCAAAAGGCAACGCCAGCTTCAGCAGCGAGACCGGAAACAGCAGCAGGCACCAGAACAGCGTGTTGGCGGCCAGCCAGACCGAGCTGATGACCCCGGTGATCCAGGCAAAACGGCCACGCGGCACGGGGATCGCCATACGGGGACGCTGGCGCTGCGCGGCGTGTTGGACACTGGAGAGCGCCGGAGATGCGGGGCGGGAGGCTCCCGAGGACGTGTTGGGCGTTGTCATGGGCGCCAGTGTGCTATTGGCCCGCGGAATGCGGATTGAGCAGGATCAAGGCAGGCGGCCGGGGTGGCCGCCTTGGTCGTCATATGCGTCACGGCAGCCGGTACTTCTCTTCGCGATACGCCCAGCTTGCCCACAACGCGTGCGCCAACGCCTCCTGCGTCAGCGCGGGATCCGCCGGCTCGACCGGCGCATACGTCTCGTCCTGTCCCACCGGCGCGGCCTCGTAACGGAACTGGCGCGGCGCCTTGGAAGGCTCCAGCACCAGCAGTTGATCGCCTTTCAGATAACCGAAGTTGTCCGCGTATTGCATCATCGCGCGGTTCGGATCGCGCTGCGTCAGATCGGCGCCCAGCATGGGGTTCACATTATCCAGGCCGATCAAGGACAGCAGCGTCGGCGCCATGTCGATCTGGCTGACCAGCCGATCGTCCTGCCGCGGCGCGATGCCCGCGCCGAGGATCAGCGCTGGAATCTGGAAATGCCGTACCGGCACGGGAATGGAGCCGTAAACGCGCGAATCGTGGTCGGCGATGACCAGGAAGACCGTGTTGTCCCAATACGGCGCCTTGCGCGCCTTGTCGAAGAACTGGCCCAGCGCCCAGTCCGCATAGCGCACCGTGTTATCCACCGTGGCCGGATCGCCCACGGGCTGGATGCGCCCGGGCGGATATTCCCACGGCGAATGGTTGGTCACCGAGAACGCCAGCGTGAACACCGGCTTGTCGCCGTCCGCGCGCAGCAGGCGGTCGACCTGATTGAACATGTCTTCATCGGAGGCGCCCCACGATCCCTCGAACACGGGGTCGACGAACTTGGGCCGGTCCACGATCTCGTCAAAGCCGTTGCCCAGGAAGAAGGCGCGCATGTTGTCGAAGTGGGACTCGCCGCCATACACGAAGCGCGAGTGATAGCCGTGCTTGCCCAGCAACTGCGCCAGTGTGAAAAAGCCCGTCTGCGAACGCGGCAGCTTGACCACGGCATCGGCCACGCTGGGCAAAAAGCCCGCGGTGACGGCTTCGATGCCGCGCACCGAACGCGTGCCGGTGGCGTAGGCGCGGTGGAACATCCAGCCTTCCTTGCCCAGCCGGTCGATGTTCGGCGTGAGGTCGCGGCCTCCCAGGCTGCCGACGTATTGCGCGCCCAGGCTTTCCTGCAGGATGATCACCACGTTCAGCGGCTTGTCGCGCCGCACGGTTGCCTTCTGCTCATGCAGGCTGGGCAGCGTCGGATCTAGTGGCGCGCCGGTCATGCCGGCCTTCTCGCGCACGATGGCGTTCATCTCGTCCACGGCCATCTTGGGATACATCGCGGCCGACGAGCGTTCGTCGCGCATGCGATAGGCCGCGTCGAACACGCTGTACAGCGAATTGAGCGCCAGCGCGTTCACCATGGCGTCCGAGCTGAAGGCCACCTTGGCGGGATTGATGGGGCGATGCTCGAGCGTGCCGCGCGCGCCCAGGAACACCAGCGCCAGGATCACAAAGGATGCGACAGGCCGCTTCCACCATCCCATGAACGGATCGCGCGTGCGCGTCGGGAACAGCTTGACCGCAAGCCAGGCCGCCAGGACCAGCACCACGAAGGCGGCCAGCAGCACGCCCTTGTAGCCCTGCCACAGCATTGAGCCCACTTCCTTCGGATTGAGCAGGTAGATGAAGTAGAGGCGATTGGGACGGGTGTCGTATTCCGCGATGAATTGCGGGGTGGACACTTCCAGCAGCACGTACAGCATCCACCACACGCGGAACCACCACGCGGTAATGCGCGCGGCAAGCGGACGGTGGCCGAACCACGGCGAAAACACCGCCGGCAGCGCGATCACCATCGACAGCAGGCACACGTCGATGCGCAGTCCGCCAAAGAGGAGCGGCCCGAGGCCCCCGGCCGCTTCGACGCGGTCCCACATCCAGAAGGCCAACCCCAGCCGCGACAGTGTCAGCAGCACCAGGATGGCGATGATGAATCGAAGTGTCAGACGACGCATGCCGCACCCCTCCGAACAACGGGACATGCCTGTCCCAACGAAGAATGCGTATTGCCTGATGTGCCGCGCAGAACCATGCCGTTTCGAGAACCAAAAAAATAACCGCGCCAAGAGTAACGCGGTTTCGGGCTTATCGACGGCGGCGCGAGGCGGTTCAAACGTTGTACGACATCACACGTGAACCAATCGCCTTCAATACGATGGCTATTGCGCGCGCCGCAGGCGTTCGCGGCTGTTGCTCAGGTGCGTGCGCATGGCGGCGCGGGCGGCCTCGGGGTCCTGGCGCGTGATCGCGCTGTAGATGTCTTCGTGTTCGAGATTCACGCGCGCTAGATAGGCGGCGCGGTCTTCGAGGGCGAACTTGGCGGAGTTGATGCGGGTGCGGGGAATGATGGCCGAACCCAGGTGCGCCATGAGGTCCGCGAAGTAACGGTTGTCGGTGGATTGGGCCACCAGCAGATGGAATTGAAAGTCCGGCGTGATGGTGTCACCGCCCGCATCCAGCGCCTGTTTGAAGGCATCCAGCGCGCGACGCATCGCCTGCAACTGTTCGTCGCTGCGGCGGATGGCGGCCAGGCCCGCGGCCTCGCTTTCCAGGCAGATGCGCAGTTCCAGCAGCACCAGCACGTCGCGCACGGTGGCGATGTCGGCCGGGTCGACGCGGAAGTCGCCGCCGCCGCTGGGCTCAAGCGCATAGGTGCCCACGCCGTGATGCGTTTCGACCAGACCCGAGGCCTGCAGACGCGACAGCGCCTCGCGCACGACGGTGCGGCTTACACCGAACTGACGCATGATGGCGGATTCGGTGGGGAGCTTGTCGCCCGGGCGGATTTCACCGCTGCGGATGCGTTCGGAAATGTTTTCAACCAGGCCTTGCGCCAGGTTGCGGGGACGACGCTGCGGCAAAACAGGGGTATCGGCGGGAGCGTTCATCAGGGATTATCCGGAAGCGGTTGCGCAGCGCTTGACGCTGAAAAATGGCGTTCATTATACTTTGCGACAGTTGTACGATAACGTACCAGACAAGTCCACTCCACCGCGCCATTCACAGAGCGTTGCGTCATGAGCCGAGCTGTCAACAACATGCCTGAATCCCTTCGGTGTCATCGTTTGTTATTGACCGGCGCCGCCGGCAACCTGGGCCTGGTACTGCGTCCCCGATTGAAAGCTCATGCGGACATCCTGCGCGTCTCCGACGTGGCGGCGATGGCCCCCGCACAAGACGGCGAAGAGGTCGTGCAATGCAATCTCGCCGACGCGTCCGCCGTGTCGGAACTGGTGCGCGGCACGGACGCCATCGTGCATCTGGGCGGCGTGTCAGTCGAGCGCCCCTTCGAAGAAATCCTGCCGGCCAATATCCAGGGCGTCTACAACGTCTACGAGGCGGCCCGCCTGCACGGCGTGCGGCGCGTGGTGTTTGCCAGCTCCAACCACGTCATCGGCTTTTATGAACAGGGACAGACCCTGGACGCCGACGTGCCGCTGCGACCCGACGGCTATTACGGCCTGAGCAAGGCCTACGGCGAAAACCTGTCGCGCTTCTACTTCGACCGATATGGCATCCAGACCGTCTGCCTGCGCATCGGCTCGTCGTTTCCCGAACCCAGGGACCGGCGCATGCTGGTCACCTGGCTCAGCCACGACGACCTGACCGATCTGGTTGTCCGATCCCTTTTCACTCCCGACGTCGGCCACCTCATCGTGTATGGTGCGTCGGCCAATCGCGACAGCTGGTGGGACAACAGCGGCGCGGCCGTGCTTGGTTTTGCGCCCAAGGACTCTTCCGAGCGCTTCCGCGCGCAGGTCGAGGCGCAGCCCCCGCTGGCCGCGGACGATCCCGCGGCGCGCTACCAGGGCGGCGCCTTCGTCAAGGCCGGCCCCTTCCCCTTCCCGAACGCCTGAAGCCTTTCATGTCCATCACCGCCGAACGTCTTGGAACCTTGTTGTGCGGCGTCGGAGAAAGCCCTATCTGGCGGCGCGCGGACAAGGCGTTCTACTGGACCGACATCCCCGGCAAGACGCTGTGGCGCTGGACGCCCGAGACCGGCGCATTCGCGCACTGGGCGTTGCCGCAGATGGCGGGCTGCATGGCGATGCGCGGCGACGGGTGGCTGCTGGCCATGGAAGACGGCCTCTATGCCTGCGACGCCCTGCGCGAGGGCGAGGCTTGCCTGCCCCGGCAACTTGCCGCCGTGGCCCACAACGCGCCCGGCATGCGGTTCAACGATGGCCGCTGCGACCGGCAGGGCCGGTTCCTGGCCGGCACCATGGTGATGGACATGGGCCTCGCCTGGCCCGCCGGCGCACTGTACCGCCACGATGCGCGCGGCACGTCCGTGCTGCTCGACGACCTGATCGTGCCCAACGGCCTGGCTTTCAGTCCCGATGGCCGGACAATGTACCTGTCCGATTCGCACCCATCGCGCGCGACCGTCTGGGCGTTTGACTACGACACCGATGCCGGCATGCCGTCCCACCGCCGCGTCTTCATCCCCGCCCTGCCCGCCGGCCGCCCGGACGGCGCCGCCGTGGACGCGGCGGGCTGCTACTGGATCTGCGGCAACGACGCCGGCAAGGTGTACCGCTACACCCCCGACGGCCGTCTGGACCGCACCCTGGACGTGCCTGCCGCGAAGGTCGCCATGTGCGCCTTCGGCGGCGCCGGTATGGACACCCTTTTCGTCACGTCGATCCGTCCCGCGAACGCCGCTCCCGGCGCGCTGGATGGCGCGGTATTCGCCCTGCACCCCGGCGTGCAGGGCCTGGAGGAAACCGCCAGCGCCGGTTAGCACCCGACGGGCGGCTTCGCGCGCGCCCACCCCGAGCAGGCAGTGCATATCAAAGAGCTTCGGGGCCATCACGGCCCTCAACGAAACGCCGTACCCCATCCGGAGGTAGACATGCTGCACCCTCACCTGAGCCGCGCCGTTCTGGCCGCGGCCGCCTTGCTGACGCTGATTCCCGCCACCCACGCCGCCGAGCTGCGCTCCGCGGACATCCATCCCGACGATTACCCCACTGTGCAGGCCGTGCGCCACTTCGGCGAACTGGTCAAGCAACGGACCAACGGCCGCATCACCGTGAAGGTGTTTTCCGGCGGCGCGCTCGGCAACGAAGATGATTCGATCGAGCAGGTGAAGCTGGGCGCGCTGGCCATGTCCCGCGTCTCCAGCGCGGCGATGCACAACATCTGCCAGACCACGCGCGTGCCGTCGCTGCCGTTCCTGTTCCGCTCCAAAGAGCATCTGCACAAGGTGCTGGACAGCGAGATCGGCGACCAGATCCTGCGCTCGTGCGAGGCTGCGGGCTTCGTCGGACTGGCGTGGTACGACAGCGGATCGCGTTCCATGTATACGACCAAGAAGCCGATCAAGACGCTGGCCGACGCCAAGGGCCTGAAAATCCGCGTGCAGCAGTCGGACCTGTCCGTCGCGATGGTGGAAGCGATGGGCGGCAACGCCACGCCGATGCCGATGGGCGAGGTCTACACGTCGCTCAAGACAGGACTGGTGGATGCGGCCGAGAACAACTTTCCCAGCTACGAGAGCGCGCATCACTACGAGGTCGCAAAGTTCTATTCGCTGACCGAGCACACGATGACGCCCGAGATCCTGATCTTCTCCAAGCGCCAGTGGGACAAGCTGCCGCCGGACGACCAGAAGATCCTGCGCGAGGCCGCGCGCGAATCGGTGCCGTACATGCGCAAGCTGTGGGACGAACGCGAGCAGAAGTCGCGCGCCGTGGTCGAGAAGGCCGGTTCGCAGATCTCGCAGGTCGATAAACCCTCGTTCCAGGGTGCGATGAAGCCGGTGTACGAACGCTTTGTCACCACCCCTGAAATGAAGGATCTGGTCGCCAAGATCCAGGCCGTGCAGTGAGGACATCATGTTGGCCACACCCACGAATGAACCAGATGTCGCCGCGGGGGGCCGGGAAGAAGCCCTGGCTGCCCCGCTGGATGCCTACTCCCGCGCCTGCGCCCGGCTGGCGCGAATCTGCATGTGGACCAGCGTCTTCGGGCTGATCTGCCTGATCGTCGCTGTCTCGCTGCAGATCTTCGGCCGCCACGTCCTGAACAGCACGCCGACCTGGGCAGAAAGCCTGGCCCTTTTGCTGGTGCTGTACGTCACCATGCTGGGCGCCGCGGTCGGCGTGCGCGACGCCGGCCATATCGGCTTCGAGTCGCTGCTGGACGCCCTGCCCGCCGCCGGGCAGCGGCGGCTGCGCATCTTCATCCATCTGCTCGTGCTGCTGTTCGGCGTGCTGATGGCCTGGAATTGCGGCGTGCTGGCCGAGTCCGTCGCGGCCTACAAGATTCCGAACCTGGGCATCTCCAACGCCTGGAAGTACGTTCCTGCAACCCTGTCGGGCACCTTGATCGCGCTCTTTTCCATCGAGCACATCATCGCGATCCTGCGCAACCAGAAGGTGGTCCCGGCATGGCGCTGACACTGCTTTCCTTCACCTTCATGGGGTTCCTCGTGATCGGCGTGCCGGTGGCCTTTGCCATCGGGCTGTCGTCCATCACGGCCATCATGTACGAGGACCTGCCGCTCGCGGTGGCCTTCCAGCAGATGACCTCGGGCATGAACGCGTTTTCGTTCCTGGCCATCCCCTTCTTCATCTTCACCGGTGAACTGATGCTGTACGGCGGCATCGCCGACCGCATCGTGAACTTTGCCAAATCGCTGGTGGGCCATGTGCGGGGCGGCCTGGGCATGTCCAACGTGGTGGCCTGCACGCTGTTCGGCGGGGTGTCGGGATCGCCCGTGGCGGACGTGTCGGCGATGGGGTCCGTGATGATCCCGATGATGAAGCGCGAGGGCTATCACGCTGACTACGCGGTGAACGTCACAACCCACGCGGCGCTGGTGGGCGCGCTGATGCCGACCAGCCACAACATCATCATCTACACGCTGGCCGCGGGCGGCAAGGTGTCCATCGCGGCGCTGATCGCGGCAGGCGTGGTGCCCGCCCTGATCCTGACCGTGTGCAACCTGGCCGCTGCGTATTTCGTGGCGCGCAGCCGCGGCTATCCGGCAGGCACCTTTCCGGGCTGGCACATCGTGTTCCGCTCGCTGGTCGCCGCGGCGCCGGGGTTGTTCGTGGTGGTGCTGATCATTACCGGCATCCTGAGCGGCGTCTTCACCGCGACGGAATCCGCGGCGGTGGCGGTGCTGTATGCCCTGGCGCTGACGATCTTCGTCTACCGCTCGCTGACCTGGGACCAGTTCGTGCGCGCCGCCAGCAAGGCCGTGAAGACCACGGGCGTGGTGCTGCTGCTGATCGGCATTTCGGCAACGTTCGGCTACCTGATCAGCTTCTATGGCGTGGCCGAAAAGACCGGGCAGCTGATGGCGTCCATCTCGACGGAGCCGTGGGCCATCTTCCTGATGGTCAACATCATCCTGTTCGTGCTGGGAACGTTCCTGGACATGGCCGCCACCATCCTGATCTGCACGCCGATCTTCCTGCCGATCTGCATGCAGTACGGCATGGGGCCGGTGCAGTTCGGCATGGTGCTGCTGCTGAACTGCGCGCTGGGGCTGAACACGCCGCCGGTGGGCACCACGCAGTTTGTGGGGTGCGCCATCGGCGGGGTATCCGTGGGGACGGTCATGCGCACCATCTGGCCGTTCTACGGCGCGCTGCTGGCCGCGCTGGCGCTGGTGACCTATGTGCCGGCGTTCTCGCTATGGTTGCCGGGCGTGCTGCTCAACTGACGCGGTGCTGGCGGGGCGGGCATCCGGGCGCCCGCCCCGCGATCAGCGGATAGAAGAACACCGCCGCCAGCAGCCACATCAGGGCGGCGGACCAAAGCGTCTGGCTGAGAAAATGCGCGCCCTGCAGAATGCGCACCGCCGAAAACGCCACGCCGGCCGCCACGCCGATCGCCAGTCCGCTCCAGCGCCACGCCGGGCGGCCCAACGCCCACCCCGCGAAGTAAAGGGTCAGCAAGGCGTAGCCCGCGCCGGCATGGCCGCTGGGCAACGCGCCGCCGGCGCGCGCCTTTGCCCAGGTCCACCAGTGCACCGGATAAGGCGTATAGCCGCCCAACGTCTCCAGATCGTAGGGGCGCGGCAGCATGGTGTGATGCTTGAGTTGCGTAATGAGCAGTTGCCCCGTCAGGCACGTGATCGCGACGGCACAGGCCACCCCGCGCCAGCGCCGCCACGCCGCGATGCGGTAGCTGCCCGCTGCAACGCCCGCCGCGGCCAGACCCACGCTGATCGGCAGCGCCAGCACCATCCGGTGGCCCAGCAATTCAAGCCACCGGCTGCCATGCAGCGGAAAGTCGTCCAGCAGCGGATCGAACAGCGCGCGCGCGATGCGCATGTCCAGTCCCGACGCCTGTGACCACCAGGCCATACAGGCCAGCAACAGCGTCACGCCCGCGACGTGGGTCAGCAGATAGCGGGTTCTTGTCGGCGCATGCAGCGCCGGCACCAGGGGGGACTGCAGCAATGGGGACGGCATGGAGACGAAGTTCCGGACGTTTCGGGCCAGCGCACTTTACGGTCCCGCCAGTCGAAAATTCGTCAAATTTTCGCCGTCGGGCCGCCCCGCTCGTCGGGCTCGAAACGCAGCAGGAAGCGCGTGCCACGCGCCGGGCCTTCTGCTTGCGAGGATTCGACGCTGAGCGACCAGCCCTGCATGTCGCAGACGCGCTTGGCGATCGCCAGGCCCAGCCCGCGCGCCGTCTCGTCGCCGCCCGCCACGCCGGAATCGCGCAGGCGGCCGCTGAAATAGCGGCGGAACAGAAAAGGCAGATCGCTGGCAGCAATGCCCTTGCCGTTGTCGCGCAACGCCAATCCGCCCTCCGCGTCCAGCGCCACGGTCAGCGTGGCCGGTGCGGCGTGTTCGATGGCGTTGCGCACGAGGTTGCGCAGCACGGTCAGCAAGGCGTAGCGGTCCAGCGTCAGCACCTGGCCGGCGGGCAATTGATTGTCAAAGCGCAGGTCGGCCAGACTGGCCTGGGCGGCATGCCCCCGCCACGCGTCTTCCATGCACTCGGCGATGTCCACCGGTTCCGGCGCGCGCAACTCGTCGCGCGCCATTGCCCGCGCGCTTTCCAGACTGACGATGACGTCGTCCACGTTGTCCACCACGCGTGTCAGGCGCTGCTGCTGATCCGGCGTCAATGCCTGCGTCAGGAGCATGAGCTCGCTGTCCGAGCGGATCGCCGCCAGCGGCGTGCGCACCTCGTGGCTGAGGTTGCTGGCGAACTCGCGTTCGCGGGCGATGGACCGGTCCACCTGGTTCTGCACGCGGTTGAAGGCTTCAATGAGACGCCCGGCCTCGTCGTCGCGCGTGACGGCCATGTCAGGCGAGCCCGGCGCCCAGGTCGACAGCCGGTCCGTCAGATCCAGCAACGGTCCGACCGCCACCCCCGCCACACGACGCGCCAACCCATAGGCGAGCACGACGCAGATGGCGCCCACGCCCAGCACGATCAGCCCGAAGTCGTGCACCCGCTCTTCGTTGTCGGTGGCGTCGTACAGCAGGTACACGGTGCCCCGGCCCGTCTCGGCCACCATCACGTGCCAGGTGTAGGCGCCAGGTTCGATCAGGTGCAGTCCGTTTTCCAGCGAAAGCAGTTCCGGCGGCATGCCGGCGGGCGGCTGGCCGTCCACGCTGAGCCACGCCCGCATGGATCCGCCGAGTTCGCGCGCGCCGTGGCGCGGCAGGAACTCGTCGCTGCTGCGCGCATGCTGGACCAGGCGGTCCATCTCGGTGTTCAGGATGTCGTTGACCAGATCGTCTTCCATCTGGTCGAACGTCAGGTAGGCCAGGAGGGCCAGCGCGGTGACGAACAGCGCGACCGTGCCCGTCAGTGCCCAAACCACGCGCTGGGTCAGCGTGCCGGCGGCGGCGCGGCTCATGATGCGGCGGCGGGCAGCGTCAGGCGCCAGCCGGTGCCGTGCACGGTCTCGATGCCGTCAAAACCCGCGTCGGCCAGCGCGCGCCGCAGCAGGTGGACCTGGCTGCGCAGCGCATCGGACGAGGGCGGTTCGTTGCCCCACAGGACCGATTCCAGTTCTTCGCGCGTCACCACGCGGCCCGGGTCGCGCAGCAGCGCCTCGATGATGAGGCCCGCCTTGCGGGTCAGGTGGACCGGCACGCCGCTGACCGACACGACGCGGCTGCGCGCGTCGAACTGAAGCGGGCCGAAGGTGCGCTCCGCATCGACCGTCGACCCTTTGGCGCGCTGGATCAGCGCCAGCAGCCGCGCTTCCACTTCCAGCAGCGCGAACGGCTTGGTGAGATAGTCGTCGGCGCCATGGGAAAAGCCCGCCAGCTTGTCTTCGAGGCTGTCGCGCGCGGTCAGCATCAGCACCGGCACGGCCAGCCGCCGTTCCGTGCGCATGTCATGCAGCACGGCGTTGCCGTCCATGCCGGGCAGGCCGATGTCCAGCAGCACGGCGTCAAAACGCTGTTCCTGCAACCGTTGAAGGGCCGCGGGTCCGCTGTACGCCACATCGGGCAGAAAGCCCCGCGCCTCCAGGAAGCTGTACAGATTGCCGGCGATGACATGGTCGTCTTCGACGATCAGCACCCGGTGGTTCGCGCCCGCTGCGGGAGGGGTTTTCATGGTCTGCGATCCTGGCCGCGTTATGCCTGCAGCACCTTGCCGGGGTTCATGAGACCCTGGGGATCCAGCGCCCGCTTGATCCGGCGCATCAACGCCAGTTCGACGGGATTCTTGTAGCGCGGCAGTTCGTCGCGTTTGAGCTGACCCACACCATGCTCGGCGCTGATGGATCCCTTGTGCGCGTGCACGCTGTCATGCACGACGCCATAGATCTCGCCTTGCAGCGCCAGCAGCTCGGCTTCGGTCTGTCCGGGTGCATGGGCCACGTTGTAGTGCAGGTTGCCGTCGCCCAGGTGGCCGAAGATCACGTGGCGTACGCCCGGAAAGCGCGCCTGCAGCAAGGCGTTGGTCTTGTGCACGAACCCGGCGATCGACGAGATGGGGATCGAGACATCGTGCTTGACCGACTTGCCCAGCTCGGCCTCGGCCAGCGGAATGCTTTCACGCAGATGCCACAGCGCCTTGCTTTGCGACACGTTGGCGGCGATGGCTGCGTCGCTCACCAGGCCGGCTTCGATGGCGTCGCCCAGCACGGCCTCGAAGCGCTCGCGGGCGTGCGTTTCGCTTTCGCTGTCGGACAGTTCCAGCAGCGCGAACCACGGCGAAGCCGCCGACTCGCCTTCAAAAGGCAGGCGCTGCTGCGGAAACAGCCGCACCACGCCTTGCAGGCAGGCGCCGCTCATGAGTTCGAACCCGGTCAGCGAGGCGCCAAATCCGGAACGGGCGCGCGACAGGACCTCGACGGCGTTGTCGATGCTGTCCAGCGTGAGCAGCGCCGTGCAGGACGCCACGGGACGCGGATACAGCTTGAGGGTGGCGGCCGTGATGATGCCCAGGGTGCCTTCGCTGCCGATGTACAGGTCGCGCAGGTCGTAGCCGGTGTTGTCCTTGCGCAGGCCGCGCAGGCCGTCCCAGATCTCGCCTTCGGCGGTCACGACCTCCAGGCCCAGCGTGAGGTCGCGCGTATTGCCATAGCGCAGCACCTGCGTGCCGCCGGCGTTGGTGGCCAGGTTGCCGCCGATGGTGCAGCTGCCTTCGGCCGCCAGGCTCAGCGGGAACAGCCGGTTGGCTGCCGCTGCGGCCTCCTGCACGGCCTGCAGGATGCAGCCGGCCTCGACCGTGATGGTGTCGTTGTCGGTATCCAGTGCGCGCACCGCGGTGAGCCGGGCCGTGGACAGGACGATCGCGGTGCCGGTGTCGTCAGGCGTGGCGCCGCCGCACAGGCCGGTATTGCCGCCTTGCGGCACGACGGGCACGCCGTGCTGCGCGCACAGCTTGATCGCGGCGGCCACGTCCGCCGTGGAACCGGGGCGGATCACCGCCAGGGCCGCGCCGCGATAGCGGCGGCGCCAATCCAGCACATAGGAATCCGCGTCCGCGCCGGTCAGCACGTGGGAATCGCCCAAGAGGGCCTGGAGATCGCTCAGCAGTGTCATGGGTGCCGCACAGAGAGTCGGCCCGGCCGCCAGGGCCGGGCGCTGTTCATCGGATGTGCGGACTATTGTAGGGGCTGGGCGGCGCCCGCCGAAGCCCCCCTGCGGGTGTCTGTTGGACCTGTCAGCCGACCGCCTGGTCCAGCCGGGTGCCCGTCATGCCCGAGCAGAAGGCGCGGGAGGCGATGCGCTCCATCAGGAAGGCGCGGTCCACGCCGGCGGGGCCGGGCAATTCGGACAAGGCGCGGTAGGCGCGGCGCAGGACTTCGCCACGGGTGGCGCCGCAGACCATGAGGTGAGTGCACGGCAGGCGGCGATCGCCGCAACCGTCGATGCGCACTTCCAGCACGTGCGGCGCGATGGGATCGTGTTCGGCAACCGGCATGTCCGGCGTGCGGGCCCGCGCCTGCGCGTCGATGACGCGGAAGACGCCGCTGCGGTCGTCGAGCGAGAAGGACACGGTGCCTGCGGCCTGCCAGCCGCGGTCGCGTGCCACGCTGGCGGCAACCGTGCGCAACGCGCTTTCGATCGATGCCGCCAGATGCGGCGCCGGGCATTCGGCGATGAGGACGCGCGCATCGCGCCAGACGCTGCGCTCCCAGGCGCGGCCAGCGGCCAGATCGCCCGTTGCCGCGGCAAAGACGTGGATATCAAGCCTGCGTTCGCGGCCGGCCGCCGGACCGGCAAAGTCCGTGGGTGGTCCCCGCCTGCTTGTGGCGCCGCCCGATGACATGACTGTGGATACTTTGGCGCCCATGGCCCCTCCTGGTCTTTCTGCTTGCCCGGCAAGCGTATCACCTTCGGATGACGAGCAACTTTTGTGCCATGCGCGCCCGCCCGGCAAGCGGCTTTTTTACCTGCGGACGTGCACCGGAAACAGGCGGCGCCGCCCCATGCTCCGCACCATGGCGGGGCAGGCCGGCACCGGGTAAATGCCCTACTCCGCCCGAAGGATGAAGCCCCCCGCGCCGATGGGGGATAATCCAGCTTTGGCCCTTGCCATAGCGGTTTGGATGTGCGGGTTTACCATTACCCGGCAGCCGCCGCGCTGTCCCCCTCAACAAGGAACCGTCGTGGGCAACAATACACAATTTCCGGCCTCTGTTTTCAAGGCATATGACATTCGCGGCACGGTGCCGGACCTGATCGACGCGGCCTTCGCCCGGTCTCTCGGCGTGGCGCTTGCCGCCCGCGCCCGCGAACAAGGCGTGCAGACGCTCGTGGTTGGCCGCGATGGCCGCCTCAGCAGCGAAATGCTGTCCCTCGCGTTGCAGGAAGGCATGCTCGAAGGCGGCGTGGATACGCTGGACGTCGGCATGGTTCCCACCCCGCTCGTGTACTTCGCGGCCAACATCATGCAAACCGGGTCCGGCGTTGCCATCACCGGCAGCCACAACCCGCCCAAGTACAACGGCTTCAAGATGATGATGGGCGGCCGCGCGCTGTACGGCGACGACGTCCAGCAACTGGCGCAGGCCATGAATGGCGATGCCCCGGCGCCCGCGGCCGAGGCCGGCACGCGCCGCCAGCTCGACCTGGCGCAGACCTACATTGCCCGCGTGGCCTCCGGCGTCAAGCTGGCGCGTCCCATGAAGATCGCCATCGATTGCGGCAACGGCGTGGCCGGCGCCGTCGCGCCGCAGCTGTTCCGCGCGCTGGGCTGCGAGGTCGACGAACTGTTCTGCGAGGTGGATGGCAACTTCCCCAACCACCATCCCGACCCCGCTGAACCCAAAAACCTGCAGGACCTCATCAAGCACGTGGCCGAGACCGATTGCGAACTTGGCCTGGCCTTTGACGGCGACGGCGACCGCCTGGGCGTGGTCACCAAGTCCGGCCAGATCATCTGGCCCGACCGCCAGCTCGTCCTCTTTGCGCGCGACGTGCTCGAGCGCAATCCCGGCGCCACCATCATCTATGACGTCAAGTGCAGCCGCCACGTCGGCCTGTCGGTCGAAGCGGCCGGCGGCAACGCGCTGATGTGGAAGACGGGCCACTCGCTGGTCAAGGCCAAGCTGGCCGAAACCGGCGCGCCGCTGGCCGGCGAAATGAGCGGGCACATCTTCTTCAAGGAACGCTGGTACGGCTTTGACGATGGCCTGTACACCGGCGCACGCCTGCTGGAGATCGTGTCGCGCTTTGCCGACGCCTGCGAGCCGCTGGAAGCCCTGCCGCAGGACGTTTCCACGCCGGAACTGAAGCTCGAAATGGAAGAAGGCCAGCCGTTCACGCTGGTCAAGGCGTTGCAGGACCAAGGCCAGTTCCCCGACGCCAAGCGCGTGATCACGATCGACGGCGTGCGCGCCGAATACGCCGATGGCTTTGGCCTGGCGCGGCCGTCGAACACCACGCCGGTCGTCGTGCTGCGTTTCGAGGCGCAAAGCGAAGCGGCGCTCGCGCGCATCCAGGCCGACTTCCGCCGCGAACTCGGCAAGCTGGCGCCGAACGCCACACTGCCCTTCTGATCCGCTCATGTCGTTAGCCAACAGCCCCGCGTGGCAGCAGTTCATCACCGCAACACGTACGGCATCCCGGGACGGCCAGAAGCTGCGCCTCATCAATGCGCCCGGGCTGCGCCTGGATCTGAGCGCCCAGGCGCAGTCGCCCGACCTGCTGGCGGCCTCGCAGGCGCTGCTGGTGCAGCAGGACTTCGAGGCCAGCCGCGCGCGGCTGTTTGACGGCGGCCAGGCCAACTGGACGGAAGGACGCGCCGCCTGGCACACCGCCCTGCGCGCGGCCGAACCGCCCGCCATGGTGGCCAAGGCGGTGCTGGCCGAGCGCGAACGCATGCGCGAATTCGTGCGGGCGGCCGACGCGGCGGGCCGCTACAGCGGCGTGCTGCATCTGGGGATTGGCGGCAGCGACTGGGGGCCGCGCCTGGTCACCCGTGCCCTGCGCCACGAGGGCGTGCGGCGCGAAGTGCGCTTCGCCTCCAACGTGGATTCGCACTCGGTCGCCGATGCGATGAGCCGCCTGGATCCGCACAACACGCTGGTCATCGTCGCGTCCAAATCGTTCACCACGACCGAGCCGCTGGCCAACGCCGAAGTGGCGATGAACTGGCTGCGCGACGCCGGCGTCGCCGACCCCATCAAGCAGGTCGTCGCGATCACCTGCAATGTCGAGGCGGCACTCAACCTGGGCATCCTGCCCGATCACATCTTCCAGATCTGGGACTGGGTGGGCGGGCGCTATTCGCTGTGGTCCGCCATCGGCCTGCCGGTCGCGCTGGCGCTCGGCAACGACACCTTCGACCAGCTGCTGGCGGGCGCCGCGGCCATGGACGACCATTTCCGCACCGCGCCGCTGGCCGAGAACGCCCCCGTGCAGATGGCGCTGGCCGGCGTGGCCAACCGCAGCGTGCTGGGCTACGACTCGCTGGTCATCACCCCATACGATTCGCGGCTGTATCACATCGTGCCGTGGGCCCAGCAGCTTGAAATGGAATCGCTGGGCAAGGTCGCGACCGCCGACGGCAGCCCCGCTGGCGTGGCGACCGGCCCCGCGGTGTGGGGCATGTCGGGCACCGATTGCCAGCACACGTTCTTCCAATGGCTGCATCAGGACACGACGGGCGCGCCCGTGGATTTCATCCTGTGCGAGCAGCCCGACCATGCCTATGCCCGGCACCACGAGCTGCTGGTCGCCAATTGCCTGGCGCAGCGCTCGGCGCTCCTGCGCGGCAAGACCTTTGAAGAAGCCCTGGCGGAAACCTCCGCCACGGAACGCGACCCGGCGCGTGCGCGCCTGCTGGCGCAGCACCGCGTGCATCCGGGCGGCCGGCCGTCGTCGCTGATCGTGTTGCCGCGCCTCGAAGCCTTCACGCTTGGCGCGCTGCTGGCGCTGTACGAGCACAAGGTGTTCACGCAGGGCGTGATCTGGGGCATCAACCCGTTCGATCAGTGGGGCGTGGAGTTCGGCAAGGTATTGGCCAAGAACATCATGCGCGAGCTGGACGCGCCTCAGCCCAGCCAGCAGGATCCGTCCACGCGGTTCTGGATCGACGCAATCAGGCGCTGAGCGCGTCGTACAGCGCGACGTGGATGCGAGCGACCTGGTTGATATCGAACTCGCGCTCCGCCAGCGCCCTGCCCGCCGTGCCCATCGCCTGACGCAACGCCGCGTCTTGCGCAAGGCGCGCAATGGCCTCAGCCAGCGCCGCCGCGTCGCGCACCGGCACCAGGAGGCCGGTCACGTTGGGTTCGATGGCATCGCGGCAGCCGGGCACGTCGGTCGTCACGACCGCTCGGCCGCAGGCCGCGGCCTCGATCAATGATTTCGGCAGGCCTTCGCGGTAGGACGGCAGCACCGCGATGTGCGCGGCCGCGTACAGCGCCGCCACATCCGAACGCTCGCCCAGCGCCTGCACGCAGCCGTCCTGCTGCCAGGCATCGACGTCGGCCTGCGTGGCGGACGTCGGATTGCCAGCGTCCAGGCCGCCCACCAGTTGCATCGTCACCGGCACGCCGCGTTCACGCAGCAGTTTGGCCGCCTGCACGAACTCCTGCACGCCCTTGTCGCGCAGCAGGCGCGCCACCATCGTGACGACGACGGGCGGCGCGGGCGGCTCCGAGGTGGGCCGATAGGCGTCGAGGTCCACGCCCGCGCCGCGGATGATGACCACCTGGTCCTCGCGCACGGCGCCCAGCGACTTGAGCAGGTCACGGTCGTTGGCGTTCTGGAAGATCACACGGCTGTTCGGATGGCCCAGCGCAACGCGGTACAGGCGCGCCACCACGGCGCGCACCAGCCGCATCTTCAGCGAGTTCGACAGGAACACGAATCCCAATCCGGAGATCGCCGCCACCATGCCGGGCACACGCGCAATGCGCGCGGCGATGCCGCCGTACAGCACGGGCTTGATGGTGACCAGATGCACCACATCGGGACGCAACCGGCGGAACAGGCGCACCAGGGCCAGCAGCGTGCCCAATTCCTGCAGCGGATGCTTGCCGCTGCGCGTCATGGGAATCGCGTGATGGGTCATGCCCAGCGCCTGGATGTCAGCCACCGCCGGACCGTCCATCGTCGCGACGTGGACGTCGTAGCCTGCCTTCTGCGCGGCCAGGGCGACCGGCACGCGGTGCGACATGAAGAACGCCGGATTATTGACGACAAACAGCAGGCAGCGTCCGGCGCTCATGCTTGGACTCCAGAAATACGGCGCCAGACGGCGATGTAGCTTTGCACCATGCGTGCAAGATCAAAGTGTTCCAGGACGCGTGCGCGCCCAGCCTCGCCCGCGCGCTCGCGGCCGCGTGCGGCCACATCGCCCAGCGCGGATTCGATGCCGCGGGCGAGGGCCTCGGCCTGCTCGGGCGGCACCACCACGCCGGTGTCGCCGACGATGTAGGCGGCGTCGCCCACGTCGGTCACCACGCAATACACGCCGCACGCCATGGCTTCGGCCACCACGTTCGGAAAGCCTTCGGCGCAGCTCGACAGCACGTGCACATCCAGGCCGTTCATGACGGCGGGCACGTCGTCGCTGGGACCGTTGAGCACCACGCGGTCGCGCAGGTCCAGCTTGTCGAGCAAGGCGCCCAGCTGCGCGTTGCCTTCGGTCATGTCGCGGCCGATCAGCACGCAGCGCAACCCCGCGTCGCGTCCATCGCGCACCAGCGCGGCCACGGCGCGCAGCAGGTTGGCGTGGTCCTTGAGCGGATCCCAGCGCGCCACGCAGCCGATCACGGGAGCGTCTTCGGACAGTCCCCATGCGGCGCGAACGCGCGAGCGCGCCTGCGGATCCGGCGCGTAGCGCGACAGGTCATAGCCGTTGGCGATCACGACCATGCGGTCGCGGCGGTAGCCTTTTTCGGCGTGGCGCTCGGCCGCGTTCTGCGCCGCGCAGACGATCGCGCGCGGCACGCTGCCCGATAGCATCGCGCACGCGCGCAGCACCAGCCGCGCCGACCGGCTGCTGCGCTCAAGGTGCTCGCCGGAATTGCGGATGCCCCACGCAATGGCGCGAACGCCTGCCAGGCGGGCGGCCAGGCCGCCAATCAGGTCGGCGTGATACATCCAGGTTTGAACGGCATCGGGACGGTTCGTGGCGATCAGGCGGCGCAGAGCCAGGAAGCCGCCCAGGCTGACGCGGCCGCGCTTCATGCCCAGGGCATGCACCGCAACGCCCGCCGCGCGCAGGCGCTCGCCATACAAACCTTCATCGGTCAGCGACACGACCGTGTGTTCGACGCCCGCGTCCGGCCAGGTCGCCAGGCGCGTCAGCACCGATTCGGCGCCGCCCTGGCCCAGCCCCGTGATGACATGCAGGATGCGCAGCGGCCGGGTGCTCATCGCCCCTCCCGCACCGCTTCGAACAGCTCATCCCATTCGGTCAGCACGCTGGACAGCGCATAACGCTGGCGCACGGCGGCTGCAGCGCGCGCGCCCAACTGCTCGCGCAGCGACACATCGCCCATCAGACGATGCAGCGCATCGGTCATCGCGACCCGGTCGCCCGCCGGCACCAGCAGCGCATCCTGGCCGTCTCGCGTCATCTCGCGCGGACCGCTGGGGCAATCGAACGCCACGCAGGGCAAACCCAGCGACATCGCTTCCAGCAATACGTTGGGAAAGCCCTCGACCAGCGAACTGAGCACAAAGGCCTGGCCGCGCGCCAGTTCCTCCCAGGGTGCTTCGGTGCGCCCCGGCAAACTGACGCGCGACTGCAGGCGCAGTCGCGCCACCTGCTGCTGCAGCGCCTCGCGCTCGGGACCTTCGCCCCAGATGCGCAGGTTCCAGTCGGGAAATTCCGGCGCAAGCTGCGCAAAGATGTCGATCAGAAGGTTGAACTGCTTGTCCGGCACCAGCCGCCCCATCGCGATCAGTTCGCGCGGGCCGGCCTCGTGACGCTGCTGCACCAGCGGCGCATCCAGCAGCGGCGCGGGCAGTGGATTCGGGATGACGGCCAGGCGCCGGATGCCGGGCACCTGGCGCGCGAACGGACCGGCGGTGTCTTCGGCCTGCACCGTCACCATGTCGGCGCGCGGGTACAGCACACGGCGCAGCTTGCGCCAGACGGTTCCCGTGGTGGTTTCAGCGACCGGATTGGTGCGCTCGCAGACGATGAGCGGCACGTTCAGGCCGCGCGTGGCCAGAATGGCGGCCACGTTGACGTTGGTCAGGAAGGACACCACCACGTCGGGCCGCGAATCGCGAATGTGCTTGCGCAGGGCCAGCAGCCGCTTGAAGGCCGCCATCCCGCCCGACACCCGGGTGCCGGCCAGATCGGCCAGCCACGACAGCTGGACCTTGTCCGACAGGGGATAAAAGCAGGTGCCCTTGGACGAGTAGGTGGGCGTCAGGATGACGGTGTCGCCGCGCTCTGACCATGCGTTGACCAGGGTCGCCGCGACGCGTTCCGCGCCGCCGGCGTGCATGGAGCTGACCAGCATCAGTATTTTCATTCGTCAACGGTCCTCAATCGGTCCCCCTTGGTCCATTCCCGCGCGGTAGCGGTCCAGCCAGGCCTGCATCATCAGCACGCCCCACAGATGGCTGTCCCAATTGCGATGCCCCGACGTGTGTTCACGCCATTTGCGCAGGATGGGTTCGGGTTCGAACCAGCCCTCCTGACGCAGGCGTGCCGGATCCAGCAACGCATCGGCCCATTCGCGCAACGGACCGCGCAGCCACGCGGCCAGCGGCACGGCGAAACCGCGCTTGGGGCGGTCGACCAGCGCCTGCGGCACGTGGCGATGCAGCACCTGCCGCAGCAGCCACTTGCCGGTGTTGCCGCGCACCTTGTACTGGTGCGGCAGGCTCCAGGCGAATTCATAGACACGGTGGTCGATCAGCGGCACGCGGGTTTCCAGGCTGACGGCCATTGCGGCGCGGTCCACCTTGACCAGGATGTCGTCGGGCAGGTAGGTCACCGTGTCCAGCTTCATCATCGACTCGAAGAACGATCCCTGCATGGCGCGTTCGAACACCGACTGGGGTTCCACGCCGCCCTTCACGACGCTGGCCGGGTCCGGCCAGTACGACACGAACCCGCGGTAGAACTCGCCGCGCGTGTCGGCGCGCAGCAGTTCGCCCAGCTTGCCGACCTTGCCGCGCCATGCGCCGCGGCCGGGCAGATGGGTGGACGCGCTGAGCATCGCGCCGGCCGGCTTGCGCAGCAGCCCGGGCACGCGCTCGAACTGGCGCCACCAGTTGTCCACGCGGAAGTAGCGCGAATAGCCGCCGAACAGTTCGTCGCCGCCGTCGCCCGACAAGGCCACCGTCACGTGCTGGCGCGCCATGCGCGTGACCAGCGACGTGGGGATCTGCGACGAGTCGGCAAAGGGTTCGTCGTACATGTCGGCCAGCGTGGGCACGACCGCCAGCGCGTCGTCCGCGGTGACGTAGAGTTCCGTGTGATCGGTGCCCAGGTGCGTGGCCACGGCCTTGGCGTGCTGCGCCTCGTCGTAGCCCTTCTCGTGAAAACCGATGGCAAACGTGCGCACCGGCTGCGAGCTTTGCGCCTGCATCAGCGCCACGATGGTCGACGAATCGATGCCGCCGGACAGGAACGCGCCCAGGCTGACGTCGGACAGCATCTGGCCGCCCACGGCTTTGGACAGCACCTTTTCCAGCGCGTCGGTGGCTTGTGCATCAGAGTCGAACGAGAGCCGGGCGTTTGACGCCGCATCCGCGGCCTCGCGCGCGGACCAGTACACCCGCGGCTCCGGCATGCGGCGGTTGCGCGCGTCGTCGGCCGAGAATTCGATCCACGTGCCGGGCGGCAGCTTGGCGATGCCTTCGTAGATGGATTGCGGCGCGGGAATGTAGTTGTGCCGCATGAACGACGCCAGCGCGTTGCGGTTCAGGTTGCGCCCAAAGCCCGGAATCGGCATCAGGCCCTTGAGTTCCGACGCAAACACCAGCTCCGAATTGGAATAGCCGTAGTACAGCGGCTTCTCGCCCATGCGATCGCGCGCCAGCACGAGCTTGCGCGAGGCCTTGTCCCACAACGCGATGGCGAACATGCCGACCGAGGCTTGCAGCGTGGCCTCGATGCCCAGCGCGGTAAAGCCGGCAAGGAGCGTCTCGGTGTCCGAATGCCCGCGCCACGCCGGCGCCAGCGCCGATTCCTCGAGCTGCTTGCGGATGTCCAGGTGGTTGTAGACCTCGCCGTTGAACACCATGACGTAGCGGCCGCAGGCGGACGTCATCGGCTGATGGCCCGCTTCGGTCAGGTCCAGGATCGCCAGGCGCACGTGCGCCAGCGCGATTCCCGCGTCGGCGTCTTCCCAGAATCCATTGCTGTCCGGTCCGCGGTGGCGGATGCGGCGGCAGCTATCGGCCAGCACCTGCGCCTTGTTCCCCAGGGGACCCCAAATTCCGACTATTCCACACATGATGTTGTTCTCGTGTTCACCGTGGCAACGGCGCGCGCGGGGCCCTAGCGGCCCGACGCCCGCACGCCGTCAAAAAGTTCCTGCCATTTCTGCAGCACGCGCACGGCCGAGAATCGGTCGCGCACGTCGGTGGCCGCCCGCGCCATGCGCGCGCGGCCCTTGTCATCGGCCATGACCGCGTCCAGCGCCTTGCACAGCGCCGGCACGTCGCCATTGGGCCGCACCAGCACGCCGTCGATGCCTTCGCGCACGATCTCGCGCGGGCCGGTATCGCAATCGAACGACACGGCCGCCAGGCCGCTGGCCATGGATTCGAGCAGGGTATTGGACAATCCTTCGAAGCGCGAGGTCAGTACATAAAGATCGGCGCTGTCGTACCAGTCGCCCACATTGCCGGCGCGTCCCGGCATCGAGACGCGCGATGCCAGGCCGGCCTCGCGCACCTGCGCTTCGAGCGCCTGGCGTTCGCTGCCTTCGCCCAGAATAACCAAGTCCCAGCCGGGATGCGACGGCGCCAGGTGCGCAAAGGCCTGGATCAGCAGATCAAAACCCTTGTCGCCATGCAGCCGGCCGACCGCCAGCAGACGCTTGCGGCCGTCTTGCGGCGAGGGAGTGAGGATGGGCTCGGCGCGCGGCAACGGAAAGTGGACGGGATTGGGAATGACCGCGAGCCGCGAGCCCGGCACATGCTGTTCGAGCCAGTCGGCGGTGCCGCGGGTCAAGGCGACGACGCGCGCGGCACGCGGATAGGTCAACCGGCGCAGCCGCTGCCAGAAGCCCGACAGGGTCTGCGACGGCGGATGGGTGTGTTCCGTGGCGATGACGCGGCAGTTCAGTCCCGCGCAGGCCAGCACGGACAGCACGGACGCCGTGGTCATCATGCCCAGCACGATGTCGGGCCGGAACGATTTGACGACGCGGCGCAGCGCGCGCACGCGCTGCAGGTTGCTGAGGATGCCGCGCAGCCCGCCGCCCTCGCCCGCCGTGTGCAGGACTTCGCGCCGGACCTTGGGATGCAGCGCATAGACGTCGCCGTCAGCGCTGGCCTGCGTGACCACCATGACCTCGCTGCCTTCGGCCGCCCAATGGGCGCTGAGGTCCGCGGCGACGCGCTCAGCGCCCCCGCCATGCAGGGAATGGATGAACAGCAACACGCGCGCCGGACGAGCGGAGTCGGCAACGGACATTCAATCGGTCCCCTTGGGTTCAGCCTTGCGCATCGCCACCACCAGGTAGCACGCGAAAGACAGCACATACATGAGGCTGGTGGCCAGCATGATGCCGGCCGCGCCCATGCGGGGTGCGAGCACGGTGTTCAGCACGGCCTTCAGCGCAAAATTGGCGACCGCAATGGCGGCCATGATGCGATATCGGTTCTGGCTGGCCAGCAGTTGCACCAGGATCAGCACGCCGAAGTAGAACGGCAGTTGCAGCAGCCCCCAGCGCAGCACGTGCGCGACGGCTTCGGTGTTTTCCGCGGTGAACGCGCCGCGCTGGAACAGCACCGACACGCCCCACGGCGCCAGCACCCAGCCCAGCGCCACGGCGGCGGCGCCCGCCACCACCATCAGCAGCGACCACTTGAGCGCCATGCTGCGCGCGCGCGCCGTATCGCCGCGCGCCTGCACGTCGGCCAGCACGGGCAGCGCGGCACGGCCCACCGACACCGCCCCGATGCCCAGCAGCAAGGACAGCAGCCGGCTTGCGTAGCCCAGCGTGGCGTTGGCATTGGCGCCCAGGTTGGCGGCGGCATATTGGTCCAGCGGGCCCACGAAGCTCATGGCGACCTGGCCGATCAGCATCACGCCGGCCGCGCTCATCAGCTCGGGCCAGTGCGGCGACTTCAGCGACAGGCGCGGCGCGCCCCAGAAACCGCCGTCGGCGCGCGCGGCCAGCCAGGCCAGCCAGACAGTCTGAATCGCGTAGCCGACCAGCGTGCCCCACAGCAAGGGTCCGACGCCCTCTGCGCTGACGGCCAGCATGACCCAAGCCAGCGTCGCCACGGCAGGCACGCTGTCCAGCAGCGTGTTGACGTGACGTTCCTGTGCGCGCAGCCGCGCCGCGCTGATGCCCGCGATCAGCAGCAGGGCCGACACGGGCGCGAAGGCGATAAGCAGGTCGCCCGTCATGGCGCGCACTTGCGCCGACAGGCCCTGCCCCAGCCGGTCCACCACATATGGCCAGGCAAACCACGTCAGCAAAGCGAGGGCGACGCCGGCGGCGGCGACCCAGCCCTGAAGCTCGCGGATGAAGAGTTCTTTCTCGGCCCCGCCGGTGCGCGCCAGGCGCACCAGCACCGGGATCAGCACCACCGACAGCACGCCCACGATCGTGACCGGCAGCCAGGTGCCCATCGTCATCGTGAACTGGTAGGCGTCGACGGCGTCGCTGACGCCGTAGCGGTACGCCACCGCCATCTCCTTGATGGCGCCGGCGGCCTTGCCCAGCAGCAGAAACACCGCCACCCGGAACGCGCCCTTGAAGATGCGCTGATGATCCGGGTGGATGTTGCCGAGTTTTCGGACGAGTGCTTTCAACGCAGGAATTGCGTGTACCAGGGCATGGCGACTTCCAGGCCTTGCAGCACCGTGTGCGTGGGCGCGTAGCCCAGCAGGCGGCTGGCCTTGCCGATGTCGGCCTGCGAATGGCGCACATCGCCCGCGCGGAAGTCACCGTAAACCGGCTGCTTGCCGTAGTTCACGCCCTGGTTGCCCAGGGCCTGCACCAGGAAGCTGAACAGCTGGTTCAGCGTGCTGCGGCCGCTGACGGCCACGTTGTAGACCTGGTTGCGGGCTTCGGGCGCGGCCAGCGCGCCCAGGATGTTGGCCTGCACCGCGTTTTCCACAAAGCAGAAGTCGCGGCTGGTCTCGCCGTCGCCATTGATGGTGACGTCCTTGCCCTGGATCATCGCGGCGGTCCACTTCGGAATCACGGCGGCGTAGGCGCCGTCCGGATCCTGCCGCTTGCCGAACACGTTGAAGTAGCGCAGGCCCACCGTCTCGAAGCCATACGAACGCGCAAAGACGTCGGCGTACAGTTCGTTGACGTACTTGGTCACGGCGTACGGCGACAGCGGCTTGCCGATGTTTTCCTCGACCTTGGGCAGCGCGGGATGATCGCCGTAGGTGGAGCTGGACGCCGCATAGACGAACGACTTCACCTTGGCGTCGCGCGCCGCCACCAGCATGTTCAGGAAACCGCCGATGTTGACGTCGTTGGTCGTGATGGGGTCGTTGAGCGAGCGCGGCACCGAACCCAGCGCGGCCTGGTGCAGCACATAGTCCACGCCTTCGGCCGCGCGGCGGCAGGCGTCCAGGTCACGGATGTCGCCTTCGATGAAGGTGAAGCGCGACCATTGCTCCGGCGACACGGACGCCTGGACTTCGTCCAGGTTGCGCTGGTGACCGGTGGCGAAGTTGTCCAGGCCGGTGACGGACTGGCCGAGCTTGAGCAGGGTTTCCAGCAGGTTCGAACCGATGAAGCCGGCGCAGCCGGTCACCAGCCACTTGCGCGGCGAGGCGGCCAGTTCCTGGGTGACAGTTTCGAATCGTGTGGTCATGGCGAAATCCTTTTACAGACGCAGGTCGGATTCAGCGGGCGACAGCACGTACTTCAGGTCGTACAGGATATGTTGCGGCTTGCCGAGCTTGCGGATGCCTTCGGCGCCCATGTCCTTGAACTGGTTGTGCGCCACGGCCAGGATCACGGCGTCATACTTGCCTTCCTCGGGCTTGGCCACCGGGGTCAGGCCGTACTCGTGCATGGCTTCTTCGGTGTCGACCCACGGATCGTAGATGTCCACGTCGACGTTGTAGTCGCCCAGTTCGCGAACGATGTCCACGATGCGCGTGTTGCGCAGGTCGGGGCAGTTTTCCTTGAACGCCAGACCCATCACCAGCACGCGGGCGCCTTGCACGTGGATGCGGCGCTTGGTCATGCACTTGACCAGCTGCGACACCACGTAGCTGCCCATGGAGTCATTCAGGCGGCGGCCCGCCAGGATGATCTCGGGGTGGTAGCCGATGGATTGCGCCTTGTGTGTCAGGTAGTAGGGGTCCACGCCAATGCAGTGGCCGCCGACCAGGCCCGGACGGAACGGCAGGAAGTTCCATTTGGTACCAGCGGCCTGCAGCACGGCTTCGGTGTCGATGCCCATCTTGTTGAAGATCAGGGCCAGTTCGTTGATCAGCGCGATGTTCACGTCGCGCTGCGTGTTTTCGATCACCTTGGCGGCTTCGGCCACACGGATGCTGGACGCCTTGTGCGTGCCGGCGGTGATGATTTCCTTGTACAGCTGGTCGACCAGGGTGGCGACTTCCGGGGTGGAGCCGGAGGTGACCTTCTTGATCGTGCTGACGCGGTGTTCCTTGTCGCCCGGGTTGATGCGCTCGGGGCTGTAGCCGGCGAAGAAGTCGACGTTGTACTTCAGGCCAGACACGCGCTCCAGGACGGGCACGCAGTCTTCTTCGGTGGCGCCGGGGTAGACGGTGGATTCATAGATGACGATGTCGCCGCGCTTGAGCACTGCGCCGATCGTTTCGCTGGCCTTGACCAGCGGGGTCAGGTCCGGCTGCTTGTACTCGTCGATGGGGGTGGGCACGGTCACGATGAACACGTTGGCCTCGCCCAGTTCGGCGCGTTCGGCGGTGTAGCTCAACTGGCTGGCCTCGGCCAGCTCGGCGTCGCTGACTTCCAGCGTATGGTCGTGACCCGCCTTCAGCGCGTCGATACGGCGCGTGTTGATGTCAAAGCCAATGACCGGGCGCTTCTTGCCGAACTCAACGGCCAGGGGCAGACCGACGTAGCCAAGGCCGACGACAGCGAGTTTCACATCCTGGATTCGCAACATAACTCTCCCTTCACCGTAGAACGTTTACGGCATTTTAAAGATGGTCTGGTGATGGATACCGAGCCCCCGGCGGCGATCGCCGGGGCACTCGAACTATTCGGTGGTTCGCAGCACGGACGGCAACAACAGCCAGCCCGGGCGGCGCCAGGAGACCAGGCGTGAATACAGCCAGATATAGACGCTGGCAAAGACAACCAGGCTGGCGCTCAGGGCCCAGGCGTTGTCCCACCAGATCGTGGCCGGCACCAGCCCGATCAGCGCCAGCACCCACATGTACGGGGACGCCAGCGCATTGCAAAGCGCGGGGACGGCATGGCGCCGGCCGCGGCTGAAGGTCACCCGGACCAGACGGCGGAACACGAGCTGGTGCAGGTGCAACGCATCGGGCTGGTCAACCGGCACGCCGCGTTTGAAGCGGCGCCGCCAGATCGAGAAACCGGTTTCGAATACGGGGTAGAACAGGACCGCCAGGGCGTAGAACGGCGACACGGACGGGTTGCGCACGACCAGCAGCACGGCCAGTTCGGCCAGCATGAATCCCAGGAAGTATGCGCCGCCATCGCCCAGGAACACGCGTCCGAACGGGAAGTTCCACACCAGGAAGCCCAAGGTCGCCGACGCCAGCGCCGCGGCCACCAGGAAGATCGGCACGTCGCCGACCTGCAGGGCAACGAGGCTGATCGACACCGCCATCAACGTGGCGACCATGCCGGCCAGGCCGTTCATGCCGTCAACGATATTCAGCGCATGGGTACAGCCACCCACCGCGAACATGGTGAACAGCAGCGACACGGGCCAGTACGACAGCACGTAATCCACAGGCGCCATGCCGACGCGGCTGACACCGCCCAGCAGCCACCACGCGATGGCTGCAGATAGAAAAGCAGCCAGCAAACGCTTGCTGGCGCCGATGTCCTTGGTAATGTCTTCAAGCAGGCCGGCCACGAAAACGGGCAACGCCGCGACGAAGAGCGCGGGCCACAGCCAGGTCAGGGTCATGTTGCTGGGTCCGAGGACCAGCAGGCCAGCCAGCGTACCGGCAAGCACCGCCAGACCGCCGACGCGGGGCGTCGCGCGGGAGTGATTGGCTTGGGGCTTGTTGAGGTCGCTATCGCCGGTGAAAGCGCCATGCCAGCGCTCGGACGCCACGATGAGTCCCCCCACCATGAACGCGACCACGCATATATACAGCCAGGTCACTGGATCACCTCTGGTTGGTCTATCGAGACAGGCCCGCCATTATCGGAGGCAGGTGTAACGCCCATATATGGGAGGGATAAGGAAGTGCAATTCCGAGGCACAGAACGTAACGCGCGCAGGCGGGTTATCCGTCCGCCGCGCATGTGACTGGAACGCGCTGGCGCGCGAGCGCCTGGCAGTGCTGGTTTCATGTGGGGGATTGTAGAGCGTTCCGCCTCTGGGCACGCGAAATATGCAAGGGAAAACGCGAAGGCCCCGAGGCTCCGCGCGGCGTTGCGCTGCACGGTTTTTTGCCGACATCGCTTACAAATAGGGACGCAACGATTCGGGACAAAAAAAAGCCCGAGATCGTGAGATCTCGGGCTAAATCCACCAAAGGAGGAGGGTGGAGGAGACAACCGTGGCATGTTGGGAGCGGGACTTCAGC
The DNA here is from genome assembly GCF_002388205.1 of Achromobacter sp. UBA4530. Lineage (NCBI taxonomy): Bacteria > Pseudomonadati > Pseudomonadota > Betaproteobacteria > Burkholderiales > Alcaligenaceae > Achromobacter > Achromobacter sp. UBA4530. The sequence goes on along the minus strand of NZ_DGMA01000031.1, from coordinate 293,708 downwards.
TCGCTGCGCTTTCGGGGTTTTCACCGCGCCGTCTGCGTTTCAACATCCAATGACTGAATAGTACCTACGTTTTTTGTGCGTTGCAAGATTTTTTTTGATCTATTTTCAGAGGCGTTAGCCGCGTTGCTTTTTTGCTGCAAGATTCGCGGCGTCCCTCTGGAAACCCGCACCAGGCAATGCCCTGACCAAAAACGGGGTTTTTGCCGAAAGGGTTTTCCCCTTTCGGACTAACCCTGAATAATAGCGGGTATTCCCACCCTGGCCGCCGCACCAAAATGGTGCTTCACGCACCACGAGGCGGCCAAATTTGCGCATTGCAACATTTTTATCAGATGCGGTTTCAAGTGGCCGGTCAGATCCAATACGCGGTGGTCGTCATCACCTTGGACATGGCGCGCATGGCCATTTTCACGGGTGCAGGGAGCGGCACGCCCCCGGCCTGCTCTGCGCTGGCGCGGTGCTGGGCCTCGTCGTCCTTCATCTTTTGCACGATCTGGCGCGAGCGTTCGTCCTGCACCGGCAAGGTGCGCAGGTGCTCGTCGAGATGGGCTTCGACCTGCTTTTCGGTTTCGGCCATGAAGCCCAGATTGCGCGGCACGCCGGCCACGCTGGCCATGACGCCCAGGGCGAACGAGCCCGCGTACCAGACCGGATTGAGCAGGCTGGGCCGGCTGCCCAATTCGTTCAGGCGCTCGTTGCACCACACCAGATGGTCGACTTCTTCGGTGGCGGCATTCAGCAGCAGCGCGCGCGGCCCGGGCTCCTTGCAGACCGACGCCTGGCCGCGGTACAGCGCCTGGGCGCAGACCTCGCCGACGTGGTTGACGCGCATGAGGCCCGCCGCGTGGCGTTTTTCTTGCACGGACAGGGTTTGCGGCGATTCCTGGGCGGTTGCGGGATAGGCGCGGCCGGCACTGGCGTTGCCCGAAAGCACCCGCAGCGCACGGTCGGTCTCGGCCAGCAGGGCATCCAGGGGACCGTGGCGGCGGCGCAGGGAAACGGGGCCGGATTTGGACAACGTGGTGGACATGGCAACTCCTAGGCAAAGCGGACGCCCTGCACCCCTGATGCGGGGTGGGGTTCTCCTGCCCGGGATTGTACGCAACGGGTATCATCAGCCATTGACTGCGCTCAAGCTCAAGGACTCACTGAAATGGAATGCACGATCGACTGGGGCGGCCCGAGCGGCATGCTCTTTACCGCCAGCACGGGCAGCGGCCACGTGGCCGTGATGGACGGCGCCGTGGATGGCGGCGGCCACAACCTGGCGCCCCGCCCCATGGAAATGCTGCTGGCCGGCACGGGCGGCTGCACGGCCTATGACGTGGTGCTGATCCTCAAGCGCGGCCGCCACGCGGTCACGGGCTGCAGCGTCAAGCTGCAGGCCGAGCGCGCCGGCGCCGACCCCAAGGTCTTCACGAAGATTCACTTCGCGTTTACCGTCACCGGCGCCAACCTGCCGCGCGCGGCCGTCGAACGCGCCGTGCAACTTTCCCACGAGAAATACTGCTCGGCGTCGGCCATGCTGGAAAAGACCGCCGAAATGACTTTCTCCGTCGACATCGTCGACACGCAGGAAGCTGCCGCTACCGCCTGAGCCGCTCGCGCGGCCGTGGTGTAATTCGGCATTCACCATATATAGGCGCCGCCGCGGCACGTCCGCGGCGGCGCGCTTGCTTCCCGACCCGGGACCGCAGGCACAAGGATCGTCATGAAACAATACCTGGACCTCGTTCAATCCATCCTCGACACCGGCTCGTGGCAGGAAAACCGGACCGGCATCCGCACCCTCAGCATGCCGGGCGCCTCGCTGCGCTTTGACCTGCAGCAGGGCTTTCCCGCCGTCACCACCAAAAAGCTGGCGTTCAAGTCGGCCATTGGCGAAATGGTGGGTTTCCTGCGCGCCTCGCGCAGCGCGGCAGAATTCCGGGAACTCGGCTGCAAGGTCTGGGACCAGAACGCCAACGAGAACGCGCAGTGGCTGGCCAACCCCTACCGCGAAGGTCCTGACGATCTGGGACCGGTCTACGGCGTGCAGTGGCGCCAATGGCCGGCCTACAAGATGCTGGACGCCAGCCGCCCCGCGCAGATCGAAGACGCGCTGTCGCGCGGGTACGCCAAGGTGGCCGACCTTGAAGAAGGCGGCGTGCCGAAGGTGCTGCTGTACAAGGCGGTCGACCAGCTGCGGCAATGTCTGGACACCATTCACGAACGCCCGGGCGACCGGCGCATCCTGTTCCACGGCTGGAACTGGGCGCAGATCGAGGAAATGGCGCTGCCGCCTTGCCACCTGCTTTATCAGTTCCTGCCCAACGCAACGACGCGCGAGATCTCGCTGTGCCTGTACATCCGGTCCAATGACGTGGGCCTGGGCACGCCGTTCAACCTGACGGAAGGCGCGGCGCTGCTGCATCTGGTCGGGCGCCTGACCGGCTACACCCCGCGCTGGTTCACCTACTTCATCGGCGATGCGCATATCTATGAGAATCACCTGCCGATGCTGCGCGAGCAACTGACGCGAACGCCGTATGAATCGCCCCGCCTCGTGCTGTCGGACCGCATTCCCGATTTCGCCGTGACCGGCCGCTACGAACCCGAGTGGCTCGAGAAGGTCGAACCCGGCGACTTTTCGTTGTCGGGCTACACGCACCACGCTCCCCTGACGGCCGCGATGGCCGTCTGACCCCTGCGCCGGCAGCGCCGGCGACCGCCTTTCAGGTCATATCAGCAACACGCCGGACGCCCGTCCGGCGTCCGATTCCTTGCACGCCCCGCAGCAGGTGAAGATTGGTGAGCTTCTGGAAGCGCGATTTCGGTATAACCCATCCCTTAGCCACGGACGCGCGTCCAGCATGCCGCGCGCCCCGTTGCTTTCGACCGGCCCTTCGGACGCGCCATGCCGAGCGCCCGAACCGCGCCGACCGCTGGCGTTGCCGCGCCCAATTCCCCATCCCTATAAATAGAGTGTGAGAAAAGCCAGCGACGCGAGCAGGATTCTCCTTGCGACCGGACTGCAACTGTTGACTACCAATTGAATTGAAAATCGTGCCCCGCGCCGCGGCTGTATGCGCTTAGGACAGGACCCCACAAATGCTCGTTGGAACTTATAACCCTTCGCTCGTCCTCGTATCCTTAGGGGTCGCCATCCTGGCGTCGTATACGGCGTTGGGCATGGCCAACCGCGTGAAGGCGTCGAGCGGGCTGCCCGCCGCGAAATTCTGGCTGGCGGGCGGCGCGTTCGCGATGGGCATCGGCATCTGGTCGATGCACTTCGTGGGCATGCTGGCATTCAGCCTGCCCATCCCCATGGGCTACGACCTGCCCCTGACCGTGCTGTCCCTGGCCATCGCAATCGGATGCTCGGCCTTCGCGCTGTGGATGGTCTGCAAGGACGAACTGCCGTGGGGCCGGCTGGCCGCGGGCGCGCTGCTGATGGGTTCCGGCATCGCGGCGATGCACTACATCGGCATGGCCGCCATGCGCATGTCGCCGGGCATCGACTACGACCCGACGTGGTTCGCGCTGTCCGTGGCGATCGCGATCGCCGCGTCCGGTGCAGCCCTGTGGATCACTTACCGGCTGCGTCAGGACGCGCCGCGCGTCGCGCTGTCGCGCCCCTTGGCCGCCGGAGTCATGGGCCTGGCGATCGTGGGCATGCACTACACGGGCATGGAAGCCGCGAGCTTTCCGGCGGGCAGCATCTGCATGGCGGCCGATGAAGGCATTTCTGCCGGCTGGCTGGCCATCGCCGTGACCGCGGTCACGCTGAGCGTGCTGGCGATCGCGCTGGTGGTGGCCGTGCTGGACAACCGGCTTGAGGCGCGCACGTCGGCGCTGGCCTCGTCGCTGGCCGAAGCCAACGAAGAGCTGGTGCAACTGGCGCTGCACGACACGCTGACCAAATTGCCCAACCGCATCCTGCTGGAAGACCGGATGGAGCAGGCCATCGAAAGCGCCAGCCGCCGCCGAGGCCATTTCGCGGTGCTGTTCTTTGACCTGGACGGTTTCAAGGCGGTCAACGACGCGTACGGACACCACACCGGCGACGCGCTGCTGATCGATCTGGCGCAGCGCATCCGCCTGGCCTTGCGCACGCAGGACACGGTCGCGCGCCTGGGCGGCGACGAGTTCATCGTGCTGAGCGAGGTGATCGAACCCACTGACGCCGCGAACGTCGCGGATCGGCTGATCGACGCCATTGCACGCCCCGTCACGGTCTACGGCCACGAAGTGCTGGTGACGTCCAGCGTGGGCATTGCGGTCTATCCGAACGACGGCCAGGACACCCACGCCCTGCTGACCAATGCGGACGCGGCGATGTACCACGCCAAGCGGCTGGGCGGCACGGGCTACAGCTTCTTCGAACCGTCCATGAACGCCGATGCCCACGAGCAGATCGAGCTGCTGCACGACCTGCGGCTGGCGCAGGAGCGCGGCCAGTTCGTCCTGCATTACCAGCCCAAGTACGAAGCGCCGGCCGGCCCCATCATGGGCGCCGAGGCGCTACTGCGCTGGAACCACCCGACGCGCGGCCTGGTCGGCCCGGACCAGTTCATTCCCACGGCAGAAAAAACGGGCCTGATCCTGTCGATCGGCGAATGGGTCATCAACGAAGCCTGCCGCCAGATGCGCGAATGGATCGACGTCGGCCAGGGCCACTGGACCATCGCCGTCAACATCTCGGCGCTGCAGTTCTCACATGCCAACCTGGTCGAGACGGTGCGCTCGGCATTGGCGAAGCATGGCGTCCCGCCCGCCTGCCTGACGATCGAAGTGACCGAATCGACCGCCATGCGCGACGCGGAAGCCAGCCTGACGGTGCTCAAGCGCCTGTCCGATCTGGGCGTCACGATCTCCATCGACGATTTCGGCACCGGCTATTCCAGCCTGCTTTATCTCAAGCGGCTGCCCGCGACCGAACTGAAGATCGACCGCGGCTTCGTGAACCAGCTGGACAACGACAACGAAGATGCGGCCATCGTCTCGGCCATCGTGGCGCTGGCGCAGCAGCTCAACCTGCGCATCGTGGCCGAAGGCGTCGAGACCGCGGCGCAGCAGAAGTTCCTGACCGGACTGGGCTGCGACTCGCTGCAGGGCTTTCTGCTGGGCAAGCCCATGCCGGCCACCGAGTTCCTGGAACACGCGGCGACCTGACGGGCGGGCGGGCCCCCGCAATTTGCTACGCTTACGGGGTCGTTCCGGCTCAACCCTTACCGTTGCAAGCACGCATGCCCGCCAGCCTTACCCTGATCGTCGCCTATTCCACCAACCGCGCCATCGGCCGCGACAACGCCCTGCCCTGGAAACTGCCGGGCGATCTGGCGCATTTCAAGCGCAGCACGCTGGGCCACCCCATCATCATGGGCCGCAAGACGTGGGACTCGCTGGGCCGTCCCCTGCCCGGCCGCAGCAACATCGTCATCAGCCGCAATCCCGATTTCAGCGCCGCCGGCGCCATCCTGGCGCCCACGCTGGAAGCCGCGGTGGCCGCCTGCGGCGACATCGACGAAGCCTTCGTGATCGGCGGCGCGCAGATCTACGCGCAGGCCCTGCCGCTGGCCCGGCGCGTGCTGGCCACCGAGGTCCATGCCGACGTCGACGGCGACGCGTTCTTTCCGCTGCTGCCGTCTTTCCAGTGGAAGGAAACAGCGCGCGAGAAGCAGCCTGCCGAAAACGGCTACGACTACGATTTCGTCATGTACGAACGCGTGTGAGGATTCAGGCGTGACGCATCGGCGTTGATGCATCGGCGTTGATGCATCGGGCCGCACGCATCGGCACGGACGCATCGCCCCGAACGCATCGGGCCGAACTACGCCGCGCCCGCGTTGCGCATGAACCGCCACAGCGCGGGCGCCGCCGAGTACGCCACGTTGAAGCGCACCCACGCCGTGTCGGCCTCGTCCGCTTCGAAGTACGAACCGGGCGCCAGCCAGATGCCGTCCTTGAGCGCCAGCTCCGCCAGGCCATTGGCGCCCCGTTCGCGCCACTGCCCGGCCACCTTCGCCCACAGGAACAGGCCGCCCTGCGGCTTTCCATACACTTCGAATCCATGCTGGCGCATCTGCTCGGCGACCTCGGTGTGCGCCTCGGCCAGCCGCTCGCGGGTGCGCGCGATGTGGGCGCGGTAGCGGCCCTCGCGGATGACCTGGTGCACGATGCGCTCCATGATCTCGGGCGTCGTCAGGCCCACCGCCATCTTGGTGCGCGCGATGTCGCGCACCAGATCGCGATGCGCCACCACGTAGCCCACCCGTACCGACGGGCTGATGACCTTGGAATAGCCGCCCAGGTAGACGACGCGGCGCGCGCCGTCCAGCGCGGCCAGCATCGGCGTCACGCCCGGCGCCAGTTCGCGCGAGATGTCGTCTTCCACCACCCACAACCCATGCCGCTCCGCCGCCTGCAGGATGCGGAAGGCGTTGGCCATGGTGATGCTGGCGCCCGAGGGATTCTGCAGCGCCGTATTGATGAAAAGCGCGCGCGGCCGGTGCTGGGCGGCCACGCGCTCCAGCGCGTCGCAGTCCAGGCCGTCGACCGTGCGCGGCACCGCGATCACGCGCAGACCGGCCAGGCGCAGCATCTGCAGGAGATTCGCGTAGGCCGGCTGCTCGACGACCACCGTGTCGCCCGGCCGCAGCAGCGTGCGGATCACCGTGTCCAGCCCGTGGGTCACCCCCTGCGTCAGCAGCACCTGCGACGCCTCGACTTCCATGCCCTGCGCGCTCAGACTTGCCGCGATGGTCTCGCGCAGCGGCGCGTAGCCGTAGGGATGGCCGTAGTTGGCGATCCGCATCGCGGGCACGCGCCCCATATGGCGCAGCGCCAGGTGCAGCCCTTCTTCGTTCAGCCATTCGCCGGGCAGCCAGCCGCAGCCCGATTTGATGGGGATGGAGTGGTCGGCAAAGATGTCCGACAGCAGCCAGCCCGCGTTCAGCCGCGGCGGTTCCCAGGACAGGGGTTCGACCCGGCGGGCGGGCGCGTCGGGCGACGCCACCCGGTAGCCCGCGCCCGGCCGCGCCGCCAGCCACCCCTGCGACACCAGCCGGCTGTAGGCGCTGGCCACGGTGAAAGTGCTGACGCCGTACTGGCGCGCGAACTCGCGGACCGAGGGTAGGGACATACCCGGACGCAGGGTCTGCGCCTCGACGGCGCGCAGAATGGCCGCGACGAGCTGTTCGACGAGGGTGGGCGCGGCCCCGCGGCCGCGGACGGGTTGGAAGTCGATCACGGGCTAACTGTACAGTTGCAACGCTCTCGACTATACAGTTAGCGGCAAATGCGCGGATTGTATATTTTCATTCCCTGCGGGACGTTCCAGAATCGTCCGAATCCCGCTGCCCGCGCGCGTTTCGCGGCGGCTGCGGTTGTCCCCCTTCTGGAGTCACCATGAACGCCCCCGCCCAGTTGCCCGACCTGTCCCATCTCTGGATGCCCTTTACGGCCAACAAGCAGTTCAAGGCCCAACCGCGCATGCTGGCCAAGGCCAAGGGCATGTACTACACGTCCACGGACGGCCGCCAGATCCTGGACGGCACGGCGGGCCTGTGGTGCGTCAATGCCGGCCACGGCCGCGAAGAGATCGTCGAAGCCATCGCCCGCCAGGCCGGCGTCATGGACTACGCCCCGGGCTTCCAGCTGGGCCACCCGCTCGCCTTCGAGGCCGCCACCGCCGTCGCGGGCCTGATGCCGCAGGGGCTGGACCGTGTGTTCTTCACGAACTCGGGCTCTGAATCGGTCGACACCACGCTGAAGATCGCCCTGGCCTACCACCGCGCGCGCGGCGAAGGCCAGCGCACGCGCCTCATCGGCCGCGAGCGCGGCTATCACGGCGTGGGCTTTGGCGGCATCTCGGTGGGCGGCATCTCGGCCAACCGCAAGACGTTTTCGGGCGCCCTGCTGCCCGCCGTGGACCACCTGCCCCACACCCACAACATCGAGCAGAACGCCTACTCGAAGGGCCAGCCCGCGTGGGGCGCGCACCTGGCCGAAGAACTTGAGCGCATCATCGCCCTGCACGATGCGTCGACCATCGCCGCGGTGATCGTCGAGCCCATGGCCGGCTCCACGGGCGTGCTGATTCCGCCCAAGGGCTACCTGGAAAAGCTGCGCGAGATCACCGCCAAGCACGGCATCCTGCTGATTTTCGATGAGGTCATCACCGCGTACGGCCGTCTGGGCGCCGCCACGGCCTCCGAGTTCTTTGGCGTGACGCCGGACATCATCGCCATGGCCAAGGGCGTCAGCAACGCGGCCGTGCCGGCCGGCGCGGTCGCGGTCAAGCGCGAAGTGCACGACGCCATCGTCAACGGCCCCGCGGGCGGCATCGAGTTCTTCCACGGCTACACTTACTCGGCGCACCCGCTGGCCGCCGCCGCCATCCTGGCCACGCTGGACATCTATCGCCGCGAGGACCTCTTCGGCCGCGCCCGCAAGCTGTCGGGCGCGTTCCAGGAAGCCGCGCACAGCCTGAAGGGCGCGCCCCATGTCATCGACGTGCGCAACCTGGGCCTGGTGTCCGGCATTGAACTGGCGCCGCGCGCGGGCGCCCCCGGCGCGCGCGCCGCCGAAGTCTTCCAGCGCTGCTTCGACAGCGGCTTGATGGTGCGCTACACGGGCGACATCATCGCCGTCTCGCCGCCGCTCATCATCGACGAGGCGCAGATCGGCCAGATCTTCGAGCAGATCGGCAAGATCCTGAAAGAGGTAGCCTGATCCTCCCCCGCCGCACGCCCGCATGGCGCGCGGCGCAACAGACCCGCACATGGGCGGCCCAGGCCGCCCAACCGCATTTTTGACGAATCACCGAGCCTTGCATCCATGAAGAAGATTCCCCATTTCATCAACGGCCAACCCTACGACGGCGGCAACAGCCGCTACGCCGACGGCTTCAACCCGGCCACCGGCGAGATCTCCTCGTCGATCCCGCTGGCGTCCAACGACGACGTGGCGCTGGCCGTGGCCGCCGCCAAGGCGGCGTTTCCGGCCTGGTCCGAGACCCCGGCGCTCAAGCGCGCCCGCATCCTCTTCAACTTCAAGGCGCTGCTGGACCAGCACCAGGATGAACTGGCCGAACTGATCACGCGCGAGCACGGCAAGGTGTTCTCGGACGCCAAGGGCGAAGTGATGCGCGGCATCGAGATCGTCGAGTTCGCCTGCGGCATTCCGCAACTGCTCAAGGGTCAGTACTCCGACCAGATCGGCGGCGGCATCGACAACTGGAGCATGCGTCAGGCGCTGGGCGTCGTGGCCGGCATCACGCCGTTCAATTTCCCGATGATGGTGCCGTGCTGGATGTTCCCGGTCGCCATCGCCTGCGGCAACACCTTCGTGCTCAAGCCGTCGGAACGCGATCCGTCCGCGTCCGTGCGCCTGGCCGAACTGCTCACCGAAGCCGGCCTGCCCCCCGGCGTCTTCAACGTGGTCCACGGCGACAAGCAGGCGGTGGACGCGCTGATCTCGCATCCCGACGTAGAGGCGCTGTCCTTCGTCGGCTCCACGCCGATCGCCGAATACATCTATGCCGAAGGCACCAAGCGCGGCAAGCGCGTGCAGGCGCTGGGCGGCGCCAAGAACCACCTGGTGGTCATGCCCGACGCGGACCTGGACCAGGTGACCGACGCGCTGATGGGCGCGGCCTACGGTTCCGCGGGCGAGCGCTGCATGGCGATCTCGGTGGCCGTGGCGGTGGGCGACGTGGCCGACAAGGTCGTCGAACGCCTCACGCCGCGCGTCAAGGCGCTGATCGTCAAGGACGGCATGCAGTCGGACGCCGAGATGGGTCCGCTGGTGACCGCGCAGCACCGCAAGAAGGTGATGGGCTACATCGAGGACGGCATCGCCAGCGGCGCCGATCTGGTGGTGGACGGCCGCGACCTGAAGGTGGCAGGCAACGAGAAGGGTTTCTTCCTGGGCGGCACGCTGTTCGACAACGTCAAGCCCGCCATGAACATCTACCGCGAAGAGATCTTCGGGCCGGTGCTGTGCATCGTGCGCGTGCCCGACTTTGCCAGCGCGGTGGAGCTGATCAATGCGCATGAGTTCGGCAATGGCGTGGCGTGCTTCACGTCCGACGGCGGCGTGGCGCGCGCGTTTGCCCGGCAGATCAAGGTGGGGATGGTGGGCATCAACGTGCCGATCCCCGTGCCGATGGCGTGGCATTCGTTCGGCGGCTGGAAGCGCTCGCTGTTCGGCGATCATCATGCGTACGGCGAGGAAGGCATCCGTTTCTACTCGCGCTACAAGAGCGTGATGCAACGCTGGCCCGACAGCATCGCCAAGGGCGCCGAATTCACCATGCCCGTGGCTAAGTAGATGTCCCCCCCGAGGCGCTTCGCGCCTTCCCCCAGGGGCGTCGCAGCGGACCGGCGGAGCCCGGATCCGCGCGACCCCGCTTGGGGCAGGGGTTGCCAAATTGTGGCGCGGTGCCTCGCACGCTGTGCCTCGTATTGAGATGCGGACGGCGGGTTAGCGTCATGCAGCACTGAAACAGGCGCGGCGCTTCGCCGCGCCTTCCGAATATCTGTACGACAAGGGGAAACCTGATGCGCATCGGGATCGGCGGCTTTCAGCATGAGACCAATACGTTCGCGCCGTCGCGCGCGGCGTGGGAGGATTTTGCGGACAAGGGTGGGGGGTGGCCGAAGCTGGTCAGCGGCCCTGCGATGTTCGAAGCGGTGGCGGGGGCCAATATTCCGGTGGCGGGATTTATCGAGGCCATGGGGCAGCATGCGTTGATTCCCACGACGTGGGCGGCGGCGAGTCCTTCGGGGCATGTGACCCGTGATGCGTTCGAGCGCATCAGCGCAATGATTCTGCAAGGGCTGTCGCAGGCGATGCCGCTGGATGGCGTGTATCTGGATCTGCACGGCGCCATGGTCACCGAGCATCTGGACGATGGCGAGGGCGAGCTGCTTAAGCGTGTGCGCGAACTGGTCGGCCCCAACGTGCCCATCGTGGCCAGTCTGGACCTGCACGCCAACGTGACGCGCGCGATGGTGCGCCATGCCGATGCGCTGGTCTGTTATCGCACCTATCCCCACATCGACATGGCCGAGACCGGGCAGCGCGCCGCCGGCCTGCTGGCGCAGCGGCTGGGCGGCATGCCGCGGCATTACGTGGCGTTGCGCAGCCTGCCCTTTTTGATTCCCCTGTGCTGGCAGTCCACCGACATCGAGCCGGCGCGCAGCCTGTATCAGCTGGTGGGCGATCTTGAAGCGCGGGGCGCGGCCAGCGTTTCCTTTGCGACCGGGTTTCCGGCCGCGGACTTTCCCGAATGCGCGCCCACGGTCTGGGCCTACGGCATGACGCAAGCCGAGGCCGATGCCGCCGCCGACGAGATGACGCGCGCGGTGATGAATGCCGAACAGGACTTCGGCGGCAAGCTCTACACGCCGGACGAAGCCGTGCAGGAAGCGTTGCGGCTGGCGCGCGATGCCTCCAAACCCGTCGTCATCGCCGACGCGCAGGACAACCCCGGCGCGGGCGGCAGTTCCGATACCACCGGCGTACTGCGCGCGCTGATCCGCCACGATGCGCGCGATACGGCCATTGGTCTGATTGTGGACCCCGCCGCCGCGCTGGCCGCCCACCGCGCTGGTGCAGGCAACACGGTGCGCATTGCGCTGGGTGGACATTCGGGTATTCCCCACGACGAACCGCTGGACACCGAGTTCATCGTCGAGAAAACTTCGGAAGGACGCTTCGATACGCATGGTGCGTTCTATCGCGGCTTTCACATGGATCTTGGGCCCAGCGCGTGCCTGCGCATCGGCGGCGTGCGCATCATCCTGGCCTCGAACAAGGTGCAGATGGCTGACCAGGAGATGTTCCGGTTTGCGGGCGTGGAGCCCACGCGCGCCGCCATCCTGGTGGTCAAGAGTTCGGCGCATTTTCGCGCCGATTTCACGCCCATCGCGCACACGATTCTGGTCTGCGCGGCGCCCGGTTCCATGCTGATGGATGCGGCAAAACAACCATGGACACGGTTGCGTCCCGGCATCAGAATGGCGCCTTGCGGGCCGGTGTTTGACGGCCGGTCCGCTGCGACAGCCTGACCCTCGCGCGCCGCTTGAACGCGGCGCGTCAACGACGTAGCGGCCCACGCGCCGCTCACTACGCTTCAAGGGGAAATACATGCTCAAGTTTGTCCGAGCGGCCGCGCTCGCCGGCGTCACTCTCGCCATGGCACATGGGGCCTATGCCGAGACCGTCATCAAGACGGTGATGCACTCACCGCTGCGCCTGACCGATCCGCACGCCACCACCGCCTACATCACGACGTGGCACGGCTACATGATCTACGACACCTTGCTGGCCACCGATGCCGACAACAAGGTACAGCCGCAGATGCTTGAGAAGTGGGAAGTCTCGCCCGACGGCAAGACCTACACCATGACGCTGCGCCCCGGCCAGAAATGGCATGACGGCCAGCCGGTGACCGCCGAGGACTGCGTGGCGTCGATCAAGCGCTGGGCCGGCGGCGACGGCATGGGCCGCACGCTGCTCAAGTTCACCGACAAGATCGAAGTCATCGACGACAAGAGCTTTCGCATCGTCATGAAGGAACCCACGGACCTGGCGCTGCGCGCCCTGTCCAAGCCCACCGGCACCGCGCCGTTCATGATGCCCAAGCGCATCGCTGAACAGGCCATCGGCAAGCCCATCACCGACATGACGGGCTCCGGCCCGTTCAAGGTCGCGGAATTCAAGCCGGGCGTGAAGACCGTCTACGTCAAGAACGCCGATTACGTGCCGCGCAAGGAGCCCGTCAGCGGCCTGGCTGGCGGCAAGGTCGTGCACGTCGACAAGGTCGAATGGGACGTGATGCCCGATGCGCTGACCACCGCCAACGCGCTGCTCGGCGGCGAGATCGATTTCGTCGAGCAGTTCCCGTACGACCTGCTGCCGATGATCGAAGGCAACCCGGACCTGAAGGAAGAGTCCCTCAGCCCGGTTGGCTACTTCACGATGTACCGCTTCAACTTCAAGTACCCGCCCTTCAACAACAAGAAGATCCGCCAGGCCGCCATGTACGCGATCGGCCAGGAAGACGTGATGAAGGCGCTGGTCGGCAATCCCAAGTACTGGAAGACCTGCGCCTCGCTGTGGGGCTGCGGCACGCCGCTGGAAAGCGATATCGGCAAGGACATGGTCGTCCCGTCGAACATCGAAAAGGCCAAGGCCCTGCTCAAGGAAGCCGGTTACGACAACACGCCGATCCTGGTCATGCACGCCACCGACGTGGGCACGCTGTCCGCGCAACCGGTCGTGATGGCCGCAGCGCTGCGCAAGGCGGGCTTCAACGTCAACCTGGCGGCGATGGACTGGCAAAGCGTGGCCACGCGCCGCGCCTCCAAGGCCGCGCCGGCCGAAGGCGGCTGGAACGTCCACAACACCAACTGGTACGCCACCGACGTGATGGACCCGGTGCGCTCCGCCCCCGCGGCTGCAAACGGCGACAACGCGTGGTTCGGCTGGCCCGAGTTCCCCCAGATCGAAGAACTGCGCACCAAGATGGCGCTGACTTCGGATCCGGCCGAGCAGAAGAAGATCTCCGAGGAAGTGCAGCGCATCGGCATCGACGAAGGCCTGTACGTGCCGCTGGGCCAGATGTCCGTGCCCACCGTCTACTCGACCAAGCTGTCAGGCCTGGTGCACGCGCCGGTCTTCGCGTTCTGGAACGTCAAAAAGGCCCCTTGACGGGCTCGGGGCCTGCGCGCCGCAGCAAGCAGTCCGCGCAGGCCTAATTGGTACAGGGGGAAATACATGCTGGCATTTGTCTCACGCCGGCTCCTCGCGACCATCCCGGTTCTGGTGATGGTCGCGGTGGTGGTCTTTGCGATATTGCGTTTCAGCCCCGGGGATCCGGCCATCATCATGGCGGGCGACGGCGCCACGCCCGAACGTATCGTCCAGATACGGCAGACGATGGGCCTGGACCAGCCGGTGGTCAAACAGTTCTTCATCTGGGGCGGCAAGCTCCTGCAGGGCGACCTGGGCACCTCGCTCATGTCCGGCGTGCCGGTCACCAAGCTGATCGCGCAGCGCCTTGAACCGTCGATGAGCCTGGCGGTGCTGACGCTGGTCTTCACGCTGCTCGTCGCCATTCCGCTGGGCGTACTGGCCGCCTGGCGGCAAGGCAAGCTGCTGGACCGCGCCGTCATGGGTTTCTCGGTGCTGGGATTCTCGGTGCCGGTGTTCGTCACCGGCTACCTGCTGATCTGGGCCTTCGCCATCAAGCTGGGGTGGTTCAACGTGCAGGGCTACGTGCCGCTTGAGAAAGGATTCTGGCCGTTCCTGCACCGGCTCATCCTGCCCTCGCTCGCGCTGTCCACTGTGTATGTGGCGCTGATCGCGCGCATCACGCGCACCAGCGTCATCGAGGTCATGGGCGAGGACTTCATCCGCACCGCACGCTCCAAGGGCCTGGGCGAAACCGGCGTGCTGCTCGGCCATGCGCTGCGCAATGCCGCCGTGCCCATCGCCACCGTCGTGGGCGTGGGCATCGCGCTCTTGATCAGCGGCGTCGTCGTCACCGAATCGGTCTTCAACATCCCCGGCCTCGGCCGGCTGGTAGTGGAAGCCGTGCTGGCGCGCGACTACCCGGTCATCCAGGGCCTGACGCTTTTCTTCGCGTTCGTCTACGTGTTCATCAATCTGGTTGTCGATTGCGCCTACACGGTGTTCGACCCGCGTATCCGGTACTGACGCCATGAGCATGCAAACGCCAACCGACGCCGCCGCGCAGGCGGCCGCCGACCTCCCCGGAGGCGGCACGCCCCACATCACCGCCTGGCGGCAGATCCGCCAGGGACTCAAGAGCTGGCCCGTCATGCTGGCGCTGGTGGTGCTGGCGGCGATCGTCTTCATCGCCATTTTTGCGCCGCTGCTGGGCACGGTCGATCCCACCCAACTCAACCCGGGCGGGCGCCTGAAGCAGCCCTTCACCGACTATTTCCTGGGCACCGACGCGTTCGGGCGCGACGTGTGGTCGCGCGTGGCCTACGGCGCGCGCATCTCGTTGATCGCGGGCCTGGGCGCTGCCTTGGTCAGCGTGGCCCTCGGGCTGGTCATCGGCGTCATCGCCGGCTGGTTCCGGTCGCTGGACGGCCCCATCATGCGCACGATGGACGCCATCATGGCGATCCCCGGCATTCTGCTGGCGATCGCGCTGGTGTCGGTCACCGGCGCCAGCATCACGACCGTGCTCGTGGCCATCACCATTCCGGAAATCCCGCGGGTGGTGCGGCTGGTGCGCGGCCAGATCCTGAGCGTGCGCGGCGAACCCTACGTGGAGGCCGCGCTGGCGCTGGGCACCCCGCTGCCGCTGCTGCTGTGGCGGCACATGGTGCCCAGCACCATCGCGCCGCTGACGGTGCAAGGCACGTACGTCTTCGCGTCCGCCATGCTGACCGAAGCCATCCTGAGCTTCCTGGGCGCGGGCATCCCGCCCGAGATCGCGTCCTGGGGCAACATCATGTCCGAAGGCCGCATGTACTTCCGCATGCTGCCCGGCCTGATCCTGTTCCCCGGACTGTTCCTGTCGCTGACCGTGCTCAGCGTGAACATCCTGGGCGACGCCTTGCGCGACGCGCTGGACCCGAAAATGGTGCGCAGGATCTGATGCCGATGAACTATTCCCCCAATCCCCCCGCGGGCGACACTTCGTCCGCCATCCTGGCCATCCGCAACCTATCTGTCGAAGTCGCCGGCGCAGGCAACCGCGTCGTGCGCAACCTCAGTCTGGACGTGCACGCCGGCGAAACAGTGTGCGTGGTCGGCGAGTCCGGTTCGGGCAAGTCCGTCACGTCGCTGGCCGTCATGGGTCTTCTGCCGCAAGGCATCCTGAACATCAGCGCGGGTTCGATCCGCGTCGAGGGCGAAGACGTCGCCACGGCCACGCAGCGCCGCCTGCGCGAGCTGCGCGCCACGCGCATGGCAATGGTCTTTCAAGAGCCCATGACCGCGCTGAATCCCGTGCACACGGTGGGCAAGCAGGTCGACGAGGTGCTGCGCCTGCACCGCAAGAACATGTCGGCGGCCGAGCGCCGCGCCAAGGTGCTGGACATGTTCCAGTCGGTGCACCTGCCCGACATCGAACGCATCTACGACGCCTATCCGCACCAGCTCTCGGGCGGCCAGCGCCAGCGCATCGTCATCGCGATGGCGCTGATCCTGGAACCCAAGCTGCTGATCGCCGACGAGCCCACCACGGCGCTGGACGTCACCACGCAGAAGCAGATCCTGGCGCTCATCAAGGAGCTGCAGGTCAAGCACCAGACGGCCGTGCTGTTCATCACGCACGACTTCGGCGTGGTGGCCGAGATCGCGGACCGCATCGTCGTCATGAACCGCGGCGACCTGATCGAAAGCGGCACGCGCCACGAGATCCTGGCCGAACCCAAGCAGTCCTACACGCGCCGGCTGGTGTCGTCGGTGCCCAGCCTGGTGCCGTCGCGCCGCGAGCCGCCGACGGGAACGCCGGTGCTGCACGTCAAGGGCCTGGGCCGCACCTATGGCGGCAAGGGCTCGCTGTTTTCGCGCAAGGCGGCGCAGCATGTCATCGCCGCCACCGATGTGAACCTGACGCTGCGCAAGGGCGAGATCCTGGGCATCGTCGGTGAATCCGGGTCGGGCAAATCGACGGTGGCACGCTGCATCGTGCGGCTCATCGAGCCCACGGCCGGCCACATGATGATGGGCGGCGAAGACCTGAGCACGCTGTCCGGCTCGGCGCTGCGTCCCGTGCGCCGCCGCATTCAGATCGTTTTCCAGGATCCGTACCGGTCGCTGAATCCGCGCCGCACGGTGGGCGAATCCATCATCGAAGGCCTGCTGAACTTCGGCGTGGGCCGCGAACAGGCGCTCAAACGCGCCAGCGAAACGCTCAGTGTCGTGGGCCTGAGCCCCGATGCCATGCGGCGTTATCCGCACCAGTTTTCCGGCGGCCAGCGCCAGCGCATCTGCATCGCGCGCGCACTGGTCATGGACCCGGAGATCCTCGTGGCCGACGAGGCCGTCTCGGCGCTGGACGTGTCCGTGCAGGCGCAGGTGCTGGAACTGCTGGAACAGGTGCGCGAGCGCACGGGCGTGGGCGTGCTGTTCATCACCCACGACCTGCGCGTGGCCGCGCAGATCTGCGACACCATCATGGTGATGCAGCGCGGCCAGGTGGTCGAAACCGGCTCCGCCGAAACGGTGCTGACCGAACCGCGCCACCAATACACGCGGGCCCTGATCGACGCCGCCCCCGGCAGGGATTGGGACTTCCGCAACTTCCGGCCCATTGCGCCCGGCTTGTTGCCGTCCGCCTCCCCGGCCGTCTGACGCCTTTTCCGACTCACTGGAACCGAGATGCCGCAACCGCATGAAATGTCCGCCCATGAACTCCTTGAGGCGTATCGCAGCAAGACCCTGTCGCCCGTCGAGGCGACGCGGTCGGTGCTGGACCATATCGAGCGCTGGGAGCCCCGGCTGAAAGCCACCTACGCGCTGGATCCGGAAGGCGCGCTGGCGATGGCCCGCGCGTCCGAGGCCCGCTGGATGAAAGGCGAACCGCAGGCCTGCGGCGGGTACTCGCTGGACGGCGTGCCCGCCACCATCAAGGAAAACATCGCCACGCGCGGCGTGCCCGTGCCGCTGGGCACCGCCGCCACCGACCTGACCCCGGCCGCCGCCGACGCCCCGCCCGCGGCGCGCATGCGCGAGTCGGGCGCCGTGCTGCTGGGCAAGACCACGATGCCCGACTACGGCATGCTGTCGTCCGGGCTGTCGAGCTTTCATGAACTGACGCGCAATCCGTGGGATCTGACCAAGAATCCCGGCGGCTCCAGCGCGGGCGCGGGCGCGGCCGCCGCAGCCGGCTATGGCCCGCTGCACATCGGCACCGACATCGGCGGCTCGGTCCGCCTGCCGGCCGCCTGGTGCGGCATCGCCACGCTCAAGCCCAGCCTGGGCCGCATCCCCATCGATCCGCCCTTCATGGGCCGCTGCGCCGGTCCCATGACGCGCACCATCACCGATACGGCGCTCATGATGGGCGTGCTGTCCCAGCCCGACGCGCGCGATCACATGAGCCTGCCCTTCCAGAAGATCGACTGGTTGAACCTGGAACACGACGTGCGCGGCCTGCGCATCGGCCTGTTGCTGGACGCCGGCTGCGGGCTGCCGCTGGATCCCGAGACGCGCGATGCCGTCGAAACTGCGGCGCGCGCGTTCGAAGCCGCGGGCGCCATCGTCACGCCGATGCAGCCGTGGATGACGCCCGGCATGCTGGAAGGCGTGGACAAGTTCTGGCGCACCCGCTCGGCCATCGACCTGGGCGCGCTGTCCGAGGAACGCCGTGCCAAGATCCTGCCCTTCATCCGCGCGTGGGCCGAAAGCGGCGGCGGGCATAGCGGCGAAGACGTCTTCCGCAGCTACTACGAAACGCTGAACGTGCGGGCGCGCACCGTCGCAGCCTGCGCGCCGTACGACTACGTGCTGTCGCCGGTGGCGCCCGTCGTGGCCTACAACGCCGAATGGCCCTCGCCCACGAACGAGGTCGCCACGACGATGCACCACATCGGGTTCACGCTGCCCTTCAACATGAGCGAGCAGCCCGCAGCCTCGGTCAATTGCGGCTACACGAAGGCGGGCCTGCCCATCGGCCTGCAGATCGCGGGCGCGCGCTTTGACGATCTGGGCGTGCTGCGCGTGGCGCGCGCCTGGGAACGGATGCGTCCCGCCCAGCGCCCCTGGCCCCAGCCGCCCTCAGCACACTGACCCTCCACGGCAACCCACAGGAACTTCCCATGCGTTGGCTTCTGGCAATGATCAAGCACGAGACGAACACGTTTTCGCCCGTGCCTACCCCCCTCGAACGCTTCTTTCGCGGCAGTCCCGAGATCCTGGCTGGCGATCGCGCCATCAAGGCCTACGAGAACACCGACAGCGGCCTGGGCGGCTACATCGAGGTCGCCCGCCGCGAGGGCGCCGAGATCGTGCTGCCGGTGGCGGCCGAGTCCTGGCCCAGCGGCCCCACCAGCGCACAGACGCACGAACGCCTGTGCACGCTGATCCTGGACGAGGTCAAGCGCGGCGGGTTTGACGCCATTCTGCTGGATCTGCACGGCGCGATGGTCGCCGAAGGCGTGGAAGACGCCGAGGGCGACCTGCTGCGCCGCCTGCGCGAGATCGATCCCAACACGCCCGTTGCCGTGACGCTGGACATGCACGCCAACATCTATGACGACATCGTGCGCAATGCCACGGTCATCAGCGGCTTTCACACCTATCCGCACGTGGATATCCGCGATGCGGGCGTGCGCGCCGCGAACGTCATCGTCCGCACGCTCAAGGGCGAGATCAAGCCGGTGATGACCTGGGCCAACAAGCCCATGCTGCCGCACATCATGTGCCAGGGCACGCACGCCGCGCCCAACAAGCCGCTGCAGGAACGGTGCAAGGAACTTGAGGCCAGCGGCGTGCTGGCGGCGTCCGTCTTCGTGGGCTTTCCCCATGCGGACATTCGCGAAGCGGGCCTGAGCGCCGTGGTCTGTACGGACGGCAATCTGGCCGCCGCCGAACAGCATCGCGACGAATTGCTGGACCGCGCGTGGCAGGGCCGCGCCGACTGGGTGTTTCATTCGGAACCGCTGGCGCCCACCATCACGCGCGCCAAGGGAATCGAACAAGGCCCGGTCGTGCTACTGGACCACTACGACAACACCGGCTCGGGCGGCACGATGGACACGACGGCCGTGCTGGCCGAAGTGTTGCGCCAGGAACTGGACAATGTGGTCTTCTACGCCATCTGCGATCCGCAGGCCGCGAAGGAAGCCGCCGCCGCGGGCGTGGGCAACACCATCACGCTCAAGCTGGGCGGCAAGCTGCCCATGCCGGCCATCAAGCAGCCCAGCGAACCGCTTGAAGTCACCGGCCGCGTCAAGCTGGTGTTCGACGGCGTCTACCTGAACCGTGGCCCGATGTACCGCGGCGTACGCAACGACACCGGCCTGACGGTGGTCATCGACACCGGCCGCGTGGAAATCGTGGTGGTCTCGCGCCACCAAGAACCTTTCGACATCAACTGCCTGCTGTCGGCCGGCATCGATCCGCTGCAAAAGCGGTATGTCGTCCTGAAAAGCCGCATCCACTGGCGCGCGGGCTTCTCGGACATGGCGACCGAGATCATCGAATGCACCGGCGTGGGCGTCACGACGTCCGACTACAGCCAGGTCGAGTTCAAGCACGTGCGCCGTCCGATCTATCCGCTTGATCCGCTCTGAGACCAGGCGTTTTGTCGACAAAAGCCGGCGCCTCGGGCGTCGGCTTTCATTTTGAAATCTTCGGTAACTGCGCGCGCGTTCAGCGGGACACGCGTCTCGGTATACTCCGCCGCGGGCCTGACAGGCCGATGAACACGCGTATCCAGGACGCTTGCGCTTCGCGCGGACGAGCGTGGCGCCGTAGGCCGCTGCCGGATATGACTCGACAATCAACGATATAAGCAGAACGATGAAAAAGAGCGTAGCGATCACCCTGGGCGTGGTCATAGTGGGAGCGGGAAGCTGGGTCGGGGCCACGTGGTACACCGGCAAGCGCATCGAAGAAGACGCGCAGCGTCATCTGGCACAGGCCAACGAAAAGCTGGCCAAGATCACGCCGCTGTTCGGCCTGCGCATCGATCAGCTCAAGTACGAGCGCGGCCTGTTCTCGACGCAGGCACGTTATGGCGTGTCGCTCGTCAAGAACGACAAGGGCCTGGACGACCTGCCCGCAGGCATGATCGAGTTCGACGCGAACATCGAGCACGGCCCCTTCCCCAAGAGCGCCCTGTCGCGCGGCGCGATTGCGCCCAAGCTCGCGTTCATCCACACCGAGATCGCCAAGACGGACAACATCAAGCCCGTCTTCGAACTGACCAAGGACATCTCCCCGCTGATGGGCGACGCCATCGTCAGCTACAGCGGCAACGCCACGTCCACCGCCGCGATCGCGCCGATCGTCGTCACGCATGACGGCAACGCGCTCGACTTCAGCGGCATGCGGATGGAAGGCACCTTCGACCGCGCCACGCAGGCCGTCACCGCGCACGGCGTGATGGACAAGCTGTCGGTGGACGGCAGCAAGAGCCACGACCCCGTCAAGATGACCATCGCCGGCCTGACCATGGACGTCGACAGCCGCATGGGCAAGTTCGGCATCTCGATGGGCAATTCGGACCTGAAGATCAAGCGCGTGGACGTGCTGCGTCCCACCGACGACATGAAGGTCGGGCTGGACAACTTCAGCTACGGCGTGAAGCTGTCCGAAGACGACAAGTCCATCAACGTGCAGGCCGCCTACCAGACGGGCGACCTCACCGTGAACGACGTGGTGCTGGGCAACGGCCAGGCCGTGATCAAGCTGGCCCGGCTTGACGGCCAGGCCGTCAAGCAGCTCTCGGACACCTACAACCAGCTCATGCGCCAATACATGCTGGGCGCCAGCGACGAAGGCCTGAAGGACGAGCAGTTCGACGTTCTGCTGGACAACGCCGGCAAACTGCTGGCCGGCAATCCGTCGTTCAGCATCGATCCGCTGAGCTGGAAGACGGCCAAGGGCGAAAGCAAGCTGACCTTCACGCTGGACCTGGCCAATCCGGCCAACGCCAAGGACCTGACCCCGCAGGAAATCGCAGTGCAGGCGATCAAGAAGATCGACGCCTCGCTGGTGATCTCCAAGCCCATGGTGAAGGACCTGATGGTGCAGTACGCCGTCAAGACCGAAGGCGTGCCCGCCGAGAAGGCCGCGGCCGACGCTGACGAGAACATCCGTCAGATGGCCGGCATGGCCGAAATGATGAACGTGGGTAAGAACGACGGCGACAACATCGTCGGCAAGTTCACCTTTGCCGACGGCATGGGCGACCTGAACGGCCAGAAGATTCCTGCCGAGGAACTGTTCAGCGGTCTCTTGGGCGCGACCGGCATGAATGACCTGGACGACGACGACGAGCTGTCCGGCATCGGCATGGATCCGGACGCCGAACCCGTCGCTCCGGCCCCGGTTGCCGGCGTCATGCAGGACTTCAACCTGGAAGACGTTGCCAACATGCTGGACGACATGGGCTACACCGTGACCCGCAGCGACGGCACCGACGGCCCCGTGCTGGTCCTGAACCCGGGCACCACCGGCGCCACCGACCTGCGCCTGGAGTTCCTGTGCAACGACTTCACGGAAAAGTGCCTGGACCTGGTCGCGACCGCCACGTACGCCACCAAGAAGCCGATGACGCTCAAGGCCATCAACGCCTGGAACCAGGAATACCGCTGGAGCCGCGCCTACCTCGATGAAAAGAACCAGGCCGTGCTGCAGATGGACATGAACGCCGAAGGCGGTCTGGGCAAGGACAACCTGCAGATCCTGCTCAACACGTTCATCAGCATCGCCGAAGACTTCGGCGCCGCGGCCAAGGCGCCTGCCAAGTAATACGCGGCCGGCCTGACGCCGGTCCCGAAAAAAAGCCCCCGCCTGTCAAGGTCGGGGGCTTTTTTCATGCTGATTACCTAGGTGGCTGACACCTGCTGAGGCTGCTGCCAAGGTGTCTGACACCCACTGAGACGCTGCGACAGGCTGAAGCGCATCTCCCCAGGGTGTCAGACACCTTCCAATCAAGGATTACGCATACGCCTCGATCGGGAGGCACGCGCACACCAGATTGCGGTCGCCATAGGCGTTGTCCACGCGGGCAACCGGCGGCCAGTACTTGGCGTCGCGCAGCGTTGCCACCGGGTAGGCGGCCTGCTGGCGCGGGTAGTCGTGCAGCCATTCCTCGGCCAGCAGCATCTGCGCGGTGTGCGGCGCGTTCTTCAGGACGTTGTCGTCACGATCGCGTTCGCCGCGTTCGACCTGGGCGATTTCTTCGCGGATGGCGATCATCGCGTCGATGAAACGGTCCAGTTCGGCCACGCCTTCGGATTCCGTCGGTTCGACCATCAGCGTGCCCGCGACCGGGAAGCTCATGGTGGGCGCATGGAAGCCGTAGTCCATCAGGCGCTTGGCGATGTCTTCGGCGCTGATGCCGCTGGTTTCCTTGAGCGGGCGCACGTCCAGGATGCACTCGTGCGCCACGCGGCCGTTGCGGCCCGCGTACAGGACCTCGTAGTGGCCGCGCAGGCGGGTCGCGATGTAGTTGGCGTTCAGGATGGCGACTTCGGTGGCGCGGCGCAGGCCGTCGGCGCCCATCAGCGCGATGTACACGAACGGGATCGGCAGGATGCCGGCCGAGCCGAACGGCGCGGCCGAGACCGGGCCGACCTTGGCGTCGCCGGGCAGCTTGCCCTGTTCGTTCACCACGCCCGGCAGGTAGGGCGCCAGGTGCGAGCGCACCGCCACGGGACCCACGCCGGGTCCGCCGCCGCCGTGCGGGATGCAGAAGGTCTTGTGCAGGTTCAGGTGGGACACGTCCGAGCCGAACTTGCCCGGCTTGGCCACGCCGACCATCGCGTTCATGTTGGCGCCGTCCAGGTACACCTGGCCGCCGGCCTGGTGGACCAGATCGCAGATTTCGGTGACGGCTTCTTCGAACACGCCGTGCGTCGACGGGTACGTGATCATCAGCGCGGCCAGCTTGTCGCCGACCTGTTCGATCTTGGCGCGCAGGTCCGCGAGGTCCACGTTGCCGTTGGCGTCGGACGCCACCACCACCACGTCCATGCCAGCGAGCTGCGCCGAGGCGGGGTTGGTGCCGTGCGCCGACGACGGGATCAGGCAGATGTTGCGCTGGTGCTGGCCGTTGGCCTGGTGGTAGCCGCGAATGGCGAGCAGGCCCGCGTATTCGCCCTGCGCGCCCGAGTTGGGCTGCAGGCTGATGTTGTCGTAGCCGGTGATTTCGCACAGCGCGGCGGACAGACGGTCGATCAGTTCCACGTAGCCCTGGCTTTGCGAGGCCGGCGCGAACGGGTGGATCAGCGCGAACTCGGGCCAGGTGATGGGGATCATCTCGGCCGTGGCGTTGAGCTTCATGGTGCACGAACCCAGCGGGATCATCGTGCGGTCCAGCGCCAGATCCTTGTCGGCCAGCTTGCGCAGGTAGCGCAGCATGTCGGTTTCGGACTGGATGCTGGAGAAGATGGGGTGCTTCAGGATCGCGCTTTCGCGGGCGACCGAGGCGGGAATGCCGCCGGGGGCCGCGGCGTCCAGCGCGTCGATGTCCAGTTCGACGTCATCGCGCTCAAGACCGGCGGCGAAGACGTTGACCAGGGCTTCCAGGTCGGCCACGGTGACGGTCTCGTCCAGCGAGATGGCCAGGCGGGCGCCATCGACGCGGCGCAGGTTGATGTGCGCGCAGTCGGCAGCCGTCAGGATGGCGGGCGTCGCGGCGCCGGTTTCCAGCAGCAGCGTGTCGAAGAACGTGTCGTTGGCGACCTTGATGTCCAGCTTGATCAGCTCGGCGCGCAGGATGGCGGTGGCGCGCTGCACGCGCTCGGCTATGCGGCGGATGCCGGCGGGGCCGTGCCACACCGCGTACATGCCGGCCATCACGGCCAGCAGCACCTGCGCGGTGCAGATGTTGGAGGTGGCCTTCTCGCGGCGGATGTGCTGTTCGCGCGTCTGCAGCGCCAGGCGCAGCGCGGGATTGCCTTGCGCGTCCTTGGACACGCCGACCAGGCGGCCGGCCATGTTGCGCTTGAATGCGTCCTTGCAGGCCATGAAGCCGGCGTGCGGGCCGCCGAAGCCGAACGGCACGCCAAAGCGCTGGGCCGAACCGACGGCGATGTCGGCGCCCCACTCGCCCGGCGCGGCCAGCACGGCCAGGGCCAGCAGGTCGGTCGCGCAAGCAACCACGGCGCCTTGCGCGTGGGCGGCTTCAGCCAGCTTGCGGTAATCGGACACCGAACCCGTGCTGTGCGGGTACTGCAGCAGCACGCCAAAGCACTCGGGCAGGCCTTCGGCTTCGTCGCCGACGCGGATCTCGATGTCCAGGCCTTCGGCGCGCGTGCGCACGACTTCGATGGTCTGCGGATGCACGTGGCGCGAGATGAAGAACACCGGGCTCTTGGACTTGGCGCTGCGGCGCGCAAGCGTCATCGCTTCGGCGGCGGCGGTGCTTTCGTCCAGCAGCGAGGCGTTGGAGATGTCCAGGCCGGTCAGGTCGGCGACCATCGTCTGGTAGTTCAGCAGGGCTTCCAGGCGGCCCTGCGAAATCTCGGGCTGGTAGGGCGTGTAGGCCGTGTACCAGGCGGGATTTTCAAGAATGTTGCGCAACACCACGTTGGGCGTCTGCGTGCCGTAGTACCCCTGCCCGATGTAGCTGCGGTAGACCTTGTTGCGGCCCGCGACCTGCTTCAGTTCAGCCAGCACGTCGGCTTCGCTGCGCGACGCGGGCAGCGCCAGCGGCTCCTTGCTGCGGATCTTGGGGGGCACGACTTCTTCGATCAGGGCGTCCAGGCTGTCGCTGCCGATCACGGCAAGCATGGCGGCCTGGTCGGCGTCGGAGGGGCCGATGTGGCGGGGGATGAAGTCGGTATGGGTGTCTAGGGCGCGCGACATGGGGAGATCTCGGGATAGGTATTGCGTCTGGCAAGGGACAGGGCGCGACAGCGCCCCGCGTCCCCCGCGTACAGCATCAGCCGTTGGCGACGGCTTCGTAGCCGGCGGCGTCCAGCAGCTTGTCGGCGTCGGCGGCGTTGTCCGGCTTGATCTTGAAGATCCAGGCGGTGTAGGCCGATTCGTTGATCAGGTTGGGGTTGCTTTCCAGCTCTTCGTTGAAGGCAACGATTTCGCCGGACACGGGCGCGTAGATGTCCGAGGCGGCCTTGACCGACTCGACCACGCCGGCGGTTTCGCCCGCGCTCAGCTTCGCGCCGACGTTCACGTCGCCAACGAAGACCAGATCGCCCAGTTGCTCCTGGGCGGTGTCGGTGATGCCGACGACGAACACGTCGCCCTCGGCTTTGACCCATTCATGGGACTCGGTGTACTTGCGATCGGTGGGCAGACTCATGGGAACTCCTGAGGGAATGCGGGTAGATGAATGGTGTTGCGCGCCTCGCGCGGGCGGCCGTTGCCCAGACCGGGCCGGTGCACGCGCGAGGTTCGAGTTTACGAGTGTTCGACGGCTTTGCCGTTACGCACGAAAGGCAGCTTGCACGCCACGGCGGGCACCCACTTGCCGCGGATGTCGACCTCGACCTTGTCGCCCGGCGCCACGCCTTGCGGCAGGCGGGCAAAGCCGATCGATACGCCCAGCGTGGGCGACATGGTGCCGCTGGTCAGCTCGCCCACGCCCTGCGCGGTGCGCACGGCCATGTGCGCGCGCATGACGCCGCGTTCCTGCAGCTTCAGGCCGATGAAGGTGGCGGGCTTGGCGAATTGTTCGATCGCGTCGCGGCCGATGAAGCGGCGCTCGGCGTTCTTGCCGGACACGGTCCAGGTCAGGCCGGCTTCGCCGGGGTGGGTCAGTTCGTCCATGTCCTGGCCGTACAGGTTCATGCCGGCTTCCAGACGCAGCGTGTCGCGCGCGCCCAGGCCTGCCGGACGCACGCCCTGGGCGATCAGGTCGCGCCACAGTTGCACGACTTCAGCAGCGGGCAGGACGATTTCGAAACCGTCTTCGCCGGTGTAGCCCGTGCGGGCGACCAGCGTGTCGTCGCCCACGCGGGCGGCGACGAAGGGAGTCAGCGGTTCGCTGGCGGCTTGCCAGGCCGGGCGGGCGGCCCAGACCTTGGCGCGGGCGTTGGGGCCCTGCACAGCCACCATGGCCAGATCGCGGCGCGGGGCGATGGTCACGTCGAACGCGCCGGCCTGCTTGACGCGCTGCATCCAGGCCACGTCCTTGTCGGCCGTGCCGGCGTTGACCACCACGCGCCATTCGTCGGCAGAGAAGAAATAGATGATGAGGTCGTCGATGACGCCGCCCTGCGGGTTCAGCATGCAGCTGTAGAGCGCCTTGCCCGGGACCGTCAGCTTGGCGACGTCGTTGGCGACCAGGCGCTGCAGGAAGGCGAAGGCATCCGGGCCCGTCACGTCGACGTTGAGCATGTGCGAGACGTCGAACATGCCGGCGTCCTGGCGCACGGCATGGTGCTCTTCGATCTGCGAACCGTAGGCCAGCGGCATGTCCCAGCCGCCGAAATCGACCATGCGGGCGCCGGCGGCGATGTGTTCTTCGGCGAGCGGGGTGCGTTTGAGGGATGCGGACATGCGGGGGAACTCCGGGACGGCAGCGATGCCAGGGTTACGGAATGCCGCTGGTTGCGGGCGGACGGCGCCCGCGCAACGGCTGAATCTTCCGCCCCTCTGTCCTTTTGCCTGAGAGTTGCCCCGCGTGGCGGGTTTGCACCTTCGGCGCCTGGGCTGCTCGCAGTGTCCCTGTTCAGGGCGCGGCGCCAGGTCTCTCCAGAGTGCTGTTTTGCCACGTCTGCGTAGCCGGCAATGGCGGCAAATGCGGGACGGGACAAGCCTGCGCGGTATCGGTTACCTGAGCGATTCTGGGCGAATTGCGCCTTCGGCGGCGGCCGGGCTTGACGCCTTCGGCCGCTCTCTCCCGCAGCATGCGTGACAGCGCCGAAAGCATACAACGAAAGCCCGGGGTAAGCCTAGGCCTGTTGCACGCCCGCCGGCGCTATCCCAGCGCGGTATCCAGCAGCATCATCAGCACGAAACCGATCATCAGGCCGCAGGTGGCGTAGACCTCGTGCCCCTTGCGGTGCGATTCCGGGATGATCTCGTGGCTGATGACGAACAGCATGGCGCCCGCGGCAAAACCCAGGCCCCACGGCAGGAGCGGCGCAGACCAGCCGACCACGGCGGCGCCCAGCACGGCGCCCACGGGCTCGATCAGCCCCGACAGCATGCCCAAGGCCACGGCAAACGTGCGCTTGTAGCCGGCGGCCAGCAGGGCCACCGCCACGACCAGCCCCTCGGGAATGTCCTGGATTGCAATGCCGGTGGCCAGCGCCGTGCCGCGCACGGGGTCGCCCGCTGCATAACCCACGCCGATCGCCAGGCCCTCGGGCAGGTTGTGCAGCATGATCGCGAACACGAACAGCCAGGTGCGGCGCAGGCGGTGCGCCTCCATCCCTTCCCTGCCCTTGATGAAATGCTCGTGCGGCAGGATCCGGTCCATCAGCAGCAGCACGGCCGCCCCCAACAGGAGGGCGGCGCCGACCGTCAGGCCGGCGCCCCAGGGGCCGTACCCCAATTCCTCACCCGCCGCGATGCCCGGCGCGACCAGCGAAAACGCGCTGGCGGCCAGCATGACGCCGGCGCCAAAGCCGAACATGCTGTCCTGCGCCTTCTGCGGAATGGTGCGGGCAAAGAGAATGGGCAGGGTGCCAAGGGCGGTGGCGGCGGCCGCGACAAGACCGCCCAGCAGCGCGTCGGCCACGTGCGGCGCCCGCACGTCCAGGTAAACCCAGAGCTGGTAAAGGGCCAGGCAGGACACCATCACGGCCAGCGTCCAGACGCTGATGCTGGTGGCCGCCGGCCGCACGCGATGACGGCTGAAGGTATTCATATGCGGCTGCGCTCCTTTGGGGAGATGCGCTTAGCCCTTTGCCGCAGCGTAGCGGCGCGAGACCTCGGGCCAGTTCACCACGTTGTAGAAAGCGCCGATGTATTCCGGCCGGCGGTTCTGGTACTTCAGATAATAAGCGTGTTCCCAGACGTCCAGGCCCAG
The DNA here is from genome assembly GCF_002388205.1 of Achromobacter sp. UBA4530. NCBI lineage: Bacteria > Pseudomonadati > Pseudomonadota > Betaproteobacteria > Burkholderiales > Alcaligenaceae > Achromobacter > Achromobacter sp. UBA4530. The sequence continues at coordinate 265,060 of NZ_DGMA01000031.1, read as the reverse complement.
GATCGGCGTATTGCCGTCCATCAGCGGGCTGTCCTGGTTGGCGCTGCTCTCGACCACCAGCTTACCGGCCGGCGTCACGCTCAGCCAGGCCCAACCGCTGCCGAAGCGCGTCAGCGCCGCCTTGGTGAAGGCTTCCTTGAAGGCGGGCAGACCGCCCAGCTCGGCGTCGATGGCCGCAGCCAGCGCCCCATCCGGCTCGCCGCCGCCCTGCGGCGACATGACGGACCAGAACAGGCTGTGATTGGCGTGGCCGCCGCCGTGGTTGCGCACCGCGCCGCGCACGGCTTCCGGCAATTCCTTGATGCGCGCGACCAGCGCTTCCACGGGTTCATCCGTGGCGATGCCGGCGCCTTCGAGCGCGGTGTTCAAGCCGGTGACATAGGTCTGGTGATGCTTGGTGTAGTGGATCTCCATCGTCATTGCGTCGATGTGAGGTTCCAGCGCGTCATAGGCGTACGGCAGGGGCGGAAGGGTGTAGGCCATGCGAGTCTCCGGCTGATCCGTCCCTCGCGGGACGGCTTTGATAAAGATCAAAACATAAATGATATGTATTTTTATTTGATATCACAATGCCGGAATGCCGGAATGCCGGAATGCCGGAAAGCCGCAATGGCGGCCACGCAGGTTGCTTCGGGAGTTTTCAGGATTTGGGGTGAAAGCGGCCGGTGCCTAACCAGCGCGCCTGGCCGCAGCTACAGCGCCTGGCCGCAGGCGACGCCCGAGGCCCACGCCCACTGGAAGTTGTAGCCGCCGAGCCAGCCGGTCACGTCGACGGCCTCGCCGATGAAATACAGGCCCGGCGCGGCCTTGGCCTGCATGGACTTCTGGTCCAGGCCGCGCGTGTCCACGCCGCCGCGCATGACTTCGGCCTTTTTGTAGCCCGCCGTGCCGCTGGGCACGAGCGCCCACTGATGGATGTCCTGCGCCAGCCCGCGCAGCGTCTTGTCCGGCGCGTCGGCCAGGCGCAGCGCCGCGAGGCCCGGCTTGCCCCCCTGCTCGGCCAATTGCAGCCAGCGGTCGGCCAGCCGTTTGGGCCATAGCCCGCCCAGCACCGTATGAAGCTGCTGGCGGTTGCCGGACTTGGATGTCAGCAGTTCCTGCGCCAGATCGCGCCCCGGCGCCAGGTCGATCACGATGGGCTCGCCCGGCTTCCAGTAGCTGGAGATCTGCAGGATCGCGGGCCCCGACAGACCGCGGTGTGTGAACAGCAGGTCTTCCAGAAATTCACCGCGCGTCTTGCCCTGCCCCGTCTGCAGGTTCACTTCCAGCGCCACGCCGGACAGCTCGGACAGCGGCTGCCACTGCGCGGGGTCGAAGGTCAGTGGAACCAGCGCGGGGCGCGGCTCGACGACCTTCAGGCCGAACTGGCGGGCAATCTTCAGCCCGAAGTCCGTCGCGCCCAGTTGCGGAATCGCCATGCCGCCGGTCGCGACGACCAGCTTGGCGGCCCGGATGACGCCCTGGCTGGTGCGCAGCTCGAAACCTTCGGCCCCATGCGCGACCTCGGCCACCGAACAGCCCATGCGCCATTGCACATTGCCCGCGTCGCACTCGGCGCGCAGCATGTCGATGATGTTTTCGCTGGAGTCGTCGCAGAACAGCTGGCCGCGATGCTTCTCGTGCCAGGCGATGCGGTGGCGCTTCATGAGCGCCAGAAAGTCCTGCGGCGTGTAGGCCGACAGCGCCGACCGGCAGAAATGGGGATTGTCGGACAGAAAATTGGCGGGCCCGGCCCCGATGTTCGTGAAGTTGCAGCGCCCGCCGCCCGAAATGCGGATCTTCTCGGCCAGGCGCTGCGCGTGGTCGACCAGCACCACGCGCAGGCCGCGCTGACCCGCGACCGCCGCGCACATCATGCCCGCGGCGCCCGCGCCAAGCACTGCAACATCGAACATCAAGATTTCCGGCCCGCCCGTGCTTACTCTTCGATCAGGCAGTCAACGTAGTAACGCTTTTCGCCGTCCGGACCCACTTCGTCAGCCAGGCCGTGGATGTAGGTTTCGAAGCCGGGGAAGCGTTCGTTGAACTCGCGCGCGAATTGCAGGTACTGCACGATGGTGCGGTTGAAGCGTTCGCCCGGGATCAGCAGCGGAATGCCCGGCGGGTACGGCGTCAGCAGCACGCCCGTGACGCGGCCTTCCAGCTTGTCGATGTCGACGCGTTCGACTTCGCGGTGCGCCATGCGGGCAAAGGCGTCCGACGGTTTCAGCGCCGGCACCATGTCGCTCAGGTACATCTCGGTCGTCAGGCGGGCGACGTCGCGCTCGCGGTAGGCCTCGTGGATCTGCTGGCAGAGGTCACGCAGGCCCATGCGCTCGTAGCGGCGATGGTCGCGGCAGAACTCCGGCAGGATGCGCCACAGCGGCTGGTTGCGGTCGTAGTCGTCCTTGAACTGCTGCAGCGCAGTCAGCAGCGTGTTCCAGCGGCCCTTGGTGATGCCGATGGTGAACAGGATGAAGAACGAATACAGGCCGGTCTTTTCAACCACCACGCCGTGCTCGGTCAGGTACTTGGAGACCAGCGCGGCGGGAATGCCGGTTTCGCCGAAGCTGCCCGACATGTCCAGCCCCGGCGTGATGACCGTGGCCTTGATCGGGTCCAGCATGTTGAAGCCTTCGGCCATTTCACCGAAGCCGTGCCAGTGATCGTTGGCTTCCAGGATCCATTCGTCGCGGTTGCCGATGCCTTCGGCCACCAGGCGGTTCGGGCCCCAGACCTTGAACCACCAGTCGTTCTTGCCGAACTCGGATTCCACCTTGCGCATGGCGCGGCGGAAGTCCAGGGCTTCGCGGATGCTTTCCTCGACCAGCGCGGTGCCGCCCGGGGGTTCCATCATGGCCGCGGCCACGTCGCAGGACGCGATGATCGCGTATTGCGGCGACGTGGACGTGTGCATCAGGTACGCCTCGTTGAAGACGTTGCGGTCCAGTTTGCGGGTCTCGGATTCCTGCACGATGATCTGCGAGGCCTGCGAAATGCCGGCCAGCAGCTTGTGCGTGGAGTGCGTGGCAAACACCATGGCGTCCTGGCTGCGCGGGCGGTCCTGGCCGATGGCGTGCATGTCCTGGTAGAACTCGTGGAACGACGCGTGCGGCAGCCAGGCTTCGTCAAAGTGCAGCGTGTCGACATAGCTGCCGAGCTGCTGCTTGATCATTTCGACGTTGTAGATGACGCCGTCGTACGTGCTCTGCGTCAGCGTCAGGATGCGCGGATTCTTGTTCACCGCTTCGCGCGCGAAGGGGTTCGCTTCGATCTTCTTGCGGATGTTGTCCGGGTGGAATTCTTCGAGCGGGATCGGGCCGATGATGCCCAGGTGGTTGCGTGTGGGGCGCAGGAACACCGGAATCGCGCCCGTCATCGTGATGGCGTGCAGGATCGACTTGTGACAGTTGCGGTCCACCACCACGACGTCGCCCGCGGCCACATTGGCGTGCCACACGACCTTGTTCGAGGTCGACGTGCCGTTGGTCACGAAGAAGCAATGGTCCGCGTGGAAGATGCGTGCGGCGTTCAGTTCGGATTCGGCGACCGGGCCGGTGTGGTCCAGCAGCTGGCCCAGTTCGTCCACGGCGTTGCAGACGTCGGCGCGCAGCATGTTTTCACCGAAGAACTGGTGGAACATCTGGCCGACCGGGCTCTTCAGGAACGCCACGCCGCCCGAGTGCCCCGGGCAGTGCCACGAATACGAACCGTCCTGCGCGTACTTCACCAGCTCGCGGAAGAACGGCGGCGGCAGGCTGTCGACGTAGCTGCGGGCTTCGCGGATGATGTGGCGCGCCACGAACTCCGGCGTGTCCTCGAACATGTGGATGAAGCCGTGCAGCTCGCGCAGGATGTCGTTCGGAATGTGTTCCGACGTGCGCGTTTCGCCGTACAGATAGATGGGAATGTCCGCGTTGCGAAAGCGCAGCTCGCCAATGAAGGCGCGCAGGTTCTTGATTGCGCTGGCCACGTCCTCGGGCGAGTCCACGTCGAACTCTTCATCGTCGATCGACAGGATGAAGGCGCTGGCGCGGCTCTGCTGCTGCGCGAACGAACTCAGGTCGCCGTAACTGGTCACCCCGATCACCTCGACGCCCTCGGCCTCGATTGCTGCGGACAAGGCACGGATACCCAAACCGGACGCGTTCTCGGAACGGTAGTCCTCGTCGATGATGAAGATGGGGAAGCGGAATTTCATGCAGGCGCTCCTGGGGGCATGGCGGATCGGACGCGTATCGCGGCGCGAATGTACTGCGAGTAAAAAACCGTCCGATGACAGACGGCACGAGCACCCGCCGGCCGGCGGGAATTGCGGAATTGTAGGGCTGTTTTTCTTACAGCCCTAAGGGAAATCCCCAGAAGCGCCAGATCAGCCTACCGGATGGTCTGCGCTTCGCCAGTCTGGAGGGCTGTCATGAAGCGCTCAAAGTAGGCGGGGATGGCCTCGGCGGCCCCGTAACGGATGCGCCGCTCGACCTTGGCGATGGCGCCAAAGCACACTTCGGACCCGGGTTCTCCGCAGACGAGGACCACGGGATCTTCGTCGTCGCAGACCTCGTACAACCCGCCATGCGCGCGGCGGCCAACCTCGTAAAGGTAGGCGGCAGCACCGACGGTTTGCATGGGGGTCAGAGGCAGGGTGCCCAGATGGGCGGCCTCCAGTGCGTCATCCAGCGCATGGACGCTGGACGGGGAGTAGTCCAGCACGGCGCCGGTTGAACCGGCCGCCTCCACGAAGTCCTGCGCTGCACCCGCGACACGGGCCACGAATTCTTCCTGGACTTCGTGGCGCGTCGCATCCTGGTTTGTCTTGAGGAAACCGAACATCAATGGCTCCTTGTTGAAAACCGCAAGCGGCGTTGGAGCCATTATAGGCAAGCCCATCCCCCTATACTCCTCAAACGTTACCTAATCCCAACACTCTCAAAGCCGCCATGAACGAGCCTGTCGTCCGACGACTGATCGCTGCCGACGCCGCGCCCCTGCGGCAATTGCGTTTGAATGCGCTGGTCGAAACGCCCGAGTCCTTTGGATCGAGTTACGAAGAGGAACACACGCTGACATTGGCGGACATCCGCGAATGGATTTCGCCGGCCAACGATGGCGCGATGTTTGGCGTGTTTCTGGGCGAGGCGTTGGCCGGGATCGTCGGCGTGGGACGCCAGCGCAAGCTGAAGGTGCGGCACAAGGCGCACATCTGGAGCATGTACGTCGCACCCGCCGAGCGCGGCCGGGGCTTGGGCCGGATGCTGATGCACGCGGCGATCGACCATGCGCGCACCATGCGCGGCATCCGGCAGGTGCAGCTGAGCGTCACCGCCAACAACGTCGCGGCGTCCGCGCTTTACGCCAGCCTGGGATTCACCGTGTATGGCCACGAGCGCGAGGCGCTGTGCGTCAACGGCAAGCTGTACGACGAAGCGCTGATGGCGATGCCGCTGGCCGACCGCTAGCCCCGGGCTTCAGGCAGCGCCCGCGCGGCGGCGCGCGCCGAAGGCACACACCTGATTGCGACCGCCGTCCTTGGCCTTGTAGAGCGCCTGGTCGGCCGCCTTGATGACGGCGTCCGGGGCGCGCAGGGCATCGCTGCGTTCCGCCACTCCGATGCTGACCGTCACGCGCAAGGGCCGGGTGCCGCGCCCTCCCCGTCCGCCGCGGCGGCGCTGGCCGATCTGGTCCGCCTTGGGCCGGGCCGGCTTGTCGCGCAGGCGCATCTGGTAGGCCTCGATGGCGCGCCGCACCGTTTCCAGGTGCGGCATGGCCTCGGCCGCAGTCTTGCCGGGAAACACCAGCGTGAATTCCTCGCCGCCGTAGCGGTAGGCCTGGCCGCCACCCGGCACGCGCCGCAACTGCGAGGCGACCATGCGCAGCACCTGATCGCCCACATCGTGGCCGTGCGTATCGTTGAAGGCCTTGAAATGGTCCACGTCAGCCATGGCCAGCGTGTAGAGGCGGCCCATGCGTTGCAGCCGCTCGTTCAGCGCGCGGCGGCCGGGCAACCCGGTGAGCTCGTCGCGGAACGCCATGTGAAAGCCTTCGTGCGCCAACGAGATGCACAGGGCCGTCAACGCCGCGGCGGACATCAGCGCCAGTTCGAGCGGATGCGCCGCGCCACGCGGCAGCGCCCAGGCCATGCACACGAAGCCCAGCCACTGCCCTGCCTGCTGCGGGCGCCCGTAGCGCAACAGCAGCAGCGTCAACGTCAGGCCGGTGCCCAGCAGCGCGATCAGCGCCTCGGCCGGTACGCCCAGGCGCGCCAGCATGCCCTGCAGCGCGACGGTGCTGAAGATTTCGCCCACGCCGTCCTTGCCCACCAGCGCAATCACAGCCACGCCGGCGGCGATCAAGCCGATGCGCAGCGCCACGTCGATCAGCATGCTGGATCGTTCGGACCACAGGGCATTGATGGTGTAGACGAGCGACCACCAGGCCAGCACCGGCCCCATGGCCCACGGGGCTTCCCGGGCAAGCGTGGGCCAGGCCGCCGTGACGGCCAGCACGCACAGCATCAGCGCCATGGTCTGCGAGCGTTGATACATCAGGCAGATCGCCGATCCGATCAGCGCCATGACCCATGGCACGAACGGCACGATCAGGCTGAGCGCGGGCGGCCAATCCCGCCAGAACAGCAGCCCGACCGCTGCGGCCACCGGCAACGCGGGATAGAACAACAGGGGCAGCCAGGGAATATGGGGGTAACGCACGGATTGGGCCTTGCTAACGCTTGCAGAAATGACGTCGCCAAATCGGCAAACACATGTAATCTTTTTACGGACGCGGCATAAGGTTCTTTAGCGCAGAATGTCCCCATGAGAATCCTGGTCAATATCGATGTTCCCGATCTCGAACACGCGATCGGTTTCTACCAGTCGGCCTTCGGCTTGACGCTGAACCGGCGGCTGGGTTCCACGGGGGCCGAACTGCTGGGCGCCGACGCCCCCATCTATCTGCTCGAAAAGGCGGCGGGCACGCCGACCGGCGGTCCGGCGGCCGCCGGACCGCCGGCCGGCGGCGCAGTCCGTCAGCGCCGCGACTACGCGCGGCATTGGACGCCCGTGCATCTGGACGTCGTGGTGGAGGACGTGGACCAGGCCGTGGCCCGGGCGGTCGCCGCGGGCGCGCGCCTGGAGGATCCGCCCATCACGCATGACTGGGGCCGCATTGCGCATCTGGCCGATCCTTATGGCCACGGCATCTGCATCCTGCAGTTTCTGGGCCGGGGCTATGACGAGCTGGCGCCTGCGTCGCTGCGCTTCACGCCTGCAGCCGAGGCCGACTTCGAAGCGCTGCTGGCGCTGCGGATCGAGGCCATGCGCGACAGCCTGGAACGGCTGGGCCGCTTTGACCCGGACCGGGCGCGCGAGCGGCTGCGCGGCACCTTCCGCCCCGAGTGCACCTGGCACATCGAAGAAGACGGCACACGCATCGGGTTCTATTGCCTGCGGCCGGAGGGAAAGGGATTGCGGCTGGATCATCTGTACGTGCATCCCTCTGCGCAGGGGCGAGGCGTGGGCGGCCAGGTGCTGCGCCGGATCTTGCAGGACGCCGACCGCCGCGGCGTCGGGGTGACATTGAGCGCGTTGCGCGGCAGCAATTCGAACCGCTTCTATCGCCGGCACGGCTTCGTGCAGACCGGCGAAGGCGAGTGGGATATCGACTACCTGCGTGACTGCCCGAGCGATAACCCGCGCCCGGCGCAGCCAGGCTGAACGATCAGGTGCGCGGCAGCGTGACGCCGCGCTGGCCTTGATATTTGCCGCCGCGATCGCGGTACGAGGTTTCGCAGACCTCGTCGCTTTCCAGGAACAGCATCTGTGCGCAGCCTTCGCCGGCGTAGATCTTGGCGGGCAGCGGCGTGGTGTTTGAAAATTCCAGCGTGACGTGGCCTTCCCATTCGGGTTCAAGCGGGGTCACGTTGACGATGATGCCGCAGCGCGCGTACGTGCTCTTGCCCAGGCAGACAGTCAGGACGCTGCGCGGGATGCGGAAGTATTCCACCGTGCGCGCCAGGGCGAAGGAATTCGGCGGGATGATGCAGACGTCGCCCTTGAAATCCACGAACGAGCCTTCGTCGAAGTTCTTGGGATCGACGATGGTCGAATTGATGTTGGTGAAGATCTTGAATTCGTCGGCGCAGCGCACGTCGTAGCCGTAGCTGCTGGTGCCGTAGCTGACGATGCGCCCGCCATTGGCCGTACGAACCTGCCCCGGTTCGAAGGGTTCGATCATGCCGGCTTCGGCCTGGCGGCGGATCCAGCGGTCGCTTTTGATGCTCATGGTGGGTGTGGTGCTAGGGATTTGGAATGGGCATCATTTTATCCCGAGCGCGCCGGACCTGATTCCGGCCGGGCGGGACAGACTTGTCCCGCCTCAAGCCGGGCGCCGGCTCAATTGCCGAACAGGGTGCGGTACACCAGCGAAATCCCGTTGACCGAGCCGCCCTTCAAATCCAGGGACAGACCACGCGCCAGCCGGTAGCTGGCACGCCCTACGGTATCGCTGCCGGACAGCGCCTGCTCGACGCTCAGCGTGATGCCGTTGGCGAAGTTCTTGCTGGCCACCAGGAATTGCGTGGACAGGTCGCTGCCGATATCGCGGTTCACATTGCCGGCCACCGTACGGTCCGGCAGGATGCTGCCCGAACTGCCCATGTTGCCGGTGCGCACCGCCACGTCGTCCAGCCCGAACTGCTTGTAGAACGGCTGCCCGCCCCCCAGCAGCGCGGTGCCGATCGACACCAGCAAGGCCGCGTCGCCGCCGCTTTCGTCCGGCCCCCGGCCCAGCAGCAGCCACGACAGCTTTTCGACGTCGCTGACTTCCGGATAGGACACCAGGTCGATGCGCGGACGCTGGGCCGTGCCCACCACGCGCACGCCGGCCTCGACCAGTTCACCCGTGCGCAGCGCCTCGATGTCCAGGATGGGGTTGTCCAGACGGCCCTGGAACGTCAGGGTTCCGCGGCTCAGGCGCAGCCGCTGGCCATAGGCCTCGATGCCGCCGCCGCGCGTGCGCAACTGGCCCCAGCCTGTCAGCCGGCCCTCGTTCAGCCGGATCTGGATGGAACCGAGCAGGCCGGCGTCCAGCCCCATGCCCGTGATGTAGAAGCGCGGCCCCATGTCGAACTTCAGGTCCATGCTGGTCTGCAGCGGCGTCGAGACCTTGTTGGGATCGTCGCCCGCGCGGATCACGCGCACGTCGTCATCCAGCGTCGGCACGCCCTGCAGGATCTCCAGGCTGAACCAGCCCGCGTCGGCGCTAAGGTTGCCCACGATCTCCAGGCGCGGCATGGCCGCCCGCACCTCGACCGTGCCGGACACCATGGCGTAGCGGTCCGATCGCTGCAGGGCCGGGAATCGGAACAGCGTCAGCTTGATCGCGCCGCCGCCGTCCATGATGTTCCAGTCGCCCTTCGCTTCGGCGTAACCGCCCTTGGCGCCCGCGTTGGTCGTGATCCATTCCTTGGTGCGCCATTCGGCAGGCATCACGCGCAGCGACGCCGGAAAGCGCAGGCTGTCCAGAATGAGCCGCTGGCCGTCCAGGCGGGCGGACAGCGTGCCATCGATCAGCCGCACGCCATCGTCGATGCGCACCAGCCTCAGCTTGTCGCCCCGGATCGAACCGGTGGCGCCCCATTGGCCGGCAAGCGTGCCCTGCACGTCGATGTTGGCCTTGAGCGTACCGCCCACTTCCATGGCGTCGCCCACGAACAGGCCGACCCACGCCAGGTCGGCGATGTCCGCATTCAGGCGCGCCCGCAGCGGCTGGCGCGAATCCAGCGCCATCCCGCCCTGCGCGTCCACCAGCAGGACCGCCGTGCCGGTGCCGTTGATCGACCCCATCTTTTCCGTCGACAGGTCCAGGCGGGCGTCTAGCCGGCTGGCGTTGGCCGAGGTGGGCGTGGCGGTCACGTCGACGACCAGCGCCTTCACGCCCAGCGGCACCGGGGGATCGCCCGGAATCAGCAGGTCGCCCGCCCGGCGCGCGATGCGGGCCCGGCCGGCCAGGCGTCCGTCGAATTTCAAGTCCCACAGCAGGTCGAGCGCGATGCGGCGCTGGCCATCGGGAACCATCGCGTTCACGCGGCCGGCGTTGCGGCCCAGCTTGGCCGCGGCTTCCGGATCGAATGCGCCGACCACCTGGCGCGCCACGCCAGCCGTGATGACCAGGTTGTCCGACTGCCCGGCGGTTTCCCAGCGCTTGCCGCCGCCGCGCGATCCCTGGTGCGCCACGGACAGGCGCTCCTTGCCCGGGAGGGTCAGGCTCACGCCGGTCTGGCCGACCTGCCACTGCCATTGCGGCGCCACGGCAGCGGGCAGGAAGGACAGCGTGACCGGGCGCTCCAGGGAAACGGCGAATCCGGCGGTATCCGCGCTCAGCCGTGAAAACGTGCCGCGCCAGCCCACCAGCGCCGCGTCGGGCTGGCCTGTGGGGCCCCTGCCCCAGCCGCCGTTGAAGGTCAGATTGGCCTGCGCGCGGGATTGCCCGATGATGCCGGGCCGGGGCCGCGGCGGCGTATAGCTGGCGGTGAGCTCGCCGCGGTGCGCGGCCACCGTGCCGTCGATGCGGGCCTTCACGTCGGCGCCGCCGGGTATGTCGGGCCAGAAGGCGTCCAGTTGCGGCGCCTGGGCATCCAGCGTGATGGCGCCACTGGATGCGCCCAGTTCGCCCGTCGCGCGGACGCGATTGCGGCCCAGCCGCAGGTCCACGTCCAGGCCATGGATGCGCAGGCCGGCCAACGGGTCCACCGCCGGATCACGCGCGGCAGTCCCGGCAGGCGCCACTGCGGCGCCAGCCGCAGCACCGGCTGCCGCAGCATCGGCTGCCGCAGCACCGGCTGCCGCACCGCCCCCCGTCCCAGTCACATCCACCTGCGCCTTCAGATCCCCGCTCAGCGGCTGGCGGTTCCAGCGGCTGCCCTCTTCAAAACGCAGGTTGACGGCGGCATGGCGCAGCGCGCTCAGGTTTTCAATGTCGGCCTGCACATCGGCACGAACGGTCAGCAGCGCGGGTGGAATGGCATTGCCCGTCCAGGGCGCCAGGTCCAGACGCTGCGCATCCAGCGATCCGACGATGCGGTCGCGGCCGGGCGCGTCGCCCGCCTGCAGGTCGAATTGCGCGGCCAGCGTGGACTTGTCCGGCAACTGCGCTCGCGCCCTGGCACTGCGCAGCACCAGCGCCGTGCGCGGCGCCAGATCGGCCACCACATCGAGCACGAAATTGGATCCCGTGCCGTCGATCTTGGCCTGGATGCCGTCCAGCGATCCCGCGGCGTCGGCGTGCAGCACGACAAGGCACGCAGGCACGGGCGGCCCCATCGGCGCGGCCGCGGTGGCGGCAGGCTCTGCCTTGCCCTTGGAAGCTGCTGCGGCGTCGATGCGGCCCTTGGCCGTTTCCGCCGGCTTGGCGGCATTTGTGCCCTTGGCGGCGGCCTCGGCCTTGCGAGCGCCTGCGCGGTTGGCCGGAGCCTGGGCCTTGGACGCAGCCGATTTCTTGGCCGCAGCGGGCTCCTTGGCCGATTCTTCGGCCTTGTCCTTGGCCGGCGCCTGCCCCGCCACCGGACCAAACACGCCGCTCAGCCGATCGGCCTGGCACAGGGGAGAGTCGGGACCCGCGCCGCGCGCCGTCACGTCCAGGCGCGCCGCAAAGGGCCAGGGGTCGGCCAGAGCCTGCAGATCGGCCTGGCCGGTCACATCGGCCTCGCCCACCTCGTGGCCAACGCGCAGGCTGGCGATGCGCAATTGCGCGCCCTGTTGGCTGGCGGCAAAGGTCGCGTTCAGGTCATTCAAGGTGACGGGCAGCGGCTCGCCGTCCTGGGTGAACTGGAAGTCGCCCAGCGCCAGCCGGTCCACGGCGATAGTCACAGGCAGCTTGGGCAACGTGAAGGGTTCGCTGCTTTCCTCGGCGGGCGGCGTCTCGGGCGAGGACTCCATGTCCACGCGGACCGAGCCGGCGGACAGATTGCGCACATGCAAGAGCCGGTCGCCCAGCGCGCTCCAGCGCACGGACAAATCCAGGTCGTGGATGTCGACGTGCGTGCCGCCGGCCGTCAGCTCCAGACGCCCCACGGTGACCCCGTGCAGCAGCGAGCCGTTCACGTCCAGCGCCTGGCCTTCGAGTTGCTGCGCGGCGGTCGTCAGCAACAGGCGCGTGCCGTTCTGCGAGGCCACCAGCCAGAAGATGAAGCCAGCCGCCAGCGCAACCAGCATGGCAAGGCCGGGCAGCCACCACACCAGCACATGGCGCAGGAATTTACGCACGAACTTCAAAACGCGATCCCCAGCGAGAAATGCAGACGCAGGTCACGTTCGCGCTGGCCGTAGGCCACGTCAAGGAACAGCGGCCCGGCGGGCGTGCGCACGCGCGCGCCAACGCCGTAGCCTACGGACATCTTCATGTCGCCGAACGATTCGGCGGCATCGCCCGCGTCCACGAACACGCCCATGCCCCAGCGCTCGTCAAAATAATGGTCGTACTCGATGCTGCCCACGAGCAGCGTGGGCGCGCCGACGACAGCGTTGTCGCGGTGCACGCCGATGCTTTGATAGCGATAGCCGCGGATCGACCGCGCACCGCCCGTCCGGAAACCGAAGTCGTCCGGCACCTGCACGTCGCCGTTGGACCACACGCGGCCAACCTCGCCACGGATCGTCAGCACGTCCCATTTGCCGAAAGGCCACCATTTCTGGCCGCGCAGCCGCAGGCGGGTGTAGGGCTCGCCGGTATCCAGCGTCACGCCGACACCGCCGCCCACGGAAATCAGGTTGCCCTCGCGCGGATCGTATTTGTTGTCGACATCGCGCCGCAGCCATTCGGCCGTGGTGGTGATGGTGGGCAGCGTGTAGCTGTCGCCGCCGTCGATCTTGACGTGGTCTTGCGCCAGCAGCACGCCGTAGCGTGTTTCATATTCGACGCGGCTGTCGCCCGCGCCCTTGCGCTCTTGCGTGCGCGTGGCGCCCAGCGCGTAGCGGGTCACTTCCAGCCCCTGGATGTCGGACCGGTCCGCCAAGATCCCGACGGAATCGCGGTAGCCGCGCTCGGAAGGGGGCAAGAGGATGTCCATGAAAGCGCGCTGGCGCAACCGGTCCACGCCAAAGCCCGTTTCCATGGTGACCGGTTGGCCGAACACGACGTTCTGGCGATACACCGATTCCACCCGTACGCCGGCCTCATCGTCCACGCCGATCGACGCGGAAAACCGCTTGGGCGGCGCCTCGACCACGCGCACCTGCACCGGCAGCGTGATCTCGCCGTCGGAATCGAATTGCGCCGGCGGCGGGGGCATGCCGCCCGACACCGTGGGATCGCCCGCCGGCGCGGCGGCAGCGGCGTCTTCGGATCCGGGGCCGCGGGCGCGGTCGGAAATGGGATCGGTGGGCTGATCGTTCTGGCTGGGCGGCTCCTGCAGCGAGACGAACGCGCCGCGGAAAAACGCGGTCGATTGCAGGTCCTGCTGCCACTGGTCCAGCCGGTTCTGGTCGAATGCGGCGCCCACGTTGTAGCGCACGTAGCGGTCGATCAGCGTCTCCGGCACGCGCTTCAGGCCCTGGGTGTTGAGCTCGCCCATGCGCACCTGCGGCCCGCTGTCGATGGTGACGTGCAGATGCGCCGCCGCGTTGTCCGCGTCGATGTCGGCGCGCGAGGACGTCATGCGCGCCAGCAGGAAGTCGCGCGTGGACACGTCGTCCAGCAGCGTGGCCTTGGCACGGTTCCAGTCGCCGTTGATGAACGGCTGGCCCTTCCTCAAGCTCCAGTCATCGCGCAGCTTCTGCACGCGCTGCGCGTACTCGGGGCGCGTGATGCGGCCGGAGAATTCCAGGTTCACGGATTCGACGGTCGTGCGCTTGCCCGGCACGATCGCGATGTCCCAGGTTTCGCCGCCGATATCCGTACCGGCTTCGAGCGTCACCTTGGGCGAGAAATAGCCCTGCGTGGCCAGCGCCGCCAGCGTCGCGTCGCGCGCGCGTCGGCGCAGGCGGTTGATTTCACCGCCGTCCTGGTCTTCGGCCAGACGCGCGATCGCATCGACCGCCTGGGTGATCGCCTGCAGCGCGGCCGGGGGCACGCCCCCGGGGTCGACAATAACCTCCGGGCGCTTGGCCAACGCCTCGCCCGCCATCATGCAAAGTCCTGCCAATAAGGCTCGGGCAGCCCACCGCATGCGTCAGGTCGGTTGTTGAACGACGATGGAGGGAAACTTTCCGGCCATGTCGCGCGGAAGCGCCGCAACGCCCGCGGCCAGCTTTCGAGCGATCGCACGGTACAGCGACGCGGCTTCGCTGCCCGCGTCCGACACGACGGTCGGCGTGCCGGCGTCTGTCTGTTCGCGAATGGCAAGCGTCAGCGGCAGGCTGCCCAGCCAGGGCGTCTGGTATTGCTCGGCCATGCGCTGGCCGCCGCCTTCACCGAAGATGTGCTCGGCGTGACCGCACTGCGAGCAGATGTGGATGGCCATGTTCTCGACCACGCCCAGAATCGGCACCTCCACCTTCTGGAACATCTTCAGGCCTTTGCGCGCGTCCAGCAGCGCCACGTCCTGCGGCGTGGTGACAATGACCGCGCCAACGACCGGCACCTTCTGCGCGAGCGTCAGGGCCACGTCGCCCGTGCCGGGCGGCATGTCGACGATCAGGTAATCCAGGTCGCGCCAGTTGGTCTGGCGCAGCAGTTGTTCCAGCGCCTGCGTCACCATCGGGCCGCGCCAGATGGCGGGCGAGTCCGCGTCGATCAGAAAACCGATGGAGTTCGCCTGCAGGCCGTGGCCGGTCAGCGGCTCCATGCTCTTGTTGTCCCGGCTTTCGGGACGGCCCGAGATGCCCAGCATCGTCGGCACGCTGGGGCCGTAGATGTCGGCATCCAGCACGCCGACCGTTGCGCCCTCGGCGGCCAGCGCCAGGGCCAGGTTCACGGCGGTGGTGCTCTTGCCCACGCCGCCCTTGCCGGAGGCGACCGCAATAATGTTGCGCACGTTGGGCAGCGGCTTCAGGCCCTTCTGCACCGCGTGCGCGGCGACCTTCCAGGTGACGGTGACTTGCGCATCGGGCGCGCCGGCTTGCGCCAACGCACGCACGGCGATGTCGCGGATCTGGTCGCGAACGGCATCGGCGGGATAGCCCAGCTCCAGCGTCAACGCGACGCGGCCGCCGGCCAGTTGAATGTCACGATCTTTTACAGAAACGCCCAAATCCAAACCGGTATTCGGGTCTTGCGCGGCGCGCAGTGCGGCGCGGATGTTTTCTATCGTTATACTCATGTCACTATGGTTCCGTAGGCAGCGCGGCGTCTGCGGGCCGCCATCCCCTAAAGGATAGCGGATACACGGGAACCTTTCGCTGCGTTTTGCATCCGACCATTCATGACCAACACACTTATCCGCTTCTTTCGTGCCGTCTTATTCGCCGCCCTGGCCTTGATCGGCATGGCGATGGCGCTGGTGTTCATGCTTTCCACGGCATTCGCCGTGGCGATCCTTTATGTGGTCGCCAAGGTGCGCGGCAAGCCCTTCGGCGTTCGCGCCTATTGGAGCCAGCGCCAAGGCGCCCGCCCTGGACCATTCCAGTCCGCCACTGCCCCGTTCGCCACGCAACCGCGTGGCGATGTGATTGACGTCGAGGCCCGCGAAATCCGCTGACGGCGGTTTTCAACCTGGCTTGCGCGTGATTCCGCGCAAGCCGGCCAATGCGTGCTGCGCTGAAATCGCGCTCATCGCCTGGTCACGCTTCCCTCAACCCGCCTGATTCGCATCACTGCGATGGGCGGGTTGTGTACTTTCCGGGACCATCTCCGGAACCCTGTCCGGGACCGCATCCGGGGCCGCATCAGCGGCAGGCGCGCGCGCTTGCCCTAAAATGGCCGGCCAAATCCCTTTTCCCCTCAACCTCAGTCGACAACCATGTCTCGCACCCTCTTTGTCACCACTGCGCTGCCCTACGCCAACGGATCTTTCCACATCGGCCACATCATGGAGTACATCCAGGCCGATATCTGGGTTCGTTCGATGCGAATGGCGGGCCACACGGTGCACTTTGTGGGCGCCGACGACGCGCATGGCGCGCCGATCATGCTGAAGGCCGAAAAGGAAGGCATCACGCCGCAGGCGCTGGTTGCGCGTTACGCGGCCGAGCGTCCGCAATACCTGAACGGGTTCCACATCCGTTTCGACCACTGGCATTCCACCGATTCGGCGGAAAACGTCGCGCTGTCGCAGGACATCTACCGCGCGCTCAAGGCGCAGGACCTGATCGAAACGCGCTCCATCGAGCAGTTCTACGATCCGGTCAAGGGCATGTTCCTGGCCGATCGCTACATCAAGGGCGAGTGCCCCAAGTGCCACGCCAAGGACCAGTACGGCGATTCCTGCGAGGTCTGCGGCGCGGTGTATGCGCCCACCGAACTCATCAATCCGTACTCCGCGCTGACGGGCGCCACGCCCGTCCTGAAGTCGTCCGACCACTTCTTCTTCAAGCTGTCCGATCCGCGCTGCGTGGAATTCCTGCAGCAGTGGACCACGGGTTCGAACAAGGCAGGCGCCAAGCATCTGCAACCTGAAATGCTGGCCAAGACGCGCGAATGGCTGGGCGGCGAAGACGGCGAGGCCAAGCTGGGCGACTGGGACATCTCCCGCGATGCGCCCTATTTCGGCATCGAGATCCCGGACGCGCCGGGCAAGTATTTCTACGTCTGGCTGGACGCGCCGGTCGGGTATCTGGCGTCGCTCAAGTCCTATTGCGCGGTCAAGGGCATGGATTTTGACGCCTTGCTCGACCCCAACGGCGACACCGAACAGGTCCACTTCATCGGCAAGGACATCGTGTACTTCCACGCCCTGTTCTGGCCCGCCATGCTGAAGTTCGCCGGCCGCAAGACGCCGGACGCGGTCAACGTGCACGGCTTCATCACCGTCAGCGGCGAAAAGATGTCCAAGAGCCGCGGCACCGGCATTTCGCCGTTGCGCTACCTGGAACTCGGCATGAACGCCGAATGGATGCGCTACTACATCGCCGCCAAGCTGAACGCGCGCGTCGAAGACGTGGACTTCAATCCCGAGGACTTCATTGCCCGGGTGAACAGCGATCTGGTCGGCAAGTACGTCAACATCGCCAGCCGCGCCGCCAGCTTCATCACCAAGCATTTCGACGGCGTCCTGGGTTATTCCGGCGACACCAGCGCGTTGTCCGCTGAATACGCCGAACAGGCCGAGTCCATCCGCGCCGCATTCGAGGCCCGCGAGTACAACCGCGCCATCCGCGAGATCATGGCTTACGCCGACCGCATCAACCAGGCGTTCGACACCGCGCAGCCGTGGGTGCTGGCCAAGGGCATCGCCACCGCCGATGACGCGCAGAAGGCCGCGCTGCAGGACATCTGCTCGCGCTCGCTGGCCGGCTTTAAGGCGCTGTCGGTGATGCTGGCGCCGGTGCTGCCCCAACTGGCCGAACGCGTTGCCCTGGAACTGTTCGGCGCGCAGGCGCCCTTCACCTGGGCCGATGCCTCGGTCCTGCCGCAACGCGTGGCGCCGTTCAAGCACCTGATGCAGCGCGTCGAACCGCAGATGCTGGAAGACCTGTTCGAGCCGCCCGCCGCGCCCGTCGCGGTGCCCGGCGGCGAGCCGCTGGCCGAGACCATCTCCATCGACGACTTCGCGCGCGTCGACCTGCGTATCGCGCAGATCGTCAATTGCGAGCACGTCGAAGGCTCGACCAAGCTGCTGCGCCTGACGCTGGACGTGGGCGAAGGCCGCCACCGCAACGTGTTCTCGGGCATCAAGTCGGCCTACAAGCCGGAAGACCTGGTCGGCAAGCTGACCGTCATGGTCGCCAACCTGGCGCCGCGCAAAATGAAGTTCGGCGTGTCCGAAGGCATGGTGCTGGCCGCCAGCCATGCGGATGAAGCCGTCGACGCCGGCATCTACGTGCTGGAGCCGTTCCCCGGCGCCAAGCCCGGCATGCGCGTGCGCTGAACCGCGTCACTGCCAATGCAAAGCGCCCGCCAATGCGGGCGCTTTTTTGTTTCTGCGGGAAATCCGATCAGGCGTTGCTGGGCGCCAGCGCCGGGTCGAGCGAGACGCGCTCGTCGAACACGAAGCACTTGCCTTCATAGCCGGGGCCGCCCGTTTCCTCGAAGTATTTCAGAATGCCGCCGTCGAGCTGGTAGACGTTTTCGATGCCGGCCTCGTTCATGAAGATGGCGGCCTTTTCGCAGCGGATGCCGCCCGTGCAGAAGCTGACGACGGTCTTGCCCTCGAGTTGCGCCCGGTTTGCCTCGACCGCGGCGGGAAACTGCGTGAAGCGGTCGATGCGCCAGTCGATGGCGTTCTTGAACGTGCCTTCGTCCACCTCGAAGGCGTTGCGCGTGTCCAGCATGACCACGGGCCGGCCATTGTCGTCCACGCCCGCCGCCAGCCAGCGCGCCAGCGTGTGCGCATCGACGCCGGGCGCGCGGCCCGCTGCCGGCCGGATGGCAGGGTGGTTCATGCGGATGATCTCGCGCTTGATCTTGACCAGCAGCTTGCGGAACGGCACGTCGTTGCTGTGGCTGAACTTGACCTCCAGGTCCGCGAACCGCGCATCGGCGCGCAGGCCCAGCAAGAAGGTGTCGATGCCGCCGGCCGCCCCCGCGAGGAACAGGTTGATGCCTTCCCCGGCCAGCAGGATCGTGCCCTTGAGCCCGGCGGCGCCGGCCTCGGCGAGCAGGCGCTCGCGCAACGCAGGCAGGTTATCCAACGGAACGAATTTGTAAGCGGCGATATTGACGACGGAAGTCATGGCAAAGCGATAGAAAACAGGCGGCGAAGCCCGTAATCATAATCGCTGGGCCATTTGCGCCGCAGAACGGAGTACCGCTGGGCGGCCGGTGCCCAGACCGCGCACCGCCCAGACCGCCTGCCGTCCCTAGCGGGTGACGACCTGCTGCTCGACCACCGCGTCCAGCACCCAGCGCAGCGGGGCAGCTCCCAAGGTGGCATTCGGGTCATTGATCTCGACCACGCGCAGGCGGTAGTGCACGCCGGGCTGGAAATTGAACCCCGTGATCTCGCCCGGCCAGGCCTGCCAGGGCTGCGAGGCGCTGTCCCGCACCTGATAGCACATACCGCGGCCACCGGCCGTGTCGCAGGGCACCCGCTCGGCGTTGACGTAGACCAGCTTGGTGGGGCCGCGCTGGCCGCCCGCCACGGGATCCGCGCGGCGCCCGAAGTCCAGCGTGTCGCCGGTGCTGAGCTTCCACGTCATGCGTTGCGGATTGTTGGCGTTATCGAAGGAACTGGCCGTGATCCGGGTGAGCGACGCCAGGAAATCGTGCTCGAGCGTCATCGTCTGCGGCGCGCAGGCCATGCGGGTCGACACCGGGTCGGCGCGCACGATCAACTGGCCATTGGCGATGGTGTACGGCGCGTTGTAGGTATTGCATCCGCTGAATCCCATCATCCGGGGCGAGCCCTGGTCGTGGATGAACGCAGCCGTGATCGGGCGCGTGGAGGACGACGGATGCGGCACGGGGCGCAGCGCGCCGCCGGGCAGCGTCCAGCGCGCCAAGTCCCAGTTCGTCTGCACCAGGATGTCGGAGGCCGAGGCCGGCTGGAAACGCGGATCCTGGCCATCGGCCGCGCGCATCGGCGGCGGCGAGCAGGCAACGAGACCCGCGCACAGCAGGCCGGACGCCAGGCGGCGCTGGAAAAGGAATGAGCGCATGCAGGTCTCTCGGATCGTTCAGCGAAGCGGGAATCAGGGGGTCGGCGGATCCTGGCGGCGCTCGAACTCCAGCACGTCGCCACCCCGCAGATTGAACGTCAGGTGGCGCGGCGCGCCGCCGCTGTCCAGCGTGAACGTGTCGATGGCGCGCAGCGCGCGCAGGTAGTCAGCTTCCAGCTTTGCGCGCTCGGGCGGCACGCAGGCCATGCGCGTGGTGGCGGGCGCGTCGATGACGAGCTTGTTGCGCTCGAGCTTGTACGTGCCGGTGTAACGGTTGCAGCCGGAGAATCCGTTGACCTGGTATTGCTTGCCCTGCGCAAGAAACGTCAGGCGGATGGGCTCGCCGTTGTCCCCGTGCGGGATGTCGCGCAGCTGGCCACCGGGTTGTGCCCAGCGGACCAGTTCCCAGCTCGTCTGCGCCAGCGAATCCTTGCTGGTGGCCGCGCTGGCCGCAGCGGCGCCTTCGGGACGCGCGCCGCCGGTCATGCCGGCGCATCCGGCCAGGGCCGCGGTCAACAGCCCCAGGCAGAGCATTCTGCTGGGCGTGGACATGAAATTGGGCATGAGCAAGCCTCCAATTGATGCGTATCGTCGTAATGTAACCGCCCCGTGGACCATCACGCGATTTTCTCCGTCCGTCAGCCGTATCCAAAAGATGCACGCTTGAGCCGGAGGTTCTAGCTCCGATGATCGCCGGTTCTGCATCGAATGCCGCATGGCGGGGGTGGGTGGCCGCGAGCAGAATCGATGACAGTTGATGACTCCGGCCTAAAAAGTAATACAGGGAAAGAGGAGCGGAGCCCGCGACAACCGCATGCGCAGTGTCCGGCCCATCGGGGCTGAGAACAATATCGACCGGGGAGATGCGCGATGGGCTTCTTGAGAACCTTACTGGCATTGTCAGTGGTGCTGGACCACCTGGGCGGCGGCTACGCCGATCAGCTTGTCGGCGGCAGGCTTGCCGTGCAGCTCTTCTATGTGATTTCCGGCTTCCTCATTTCCTACGTGCTGACGGCGACGGACCATTATCAGGGCGCCACGGGCAAGTTCTACGCCAATCGTTTCCTGCGGCTTTTCCCGATCTATCTGGCGGTGGCGGCCCTGACCCTGACGGCCCACATCGTCAGCGGCGGCTCGTTCTTCCGCATCTACGAAGCCCTGCCCTTCAGCGCCGAAGTCTTCCTGTTCCTCTCCAACCTCTTCATCTTCGGCCAGGACTGGCTGATGTTCTTCGGCATCCGCGATTCGGCGCTGGCCTTCACGGGCAGCTTCGCGAACAGCGACGTGCCGCTCTACAAGGGTCTGCTGGTGCCGCAAGCGTGGACGCTTGGTGTGGAAATGAGCTTCTACCTGGTTGCGCCCTTCATCCTGCGCTCGCCGCGCCGGTTGCTGGCGCTGCTGGCCGCCTCGCTGGCCCTGCGCGCGATCCTGATCTGGACGGGGGTCGGCCGCTCGGATCCTTGGACCTATCGCTTTTTCCCCACGGAGCTGGCGCTGTTCCTGATCGGTTCGCTGTCGCATCAGGTGTTGCTGCCGCGCATGAAGGCCTGGACGCAGCGCGTGAAGCGACTGCCCGAACTGGGCACCGGCATCCTGTTCCTGTATACGGTTGCGCACTTCTCGATCGGCATCAACCCCACCGTGCGCGATGGCCTGGCGGTCCTGCTGTTTGCCGCACTGCTGCCGCTGGCATTCCTGTTCCAATCGCGCCACAAGCTGGACAAGGCCATTGGTGAACTCAGCTATCCCCTGTACATCTGCCACATGCTGGTCATCATGGCGTTCAGCTGGCTGATGCACGATGTGCAGGAGCATCAACCCATGCTGTTCGCCGCCATGGCCATCACGGGATGCATCGGGGTCTCGGCGGTGCTGAACTACCTGATTGCGGATCCCGTGGAACGCCTGCGCAGCCGCCTGCGCACCGATCCCCGCGGCACCGGCGCCATCGCGCCCGCCGATGTGCGGCCGCGCCCGCAGGTTCCTGCGCAACCGATGGGGACTATTCGCCGCGTGCCTTGATGTAGGCGCCCAGCACCAGCTCGATCTGCCGTTTTTCCTGGTGCGAAAGCCGGGCGTAGGCCGCGTAGGAGATGGTTTCGAAGGGCCAGGCGGGCGGGTCGGGGATTTCGCCCAGTCTGCCCGCAGCAACATGGCCGGACGGCGTGTCGAGCATGGGCCCTTCGCCGGTACTCAGCCACAGGGGGTTGACGCGCAGGGCGCGCGTCAGCTTGATGAGCGCCTCGCTGGACGGCTGCTGGCGCTGTCCGCTTTCGTAGTTGCCAATAGCGCTTTGCGACAGGTTGCTTGCGACCGCCAAGTCTTTTTGAGTCCACCCCTGAAGCATTCTTGCGTTGCGCAGACGATGGCTAAACGTGTCCAATCGATCAACCTGAGACATTAATTTGTATGGTTTTTTTGGATTAAAGCATTTCAAATCTACGGCCAAATAAAGGGATTAGACCCCAATTTCCGGGCTAATTCATAAATCGCCGCTTGGCCCCCCTGGCCTTGCGCGCATGCTGCCGCGCGCCCTCGCTTCACGCCGCAGTCCGTCCCGTTAAAAGTCATATCTTTCATCGGCTTGCAGCGCCGTGCCCGCCCATCCCACCGCTGCCGTCGCGCGACGTTGCAGCAAAATCGGAGCAAAAAAAGGCGCATGAGTTTATGGGCAGAAATCGGCCGAAAGAGAAAATAATGTATCGGTAATACATAATATTTTTCTGACGCAAATCGGGGATCAAACGCTGTTTCAATGGATGCCGGGCTATTTCCCCCTGGACGACTGTTACCGTCCGAAACCATAGAAACGTATCTTCACAAAAAAACACGCCCGTGTTTAAATGCAACACAGGCGTGACTCTGGAAGGACAAGCGCCGCAACGGCCGGAAACGGCATGGCTCTGCCAGACGTCCGGCTTTTTCAAGGCGCCAGCGCCCCGTCGCGGCGCCTCATTGGAAGCATCAATGAACAACACGCTGGATGTCATTTTTCTTGGCAATGACGACGCCAGGCATGCCAGACTCGTCGAGTCCCTTTCCCACCTGGGATTCAACGTCCGCCGCTGCCACGATCTCGTGGATGTCTACGACCGATTTTCCCGCCGGCCCAGCCCGCTGGTCGTCCTGGAAGCCCCGCTTACCGATGTGCACAACGCCGCCGTGCGGCTGCGCGCCATCGATCGCAGCCTGGGCATCGTGGCCATCGCCCCATTCACCGATTCCGAAAGCCGTATCCGCACCTTGCTCTGCGGCGCGGACGCCTGCCTGCCGCCGGACGTGACCGGCCTGGAGCTCGCGGCGGTGCTGCAGGCGCTGGTGCGACGCGCGGTCGGGCTGGACGGGATGGAGCCGGGCGCGGGTACGGAAGCCATAGAAGAACCGGCCCAGGAGGGCTGGCGGCTGGCAAACAAGGGATGGACGCTCATCAGCCCCAAGGGCCGGACGCTGGGCCTGACGACCGGTGAACGCGATTTTCTGTCGCGGCTGGTGAAGTCGCCCGACCGCAAGATCAGCCGCGACGCCTTTCTGGCCGATGGCGCGGACGAAGCCGACAGCGGCATCACGCGCCGCCGCTTCGTGGATGTGATGATCAGCCGCCTGCGCCGCAAGGCCGCGGCCAATCAGATGACGCTGCCGATCCGCGCGGTCCACGGATGGGGCTACATGTTTGCAGCCGACATCACGCTGGATCTGGACTATCGGGTGTCAACGCCAACCGCGCGCACGGACGGGCAACAAGCCTGGCGCAGCGAAGAAGCGGACGCGAACGCGTCTGCCTGAAATCGCCCGGCGCAAGACCGCCAGGCGAAAAAAACGCGGCGCTGCCCCCGAAGGGTAAGACGCCGCGCTAAAACAACACGTGAACCCGGAGTCATCGGCCGGCACCGATGCCTTCTACCTGGATCACGCGATTCCAACATTCGTGCCTCATACTACTCACGCACGGTCCGACCGTGGCCTGCGCCGGGTCTCTAGTCCCTGCACGGGCTGCAACGTGATCAACGCCTGGCAATGCGTCCACCCGTGCTGCTGGGGGGCGTTACTGCCATATCGGCGGTGTTCCTTCCGGATAGCCGCCTGATGAGGAAAGTTTAGGACCTCGGACGCGTTTCCAGTAATTCTTTGTTGATAGTCTTCCATACCAGATTGATATAGCAAGCCCCTCCCCTCCATGCCCCTGCCCCAGCCATCCCTGCGCCATCGCCTCCGCAAGATACTGGCGTTTTTCCCGCCAAACTGGTGCCTTGCCATCCTGGTGGCGCTGGACGGATACGCGTTCATGCACCCGGTGCTGCGCGAAGTCCGTGCCCGCGAGTATTCGTTCTGGCTCGCGCTGGACAACTGGCACGAGATCATGCGCGTGGTCGGTCTGCTGGAGATTCCACGCCTGGTGCTCGGCGTCGGTTTGCAGGTGATTGCGCTGGGATTGATCCTTAAGGCGCGCATCGCGTGGGCGTTCTCGCTGGTGCTGCTGATCGGTATCGGCACGTTCGCCATCCTGGGCGACGGGGGCCGCGCGGGGCTGGGCATCTACACGCTGGTCCTGGTGATTGCGCTGGTGGCGTACTGGCGGCGCTTTGACCGGGCCAGCGTGACCGCCGGCTCGCTGTTTGCGCTGGTCAGCGTGCTGTCGCTGATGATCTACGCGGTGTTCGGCACGCTATACCTGGGCAACGAATTCAACCCGCCGATCCTGGACGCGGGCACCGCGCTGTATTTCTCGATCGTCTCGATGTCCACGGTGGGCTACGGCGACATCGTGCCGCATAGCGGCACGGCGCGCCTGTTCACGGCGTCGATTATCATCCTCGGCATTACCGTGTTCGCCACCTCCGTCAGCGCGATCGCCGGACCGGTGATCGGCGGCAATCTGAAACGGCTCGTCAAAGGCAGGTTTTCTTCGGCCATGAGAAAAAACCACATCATCATCGCCGGCGCGACGCCCCTCGCGCTGAGCGTCTACCAGGGCCTGCGCAGCCGCAACGAAGAAGTCACCGTCATCGTCCCAACGGGCATGGCGCACGACTATCCCGCCGCCGCCGACCTGATCGAAGGTGATCCCTCCAGCGTGGACGTGCTGCACGTGGCGGGCGTCGCGCGAGCGCGTTATGTGCTGGCGCTGCGCGACGACGACGCGGAAAACGCATTCATCGTGCTGGCCGCAAAGGAAGCGACCGGCGCGGACGGCGCCAAGACGGTGGCGCTGGTCAACACCAGCAAGCATCTGGAGAAGATCCGCCGGGTGCAGCCCGATCTGGTGTTTTCGGTGCAACTGCTGGGCGCGGAAATGCTGACGCGCGCAATCAACGGCGAACCCATGGACAGCCAGGCCATCACGGACCTGTTCTTTGCCAAGCCGTCATCCAACGCCAAGACCACTTGAACGCGATTGCGGCTCGCCCACCGGTGCGTTCGGTGGCACGTGCCTGGCGTACCACGCCACGAACTGATCCGACGGCATGGGCCGCGCAAACAGGTAGCCCTGGATGAACGCGACGCCGCGCCCGGTGAGATAGCGGAACTGCAGATCCGTTTCAACGCCTTCGGCCAACACCGCCAGGCCCAGGCGATGCGCAAGCGTGATGATGACGTCCAGCACCGGCGCGTCTTCGCCAGTGGGTTCGATGGCATGTACGAAGCCCTTGTCGATCTTCAGGTAATCCACTGGAAAGCGCTGCAGATACGACAGCGAGCAGTGGCCGGTGCCGAAATCGTCGATGGCAACACGCACCCCCTGCTCCCGCAGCGTATCGATGTTGCGCCGCGCCTGGCCGTCATCGGTGATCAGGCTGCGTTCGGTGATCTCCAATACCAGGGTCGGGTCACGATGGGCGATGTTGGCGGCGAAGCGCTCGACGTCGGTGGTGAACTCGGCGCATGACAAATGCTCGGCGGCGATGTTGACTCCGACGTGAAACCCCGGCGGCGTGGTCCAGCCGCGCATGTCGCGTTCGATCAGCGTAAACAGATGGCGCGTCAGCGGGGCGATCATGCCATCGGCCTCGGCCGCGGCAATGAAGACGTCCGGCCGCACGGATCCCACCCCGGGCCGCTCCCAACGCAGCAGCGCTTCGACGCCGCTGCACTGGCCCGTTGCGTGACCGTACACGGGTTGGTAATGCACCCTGAATTCATCTGCCCGGATCGCGCGGCGCAACTGCTCTTTGAAGGAACGGCGGTTCGCCTGCTGGCGGTAAGCGACCACGGCCAGGCCGAATCCAAGCAGTGCGGCGGCAGGCAGGCAGGTAGGTCATCATCAATTGCTGCCACGCCTGCACGACGGCTTCAGCCGGCGCATTGACGCGAATGGTCAGCGGTGTGGGCCCATCGTGCCCCGTGGTCTCGTGGTAGACCAGCTCGCGCGACGCCCCCGCCGCACCCTTGAAATCGTTGTGGATGAACGCCCCGCCCTCGCCTACCTGCAGTTCGATGCGGTAATCGCGCAGGCTTGCCACGGCGTCCAGCAGATCCTGTACGTACCGTCCGTCGACCACCACGACGCCGCTGCGTCCCTCGGCGCCGGGCCGGCCCAGCAGGATCGCCGGCCGTTCGGGCGCCAGCGGCGAGCCGGTCACGGTAAAGCGCCAGCGGTCGGGCGGCAGGTCGGATACCCACTTGCGAAACTCCGAGACCGGGTAGTCGATCTTGCCAACAGCCGACGAACAATAGATGCGATCGCCGCGCACCAGGAACAGGGACCGCAGATACGGATTCAGTGCGCCCCAGCGTTGCAGGTCGGGCAGCGCTTCGTCGCAGGACAGCGCCGTCAGCGCCGCCACCCGGTCCGCCAGCGTCCACGTCTGCGTCAGGACGTGCTGCGTCTGCACCCGCACGATGCGCGCGGCCGACTCGGCTTCAAGGCGCTGTTCCTTCTGCGCGTGCCACCACGTCCAGGCGACGCAGGCGATCACCGGCAGCACCAGCGCCAAGGCCACGGGCAGATAACGCCACGAGGGAACACGATCCATCAGGCCTGATGTCGGCAAGGGGTCTCCGCGGCAGTGGGGGCCATTAGTACAGCTGCATCGTTGCGATGGGACACCATGTGCGGCGCTGCGTCAAGAACTGCGTGTGCGCCCCCCGGCTTGCGCAAACATCGGGTCCGCAACGCTGGCCGTACCGCCGCTCGCTGGGCTATCGTTGACGGGCAAGCCCCTCTGCCGACGGCATGAGGCTCGTGTGTATTCGTTTCCCCTTAGCACGCCATTTACAAGGACGGATGATGAAGAAAGCAAATGCCTCCCTGCCCGCCGGCCTGACCGGCGCCAACGTCGCCTTCTGCCAGCGTCTGGCCCAGCTTGCGCAGGAAAGCCAGCAGCGCTGGCTCGAAATGGGCCAGCGTCTGGCCGGCGACAGCTCCGGCCAGGTCCTCGCCGCCCTCTCCCCCTTGAACCCCACCGCCAACTGGCAGGATGTCATGCCCGCCATGGGCGAGCTCGCGCGCAAGCGCTGGCAGGCGCAACTGGAAGCCAGCCAGGCCCTCACGCACGCCGCGCTGCAGGAGCAAGCCACCATGGCCGCCGGCGTGGGCGAAGCGATGTGCGAATGGTTCAAGCAGGCCAACAGCGCGGCCGCCGACAACTCGCCCTTTGCGCAGATGTGGTCCACGATGACCAACCAGATGGCGGCCGCCTGCGCGGCCATGCAGGACGCCCACCAGCAGGGAGGCCGTCATGACCGCTAAACGAACCGCCCTCATCACGGGCGGGACGGGCTGCCTGGGCCGTGCCATCGCCGTCGCGCTGCACGATGCGGGCCACGACGTCATCGTCACCTACCATTCCAGCGAGACCGCCACGCGCGAATGGATCAAGGAAGAGGCCGCCAAAGGCCGCACCTTCGCCATGTACAAGGTCAACGTGGCGGACTTCGACGCCTGCCAGGCGCTGGCGCGCAAATTGGAAGAAGACGGGCGCCAGATCGACATCCTGATCAACAACGCCGGCATCACGCGCGACGCCAGCCTGCGCAAAATGAGCGCGCAGAATTGGGCCGAGGTCATGCACAGCAACCTGGACTCCATGTTCAACATGACGCAGCCGCTTTGCGGGCCGATGGCGGATCGGGGCTGGGGCCGCATCGTGAACATTTCTTCGGTGAACGGCAGCAAGGGTGCATTCGGGCAGACCAACTACGCGGCCTCCAAGGCGGGCATCCACGGCTTCACCAAATCGCTGGCGCTGGAAGTCGCCCGCAAGGGCGTGACGGTGAACACCGTGTCGCCCGGTTATCTGGCCACGCGCATGGTGCAGGCCGTGCCGCCGGAGGTCATGCAGGAAAAGATCCTGCCGCAGATCCCCGTGGGACGGCTGGGCGAGCCCGATGAGATCGGCGCGCTGATCGCGTTCATCTGCAGCGACGCGGCCGGGTTCATGACAGGCAGCAACGTGGCCATGAACGGCGGGCAGCATATGTATTGAAGGCGGCGGCCAGCGCTGCGCGCGCTGGCCGGCCGCTTCCCTTTGATCAATGTCCCGCAACACCGACCTCCTCCTGACCGCGCTCGCCCCCACGATCTGGGGCAGCACCTACGTCGTCACCACGCTGATGCTGCCGCCGGGCTATCCGCTGACGGTCGCCATGCTGCGCTCCCTGCCCGCGGGCATCCTGCTGATGTTGTGGGTCCGTGCGCTGCCGCACGGCATCTGGTGGCTGCGCGTGTTCGTCCTTGGGGCGCTGAATTTTTCGGTGTTCTGGGCGTTGCTGTTCGTCGCCGCCTACCGCCTGCCGGGCGGGGTGGCGGCCACCCTCGGTGCGATCCAGCCATTGGTCGTGATCGCGCTGGCCCGGCTGCTCCTGGGCGCTCCGGTGCGCGGGCTGTCCGTGGTGGCGGCATTGACGGGCCTGGCTGGCGTGGCGCTGCTGGTGCTGACGCCCAAGGCGGCGCTGGACCCCGTCGGCGTTGCAGCCGGGTTGGGCGGCGCGGCATCCATGGCGCTGGGCACCGTGCTGAGCCGCCGCTGGCAACCGCCTGTGTCCGCGCTGACCTTCACGTCGTGGCAATTGACGGCGGGCGGCATCCTGCTCGTGCCCGCAGCGCTGCTGGCCGAGGCGCCGCTGCCGACGTTCACGCTGGTCAACGTCATGGGCCTGGCCTGGCTGGGACTGATCGGCGCGGCGCTGACCTATGTGCTGTGGTTCCGCGGGGTGGCGCGGCTGGAACCCGCTGCGGTGTCGTCGCTGGGCTTTCTGAGTCCGCTGTCCGCCACGGTGCTGGGGTGGGCGATCCTGGGCCAAAGCCTGTCGCCGCTGCAATTGGCAGGCATGGGGGTGGTGGTGGGCAGCGTCTGGCTGAGCCAGCGCGCGCAACGTCAAACCGTGCCAGCGGTAGCGCCGCGGGCCGCGCGCTGAGCCGCATGTCCGTAACGCGCGGCCCACACCCTGTACGGCAGATTTATTGCGGGTGAGGCGCCCCGCGCGCCACCTCCATCTCTGCCCGCAATGACATCGCATCCGGCCGCATGGGCAGCGCCAGCCGCCCTTCGCGGTCGATGGCGCCCCATTCTCCGCCCGTGACATAACTGTGTTCGCCGTCGCGCGTGCGTTCGATGCGGCAACCCTTGCACACCGCGGCGAGACCGCCCTCAAAGCGGTCGACCCAGTCGTAAGGCGTGGCCAGCACGCGGTTGAGTTGCCTGTCGTAGTAGGCCATGCCGCCCGCCCACGGTCCGCGCGTCAGGCCTTCCTCGAAATCGTCGGCGCCGTTATCGAACGTGACCACGGCGACGGCGCGTCCGTCGGGCCGCACCCAGTGCCACGAGCCGTTGGCCGTTGCGGGTGACAGGCCATCCTTGCTGAAATCCATGCGCGCCATGACGGCGGGACGGAATTCGACGCCACCGTTTGTGGTTCGGGCGCAGTGCTGGACGTGTTCGAGGGAGCCTTCCGCTTCCTTGTCCGCAAAGAAGCACGAAAGGTCGTATTCAATGGCAGGGCCCGAGGTCAGGGCCAGCGAGGTAAGCAAGGCGGCAATCAGCATGCGGGGCATCCTAGCATGGCGGATTCGCGCTCACCCGCCCGTCTGATGCCCGGCAAATCCCGTCGGTCTTCAGAAATCCTCAAAGGCTGAAAGAAGCCGCGCGACCGCCTGCCGCCTCAATTCGCCGTGGCGCCAGAGTCCTTGACCGCCTTCGCCCACGCCGCGATCTCGGTCTGGATGAACTTGCCGAATTCGGCGGTGTTCACGCTGGAGGCGCGCGCGCCCTCTTCCAGCAGGCGCTGCTTGACCTCGGGCGAGGCCAGCGCGCCGGTCAACGCCTGATTCAGCTTGGCCACCACCGCGTCCGGCGTACCGGCCGGCGCGACGATGCCGTGCCAGGACACCGCCTGAAAGCCGGGCAAGCCGGATTCGGCCATCGTCGGCACGTCCGGCATCGCGGACGAACGCTCAGGCGACGTCACGGCCAATGCGCGCAGCGTGCCCGCCTTAACGTGTGGCAGGACGCCCGGAATGGTGGTGAACATGAAGTCGATCTGGCCGCCGATCAGGTCCGTGATCGCGGGGCTGCCGCCCTTGTACGGCACGTGCGTGAATTCCAGCTTCGCTTCGCTCTTGAACATCTCGCCCGCCAGGTGCCCCGGCGTGCCGGCGCCCGCCGAGCCCATGTTGGTCTTGTCGCCCTGCGAACGGATGAACGCGATCAGCTCCTGCACATTCTTGGCCTTGACGTTGGGGCCGACGACCAGCACGTTGGGCACGGTGGCCAGCAGCGTGACCGGCGTGAAGT
Organism: Achromobacter sp. UBA4530; assembly: GCF_002388205.1. Classification (NCBI taxonomy): domain Bacteria; kingdom Pseudomonadati; phylum Pseudomonadota; class Betaproteobacteria; order Burkholderiales; family Alcaligenaceae; genus Achromobacter; species Achromobacter sp. UBA4530. Next base: position 234,663 of record NZ_DGMA01000031.1, on the reverse strand, counting down.
CCTTGACCGCGTCGTACGAAATGCGCGAGTACAGCGACGGGTTGATGCCGTGCGTGCTGGCGGTGGCCAGCAGCAGCGTGTAGCCGTCCGGCGCGGCCGAAGCCACCTGCTTGGCGGCGATGGTGCCGTTGGCGCCGCCCTTGTTGTCGATCACGATCGTCTGGCCGAGCGTCTTGGCGGCTTCGGCCGCAACGGTGCGGGCCAGGATGTCGGACGTGCCGCCCGCAGAATGCGGGACGGCCAACGTGATCGGCTTGACGGGAAAGGTCTGGGCGTGCGCCGCCGGCAGGGCCGGGCTCAGACAGGCGGCCAGCGCGCAGCGCGCCAGCAAACGAGTGCGGAACATGGGAGTCTCCAGGGTTGTGGCCGGCTGCAGCACCTCGAGCGGGCGCTGTCAGGCCGGCGATAAGGCCGGTCCGGTCAGTCCGAACCGAGCTGCAGCTTGTTGGGCTGGCGTTTTTCGATGGACCACTTCAAGAGCGCGGCCGAGCGGTAGATGCCATGGGCGAACTTGCCGTAGGGCAAGGTCAGGAACAACGCCATCACGACGCCAAGATGGATCGCCAGCAGCAGCGCCATCGCGCTGCCGTCGCGGCCGGCCAAGAGCGCCAGGCCCGTCGCGCTGGTCAGGAACAACAGCACGATGAAGCCCCGGTCCATCGGTTTCTGCGCCGCGTCGCCCTGCAGGGGATGGCGCTTGACATTCAGCCACAGCAAGCCGGCTGGCCCGATCAAGAGGCCGATGCCGCCCGCGGTGCCCAGCAGCACCGGCGCGCTCAGGATCGGATATGGCGCCTGCTGGTCCAGCAGATAGTGGTAAAGCGTGGCGACACACGTGGCTGCGAAACACAGCATGAAGCCGTAGAACGTGAAGTGGTGAAACCGCCGGCGCCACAGCGTGAAGGCGTCGTCGGCGTTGTTGCAACCCTTGCCGTGGCCGCCGTCCAGATAGCGCAGGCGCAGCGCGTCGTGCGCCGCCTCGGCCACCGCTGGGCCGGAGGCCGCCCCCGGGCTGACGTTGCGCCAGAACCGCGTCACGCCCACCGCCAGCGCCAGCATCGAAAAGCCGAACACCACGCCAAACATCAGCGCCAGCGTGTTGTGCGGGAACACGGCGTAGAAATTGCCTGCCATCGGCTCGTGGAACAGGCCGCCCGCCATCACCACCGCCAGCACCAGGAACAGCGCCAGTCCGGCGGCCGTGGCCAGCGACAGCGCGAGGCCATTGCGCTTGTACAGCGTGCCCAGCGCCGCGGGCCACGCATAGTCGGTGTAGGTCTGCATCCGCACCTTGGCCATGGCCTGCGGCACGTTGACGGCGAACTCGTGCGGCGGCGCGTACTGGCACGCGTGCAGACAGGCGCCGCAGTTATGGCACAGGTTGGCCAGGTAGTTCAGGTCGGCCTTGCCGAATTCCAGGCGGCGCGTCATGGCGGGAAACACCGCGCAGAAGCCTTCGCAGTAGCGGCAGGCGTTGCAGATCTGCATGACGCGCGCCACTTCGGTCTCGTCATCGGTCAGCGATTCCGTCAGCGGCTTGGCGCCCCTTGCATGAAAATGCACGGGCTGCTCGGTGGGCGCGGGAGTCGGGATAGGTCCGGACTGGCTGGTGGAAAAGGACTGCGCCTCGCGGGCCAGGGCTTCAAGCTGCTTCACGGTGTGCTCCCGCAGGGTTCTGGCCAAGCGCCGCGGCAGCGGCGCGGGTGCCGGCAATGCGGCCGAAGGCCGTGCCGATGGACATGCCCACGCCTGCCGTGTATCCCTTGCCCAGCACGTTGCCGGCCATCATTTCGCCCGCGACAAAGAGGTTGTCGCTGGGCTGGTCGTTGAACCGGACCGCGGCGGTGTCGTCCACCTTCAGGCCCAGATAGGTAAAGGTGATGCCGGGCCGCAGCGCATAGCCGTAGAACGGCGCGGTGTCGATGGGCCGCGCCCAGTGCGTCTTGGCGGGCGTCAGGCCTTCGGTATGGCAGTCGTCCAGCGCGGTGTGGTCGAACTTGCCCACGCGGCAGCCCGCGTTGTAGTCCCTGACCGTCCTCTCGAAGGTGGCCGCATCCAGCCCCAGCTTCTCCGCCAGTTCGGGCAACGTATCGGCCTTCACGCCCGGAAACACCGGCGGCATGAAGCGGCCGATCGCCTTGGCGTCGATGATGGAATACGCGATCTGGCCCGGCTGCATGGCGGTCAGACGCCCCCAGATGGCGTAGCGCTTGGGCCAGAAGTCCTCGCCCTCGTCGTAGAAGCGCTCGGCGTCGCGGTTGACGACCACGCCCAGCGACACGCAATCGATGCGCGTGCAGATGCCGCCGTCGTAGAGCGGCGCGCGGGCGTCGATGGCCACGCAATGCGATTGGGAGGGGTCGCCGATGCCGTCCGCGCCGGCATCCAGCATGAATTTCAGCAGCACGCCCATGTTGAAGCGCGTGCCGCGGATCAAAAAGTTGTCGGCCGGCCATTCGCCGCGCTCGTTCTGACCCCAGGCTTCGCGCAGCCATTCGCGGTTGGACTCGAAGCCCCCTGCGGCCAGCACACAGGCGCGGGCCTCGATGCGCTCGTCGCCAATGCGCGCGGCCACGAAGCGGCCGTTGTCCAGGTCCAGCGAATCGACCGGCGCGTTGTAGCGGATCTGCACACCCAGCGCTTCGGCGCTGCGGTAATAGGCGTTCACCAGCGCCTTGCCGCCACCCATGAAGAACGCATTGGTGCGCGCCACGTGCAGCGCGCCCGACAGCGGCGGCTGGAAGTTCACGCCGTGGCGGCGCATCCAGTCGCGACAGGTGGAGGACTCGCGGATGACCAGCCGCGCCAGGTGTTCGTTGGTCAGCCCTCCCGTCACCTTGAGCAGGTCCTGCCAGTATTCCTCTTCGGGATACGCGTCGATCAGCACGTCCTGCGGCGCATCGTGCATGCAGCGCAGATTGCGCGTGTGCTGCGAGTTTCCGCCGCGCCATTCCTTTGGCGCCGCTTCCAGCAGCAGCACGCTGGCGCCGGCTTCGCGCGCCATCAGGGCCGCGCACAGCGCCGCATTGCCCCCACCAATCACCAAGACGTCAACCATGCCATCTTCCCCAATTCAAGGGGCAGACTCTACGCAGCGGCGCGCCGCTGCGATATCAGGCAGGCGTCAACGGGTATTCACGATTCGTGAAGAGCGACCACCGCCCATTTGCCTTCGCGGGCCAGGGTGCGGGACACGTCGGCCATGACCAGCCGGGCCGCCAGCGCCGCGGGTGACAGCTCCTCGTCCGACAGGCTGGCCAGCAGGTTGGAGCGGAACAGGTGGGCATCGTCGATGCGCGCCATCTGCAACTGGCCGGGCGCGATGCGCGCGGTGGCCGAACTGGGCTGGATCGTCGCCGCGCCGCCCTGCTGCACCACGTCCATCAGCAGGGACAGGCCATCGACTTCGGCCACCACCCGGGGCGTGCGTCCCAGTTGCTGGAAGGCGTTGTTGACCAGCGCGCGCAGGCCGTGGCGGCCGCTGGGCAGCACCAGCGGCAGGTCGGCAATGGCTTCCAGCCGTGTCGTGTCACCAGCCGGCACGCCGGGCATGCCGGGCCGGGCAAAAAGGAACAGGGGCTCGTCCAGCAGCGGCATCACGCTCCAGCGGCGCGCAGATTCGGCATGGAACACGATGGCCAGATCCAGCAGGCGGCCGTTGAGCATGTCGGTCAGGTGCCCGGACAGCGCTTCGACCAAATGAAGCCGGATGTCGGGGTAACGCGCATTCATGGCCTGCAGGAAGGGCGCGCCCAGCACCGCCGCCGTCGTGGATGGCAGGCCGACGCTGACGTGCCCGGCCAGCCGGGCCTGTTGCGCAGCCTGGACGGCGTCGTCGGCGTGGCGCAGGGCCAGCTGCGCCTGCCGGAAAAACGCCAGCCCCGCGTCCGTGGGCACCACGCCGCTGGCGCTGCGCTGCAACAGCCGCGTGGACAACTCGCCTTCGAGACGGCTGATCTGCTGGCTGAGCGCCGACGTGACCATGCCGATCGACATGGCCGCCCGGCCGATGCTGCCGGCCTCGACCACGCGCACGAAGTAACGGAGCTGGCGCAGTTCCATCGGTCAGCCCGGAATGGTCAGACCCTTGGCAACCGCCGGCCGCGCCACGAACGCGTCCAGCACGCGCGCGACGTTCTTGAACGACGAAAAGCCGACGAGGTCGCCGGCGTCATAGAAGCCCACCAGGTTGCGCACCCACGGGAAGATGGCGATGTCGGCGATGGTGTACTGGTCGCCCATCACCCAGTCGCGCCCTTCCAGGCGCTGGTCCAGCACGGCGAGCAGGCGCTTGGACTCGTCCACATAACGGTCGCGCGGGCGCTTGTCTTCATAGTCCTTGCCCGCGAATCGATGGAAAAAGCCCAGTTGGCCAAACATCGGTCCGATGCCGCCCATCTGGAACATCACCCATTGCAGCGTCTCGAAGCGACCCGCCGTGTCCGCCGGGATGAACTGGCCGGCCTTGCTGGCCAGGTAGACCAGGATCGCGCCGGACTCGAACAGGCCCAGCGGCTTGCCGTCCGGCCCGTTCGGGTCGAGGATGGCCGGGATCTTGTTGTTCGGGCTGAGCGACAGGAACTCGGGCGTGAACTGGTCCTTGGTATCGAAGGCGACCCGGTGGACTTCATAGGGCAGACCGGTTTCCTCTAGCATGATCGACGCCTTCACGCCGTTGGGCGTCGGCAGCGAATAAAGCTGGATGCGGTCGGGATGCTGGGCGGGCCACTTCTTGGTGATGGCAAAGGCGTCTAGGGAGGACATGCAGGGTATCTCCGGGGGAGGCGGGGTTGGGTGACGACAATCCTAGCGCAAAAGCCGGCGCAAACCCCACCGCAGCGCGGTCGCCGCGACGGCAATGGGCAGGACCAGGCGCCATTGCGCCAGAAACAGCTCGCGTGTGGCCTCGCCGGGGGCCCAGGTGTTGCCGAACACTTGCGGGGAAGGCGGCGCGAGGTACAGGGCGAGCAGCGCGGCCGCAAACGTCGCCACGAGGCCCCAGGAGGAGGACTGGCGCAGCTTGGCCGGGCGCTCGGCCACGATCAGCATCAGCACACCAGCCAGGCCGGCCAGGATCGCCTGGGCGTAGAAATCGCGCGCCGAGAACATGTACGGCGCGTCGGGGACCACCCAGCCGAGGTCACCGGTCTGCAGCAAGGACGTCAGGCACGCACCGAAAAGCGCGGCGGCAAAGGACAGGAGAGACAGGTCCAGGGCACGCAGAATGAGTTTGGACATGGGGCACGGCGGGGAAGGCGAAGGCGAAGGCGCGAGGATGCCACACGTTGACGCGGGCGCGGAGCTGTCAGCGGCGCGAAGCCGCCACGCGCATCGGATACCGCGGCCCGCTACGCATTCGGTTTGTGATGCACAATCCGGCTCGCGCTTGCGTCGCAGCGCCCTGCTTTGGCAGGCCTTCTCCCCTACCGCCGTGGCAGCCCGCCGCGCCCGGCGCCACTGGCAGTCCCCATGAAGCACCCGCAGCAACGTTCCGGACAATCCGCCTCACCCGCACTTCCCGACGCCGCATCGCGCCCCGCCTGGTTCGCATCGGCCTCGGCGTCATGCCTGGCGGCCGTGCTGGGACTGGCCGCGGCGGCCGCGCATGCAGCGGCTCCAGCAGGCACGGCGGCCGCGCAGGTGTCAGACACCCCAAGCCGCACGCGCAGCCTGACGTTGACGCTGATGGATGGCAATGGCCCCGCCCCCGCGCCGCATACGCCGTACCGCGTCTTCGTAACCGGCTCGAACGACGAGATTCTCGATACCCCTTCCGGCGATGGCATCCTGCATGGCGTCACCGACGCCGAAGGCCGCACGGCGCAGATCCGGACCTCGCTGCCGCATACGGAAGACGACTTCACCCTGATCCGCCGCATCGGCGACGGGCCTTGGGGGCACTTCTTCCAGTTGCAGCGCAGCGGCAGCACCGAGCCCTTGCCGGCCTGGCCGTACATCATGACCATGCCCCAGCGCTGGGGCGAACAATGGGTGGACCTGGGCTACACCACCCGGCAGGGCGCGACGGCCTACTTCAGCCACGACGTGCCGGCGGGTTCGGTGTCGCTGCATATCGATGCGGACGTCACGCGCGACAGCAAGTGCTTTGCGGAGCTGGACGCCGTCAACCGCAAGTTCGCGCAGCACGACGCGGACGGCGCCCGCGCGCTGATCGGCGCCATGCGCTGCACCCGCAGCGCCGAGCAGAAGCTGGACCTGGCGCGGCTGCTGCTGGCCGCTGGCCAAACCGATCTGGCGCGCCATTGGCTGCTGCAGACCCGGCAACGGCCGTTTCCGGACATGTTCAAGCCCGTCGACCCGGCCGACCGGCGCAAGCGGTTGGAGGTGGAGCGCCTGCTGGGCATGCCCGACCTGGTGCTGGAGGATTCGAACGCGCTGCAGGACCACGCATCCGGAAAGCGCAGCGCGCGCGCGGCCGGCGGGGTGGACCTGGCGAACAACACCGCCTATTACCTGGCGGACTTTCCAGACTACCTGCCGCAAGCGGAGGAACAGGCCCGCCGCTCGCTGGCGCGCGTCGGCCCGCGTCCGTACAACCAGGGCACGCTGGGCTGGATTCTGGCCCTGCGCGGTCAGACCGCTGAGGGCCTGCGCCTGATGCGTCTTGCCTACCGCGACCTGCCGCGCGACGAAGAAATCGCGGCCGATTACGGCCTGGCGCTGTGGCGCAGCGGACAAAAAGACCTGGCGGCGCGGCTGTGGGACGAAGCGCAGCGCGAATGCGTGTGGGGCGTTCGCCTGCACGCGGCGCTGCGCGAAGCAGGCTACCCGCACCCGTACTTTCATCCCGCGGATTCCGACCCGGTGAACGCGTATCGCGCGCGCTGCGCAAAACCCCGGATCAAGGCGAAGACTGCGGGCCTATAATCCGCGCATACGCTGCAAGCCACGCGCCTGCTGAGGGGCAGACGCAGGAGACCTCCATGACATCCTCCCTGAAGCGCCTGCTTTCTCTTCTTGCCGCCACCCTGCTCCTGGCCGGTTGCGGCGCCGGCCCCGGCGGACCGCCGCACCCCGGCGCGGCAAATCCGTACAGCTCCGGCGGGTTCAACGACGCCGGGCCCAACTATCCCAACACGGGACGCTGACGCCGACGCACGACGACGGCCTCAATCCGCATAACAGCTTTGCGCTCGCGGGCCCCTCCCGCAGCGCCCGCCAACTCCTAGACTGCCTGCACATACCGCAGTCAAGGAGAAGGCTTTGCAGCCGCTGTTATCGAATCTCAAAGTGCTGGACCTGAGCCGCATCCTGGCCGGTCCCTGGGCCAGCCAGATCCTGGCCGACCTGGGCGCTGACGTCATCAAGGTCGAGCGGCCGGGCCAGGGCGACGACACGCGCTCGTGGGGCCCCCCGTTCCTGAAGGACGAAGAAGGCCAGGACACCAAGGACGGCGCCTACTTCATTGCCACCAACCGCGGCAAGCGCTCCATCACGCTGGACCTGCAGACGCCGGAAGGCCAGGCGCTCGTCAAGGAACTGTGCCGCGATGCGGACGTGGTGCTGGAGAACTACAAGGTCGGCACGCTGGCGCGCATGGGGCTGGATTACGACACGCTCTCCAAGATCAATCCGCGCCTGGTGTACTGCTCTGTCACCGGATTCGGGCAGACCGGGCCACGCGCCGCCGAACCCGCCTACGACTTCCTGATCCAGGCCATGGGCGGCCTGATGAGCGTCACCGGCGAACGCGACGACAAGCCCGGCGGCGGTCCCCAGAAGGTCGGCGTGCCGATCGTGGACCTGACCACCGGCGTGTATGCCGCGCTGGGCATCGTGGCCGCGCTGCTGCGCCGCGCACAGACCGGCCAGGGCGAATACATCGACGTCGCGATGCTGGACGTGCAGGTGGGCCTGCTGGCCAACCAGGCAATGAACTTCCTGTTGGGCAACAAGGCGCCGCGCCGCACCGGCACCGCGCATCCCAACATCCAGCCGCAGCGCACCTTCGCGTGCGCCGATGGCGACATCGTGATCGTGGTGGGCAACGACGGGCAGTTCGCCACGCTGTGCGACATGCTGGGCCAGCCCGCGCTGGCGCAGGACCCGCGTTACATCACCAACAGCCAGCGCGTGCGCAATCAGGACACCCTGGACCCCATCCTGGACGCCATTTTCGTCACCCAGCCGCGCGCCCACTGGCTGGCGGCGCTGAAAAAGGCCGGCGTACCGGCGGGCTCCATCAATACCGTTCCCGAAGTCTTCGAAGACCCGCAGGTCGTGCATCGCGCCATGCTGCGTCGGCTGCCGCATCCGGCCGCGGGCTCGGTGCCGCAGGTGATGAACCCGCTGCGCTTTGGCAGCGCCGCGCTGCGCGCCGACGCCGCGCCGCCGCTGCTGGGCCAGCACACCGCCGACGTGCTGGCGGAGCTGGGCCTGTCCGCCGAACAGATCCAGGATTACCGCGACCGCAAGATCATCTGAACAAAAAAGGAGAGAGACATGAGCATGCCGGAGAACCTGGCTGGCCCCTACCGCGCGCTGGACGTCACGATCGCCGACGGGGTCGCCACCATCCTGCTGGCCAATCCGCCCGTGAACGCGCTCAGCACCGACATGATGAACGAGCTGTCATGGGTGCTGGACCGCATTTCGGAGACGCCCGAGGTGCGGGCGGTGGTGCTGTCGGGCCAGGGCAAGATCTTCTGCGCCGGCGCCGACCTGAAGAGCCGCGGCGAGACGATCAAGGGGCCGGGCGACCTGCCGCAGCATTCACGCCGCACGCGGGAGTGCTTTCATGCCATCCGTGAATGCGCCAAGCCCGTGGTGGGCGCGATCAACGGCGCGGCGCTGGGTGCGGGGCTGGCCATCGTGGCCTCTTGCGACATCCTGATCGCCGCGTCCACCGCCGTCGTGGGACTGCCGGAGATCAATGTCGGGCTGCTGGGCGGGGGCCGCCATGGCATGCGGCTCTTCGGCCACTCCCGCCTGCGCCGGATGATGCTGACCGGCCTGCGCGTCGACGGCGACGAGCTTTATCGCCTGGGCATCGTCGAAGCCGCCGTGCCCGCCGATGCGTTGATGGACCGCGCCATGGAACTGGCGCGCGAGCTCGCCTCCAAGAGTCCGCTGGCGACCGTGCTGGCCAAGCAGACCCTCAACGCCATCGAAGACATGAGCCTGCGCGACGGCTACCGCTACGAACAGGACATGACGGCGGCCATCGCCAAGACCGAGGACGCGCAGGAGGCGCGCCGCGCGTTCCTGGAAAAGCGCGCGCCGGTGTTCCAGGGCAAATAAGGGAGCCGACATGACCAGTGCATTGGAAGGCGTGAAGGTCCTGGACCTGAGCCGGGTTTTTTCCGGGCCGTGGGCCGCGCAGATGCTGGCCGACTTCGGCGCCGAGGTCATCAAGGTGGAGCGCCCCGGCCGCGGCGACGACGTGCGGCACCAGGGCTATCCCATGCCGGACCGCGACGGTAAGCCCAGCCGGGAAACCTCGTCGTTCGTCGCGATGAACCGCGGCAAGAAATCCGTGACGCTCGATATCTCGCGGCCCGAAGGCCAGGCGCTGGTGCGCCAGCTTGCGCAGAAGGCCGACATCGTCATCGAAAACTTCAAGGCGGGCGACCTGAAGCGCTACGGACTGGACTACGCCTCGCTGTCGGCCCTGAACCCGCGGCTGGTGTATTGCTCCATCACCGGCTTCGGCCAGACCGGCCCCTACAGCCACCTGCCGGGCTACGATCCGATCTTCCAGTCCATGAGCGGGCTGATGAGCGTGACGGGTGTGCCGGACGGCGAGCCAGGCGCCGGGCCGGTCAAGGCGGGTTATTCCGTCTCCGACCTGACCGCGGGCTTCTATGCGGTGTCGGCCATTCTTGCCGCGCTGCGGCATCGCGACCAGATCTCCGGCGTGGGTCAGCACATCGACCTGGCGCTGCTGGACGCGCAGATCGCGGCCATCTCGCACATCGGCATGAACTATCTGGCCAGCGGTCAGCTGCCCGCCCGCATGGGTTCGGCCTCGCAGATCACCGCGCCGTTCCGCGCCTTCGAATGCCGGGACGGACACCTGATGGTCGCCGTGGGCAACGACTCGCAATTCCGCAGCTTCTGCCAGGTCATCGGTCTGCCCGCGCTCGCCGACGACCCACGCTTTGACACGAATCCCAAGCGCGCGGCGGCGCAGGCCGATCTGTCGCGGCTGATCGAGCCCGCAATGCGGGCGCGAACCGTCGCGGACTGGAACCAGGCCCTTGCGGCCGCCAACGTACCCTGCGGCCCGATCTACACCATGGATCAGGTGTTCGAGGACCCGCAGGTGCGCCATCGGCAGGTGCTGGGCAGCGTGGAGCATCCCGCGCTGGGCAGCATGCCGATCGTCCGCAACCCGATTCACTTTTCCGCCACGCCGATCGCCGCCGGTCTGCCCCCGCCCATGCTGGGCGAGCACACGGCCGACATCCTGCGCGCCGAACTTGGCCTGTCCGCCGAAGCGATCGAGCGCCTGCATGCCGAGGGCATCGTATGAGCGCCGCCGACCACGAACTGATCGAGGAAATCCGCGACAGCGCGCGCGACTTCCTGCAACGCCGCGACCAGCGGCAGCGCAAGCGCCGCACCCCGGGCGGCGAGCGCGCGTACTGGCAGGAGATTGCCACCGTCGGCTGGCTGGGCATGAGCGTGCCCGAAGCGCTGGGCGGTTTGGGACTGGGCTGGCACGCGATGGCCGCCGTGCTGGAAGAAGCGGGCCGCGCCCAGCTGCCCGAACCGCTTGTCGGGGCGGGTGTGCTGAGCACGGCGCTGCTGGCGCGCATCAATCCGGCGGGCGATGGCACCGTCCGAGACGCGTTGCTGCAAGCCTTGTGCGCCGGTGAAAAACGGGTTGGCCTCGCCTGGCAGGAAACCGAAGGACAGCTCGAAGCCGGCGAATCCGCCGGGGCGTTTGGCGTCACGGTCACCGCGCGCGAAGGCGCCTATGTGCTGAACGGCGAAAAGCGCCACGTCGTCCCCGGCGCGGACGTGGACGGCTGGCTTGTCACGGCCGATGGCGAAACGGGGTCTGCGCTGTTCTATCTGCCGGCCGGCACGCCCGGCGTCACGGTGCAGACGCACGAACGCGCGGACGGCTCGCCGGCCTGCCATTTGACGATCGAGTCCGCGGTGGTTGGCGGCGAAGCGTTGCTGGCGCGCGAGGGCGTGCTGGACGCCGTTGACGAGGCGCTGGACTACGGCCGCCTGATGCAGTCCGCAGAACTGGTGGGCGTCGCGCGGCAGGTGCTGGCCGATTCGGTCGCCTACTTGAATACGCGCAAGCAGTTCGGCCAGACGCTCTCGTCATTCCAGGCGCTGCAGCACCGCCTGGTCGACGCGACCCTGCAGGTCGAGCTGGCGTCCAACAGTCTGCTGGACGCACTGAACGCCATTGCCGCGGCGCCGGACGACGTCAAGGCCCGCAAGGCGGCGGCCAGCCGGGTCAAGGCCCGAGCAGCGCGCGCCGGCATCGATGCGGCGCGGCTGGCCATCCAGCTGCACGGCGCCATCGGCTACACCGACGAATGCGACGTCAGCCTGTACTTCCGCAGCGCCCTGCACCTGGCCGCCTGGCTGGGCAACGCCACGGCGCATCGTCAGCGTTATGGCGTGCTGGCAGCCGACCCGGCGCCGGAGGCGGACGATACGGCAGAGGACGCACCGGACGACTCAACGCCAGGCCTGGACGCCATGGAGTTCCCGCGCGAGGCAGACTGGAACGCGATGCCGGAAGCGGCGTTCCGCAAGCTGCTGCGCCGCTTCTTCCGCGCGCATTACCCCGATCACCTGCGGCACGTGCCGTGGCGGCTGCATTGGGATGAGATCAAGGCCTGGTACTTCACCTTGTCGCGCCAGGGCTGGATCGCACCGTCGTGGCCGCGCGAGCATGGCGGCATGGCGCTGTCTCCCGCCCGGCAGATCGCGTTCATCGAAGAAGCCGAACGCTACGGCGTGGCGCGCGCGCCGGACCAGGGCCTGGTCATGCTGGGCCCCATCCTCATCCGCCACGGCACCGAGGCGCAGCGCGCGCGCTTCCTGCCGGGCATCCTGTCCGGCGAGGCGGTGTGGGCGCAGGGCTACTCGGAACCCGACGCGGGATCGGATCTGGCCTCGCTGCGCTGCGAGGCGGTGATCGACGGCGACGAACTGGTCGTCACCGGCCAGAAGACCTGGTCCACGCTGGCGCAGGACGCGACGCACATGTTCATGCTGGTGCGCACCGACAAGACCGTCAAGAAGCAGGCAGGCATCAGTTTCCTGCTGGTCGATCTGAGCAGTCCGGGCGTCAGCCGCCGGCCGATCCGCACGCTGTCGGGGCACGAGGAGTTCTGCGAGGTCTTCTTCGACCAGGTCCGCGTGCCGCGCGGCAACGTGGTCGGCGAACTCAACGCGGGCTGGGGAATCGCCAAGGCCCTGCTGGGCTTCGAGCGTCTGTTCAGCGGCAGCCCCAAGCACGCAAGCCACGCCCTGCAACAGATCTTCAGTCTGGCGCGCCAGCGCGGCCTGCTGGCCGATCCGGCGTTCGCCGACCGGCTGGCCGAGTTGCGGCTGGACAGCGCCGACCTGACCGCGATGTACCGCGTGTTTGCGGACATGGCCAAAGCCGGACTTCCGCTGCCGCCGGAACTGTCGCTCCTGAAGATCTGGGCCACCGAAACCCACGAGCGGCTGGGCGCCCTGCTGATCCAGATCGCTGAAGAATATGGCGGCGCGGCAATGCGCCTGAGCTATGGCGGCGGCGGCGTGCAGGCGCTGGCGCCCTATACCAACGCCCTGGCGGCCACCATCTTCAGCGGCACCAACGAGATCCAGCGCAACATCTACGCCAAGCAGGTCCTGGGCCTGCAAGGCGCCTGACAACGACAACGCGCCGGCCCGAGCCGGCGCATCCGGAGAGAGACACATGAAGAAAGCAACCGCACTGACGGTGGCGGCAATGATCCTGGGCGGCGTCGCCGCCACGCCCGCCGCGCTCGCAGCCCAGCCCTGGCCAAGCCAGCCGATCCGGCTGATCGTGCCCTACCCGCCCGGCGGCTCGGTGGACAACCTGGCGCGCCTGCTTGCGCCGTCTCTGGGCGAGCGCCTCGGGCAAACCATCGTCATCGAGAACAAGGCCGGCGCCAGCGGCACCATCGGTGTCGACGCCACCGTGCGCGCCACGCCCGACGGCAACACCTTCGGCTTCGGCGTGCCGGGCGCGATCACCGGTTTGCCTCACGTCATGAAGGTGCCGTACGACGTATCCAAAATCCAATACGTGTCGCTGGTGGCGCGCATTCCGCAGGTCATCATGGTCAATCCGTCGTTGCCGGACACCACCCTGGCCGCCTTTGTCGACAGCGCCAAGAAGCAGCCCGGCAAATACAACTACGGCTCGGCCGGCAACGTGACGACGCCGCACCTGGGCGGCGAACTGCTCAAGCAGCAGACCGGCATCGACATCATGCATGTGCCCTACAAGGGCGCCGCGCCCGCAGTCACCGCGCTGCTGTCCAACGAGGTGCAGATGTTCCCCGGGGACGCGTCCGCCGCGCTGGGCTTCATCAAGGCGGGCAAACTGCGCGCGCTGGCCGTGGCCAGCCCGGAACGCTTCGAGGGCCTGCCCGACGTACCCACCACCAAGGAGGCCGGCTTTCCCGGCATCATCGTGGAATCCAACTACGGCGTCATCGCGCCCACCGGCACGCCCAAGGACATCGTCGACAAGATGTCCGACGCGATCGCAAAATCCCTGGCCGACCCGGTCCTGCGGCAGAAGATGATCGACCAGGGCGCCATCCCCGTCGCGACCACGCCCGACGCATACCGCACGCTGATGGAGACGGAATCGAAGAAGTGGGGCGAGGTCATCAAGCGCGGCAAGCTGGGCCTGCAATAACGCCATGCCCGTGCGCTTTTGCCGTACGCTTATGCCGATTCCCACGACTGCCGACCTGCGCCATCGACCATGCCATCAGCAAAAGCCACGGGCCTGAGCCTGGACCTGACCGCCGACCTTCATAAATGGCGGGCCTTCCTGGCCATCGCGGAACTGGGCAGCATCACGCGCGCGGCGCTGTACCTGGACCAGGACCAGTCGGTGCTGAGCCGCCGCATCAATGCGCTCGAGCGCGAGTGCAATGCGCGGCTCTTCAACCGCACTGGGCGCGGCGTGAACCTGTCTGAAGTGGGCGAGCGCCTGTTCCCGCTGGTGCAGACGCTGCTGGGCGACGCCGAACGCCTGGAAATGGAACTGAACGGCGAGGCGCGCGAGCCTGCCGGCGAGGTCACGCTGGGACTGTTGCCTTCAACCGCGCACCCGCTCATCCGCAGGCTGTTCTCCCGGCTGCGCGAGCAATTCCCGAAGGTGCATCTCAAGATCCTGGAAGGCTCCAGCGGCCAGATCGAGGAATGGCTGACCGACAGCCGCGTGGACATCGCCATTCTTTATCGCTACGGCGACAAATGCCCGCCCGGCGAACAGGCGCTGGCCTCCGTGGACTCGTACCTGGTCGGCGCCGCGGGCGACGCGCGCACGCAGGCGGGCGAGATCACCTTCGACAAGCTCGATGGCCTGCCCTTCATCCTGCCGGGCGCGCCCAACGGTTTGCGCAACGCGCTGGACGGGCTGGCGCGGGCGCGCAAGATCGCCATCTCTCCGCTGATCGAGGCCGACTCCCTGCCGTTGATGAAGTCCATCGTCGAACACGAAAAGATGTACACCGTGCTGCCGCTGCACGCGGTATGGCAGGAGGTGCAGGAAGGCCGCCTCAGCATTGCCGCGCTGCGCGATCCGACGATGAGCCGCATCGTCTCCATGGCGTTCTCGCGCTCGAAGGGGCCGGGCCGCACGGTCATGGAGGTGGCCTCTCAGATCCAGACGCTGGTGCGCGAGATCGGCGGCGAAGGCGTCTGGCACGCCAGCCCGTAAACCCGGGCCGGCGTGCGGGCGCTTACCTGAATCCGTACAGGCGCGCGGGGTTGTCGACCCACACCTTCCTGCGCAACGCGTCGTTGCCCAGCCAATCGTGCGCCAGATCCACCAGCGCATCGGCCGACGGCGCCGCCGCGCCCATGCGCACAAAGGGCCAGTCCGACCCCCACAGCACCTGGTCCGGATTGGCGCGGGTGAAGGCGTCGTGGATGCCGCGCGCGTTTTCGTAGTCAGGCGCGGCGCCGACCCGGCATACGGTCAGCTTCATCCAGATCCGCCCATCGGCCAGCAGGCCGTGCAGCATCTGGAACACCGGGTTCTCGGCGCCGCGCGCGGGCACGAGGCTGCCCAGGTGGTCGATGACCAGCGGCAGATCCAGCTTGGCCAGTGCAGGCAGATGGCGCAGGTAGGTATCGCACGGCGCCCAAAGCTGCGCATGCAGGCCGAACCGCTTCATGCGCGGCGCAAGCGCCGCCACCTGATCGAATCCCACGCTGCCGGCAAACAGGTTGCCCGCCGGATCGCGCGCCTCGACAAAGCGCAGGCCGCGCACGCCGCCGTCGTAAAGGGCCTGCAATTGCGCATCGGTGGCCGTGGGGTCCGCCACGGCAATTCCGCGCAGGCGCTCTCCGCCCTGCGCCACGGCGGCCAGCAACGCGTCCGGATTCGTCCCGTAGGGCGCCGGTTGCACCAGCACGCCCCGCGCGGCGCCCAACGTGTCCAGCATGCGCAGATAGCGTTCGGCCGGCGCGTCCGGCGCGGCGTAGGACGACGGATGCTGCAATGGAAAGCGTTCGTAGGGCCCGAAGACGTGGCAATGCGTATCGCACGCCCCCGCCGGCAGCGTATGGCGGGGTGTCACGGGCATGCGCGGCGTCTCCACGCTGTCCGGCACGTAAGCGCGCGCCTGCGCGCCGGGGCTGGGGTTGCCGGCGGCGCTCATGATGCGCCCCCGGCCAGCGGCGCCAGGCGGCTGAGCGCCGGCGCGCCATCCTGCGCCGGAGTATCCAGCGGCGGCGGCGCGTCGTCGGGCATCGGGATCTCGTGCGCGTTCAGCGTCATGGACACCATCGTGTAGTAGCCGATTACAGCGGTCAGTTCCACCACGCCAACGGCGGCCCAGCGCTCGACCGCCTGCGCATACAGGGCCGGTTCGACCTGCCCGGTCTCCTGGAGCTGCCGCGCGAACTCATAGACGATTTCGTCGTCGCGGTTGTCGAATACCGGCGTCACGCGGGCCCGTATCGCGTCCAGCACGGCATCCGAGATGCCCGCGGCCCGGGCGGCTTGCGCATGGATATGCCACTCGATCTGGCTGTTCCAGCGGCGCGCCGTCACCACGATGGCAAGCTCGCTGACGCGGGGCGGCAGGCTGGTGCCAAAGCGCAGTAGTGCCCCCAGCGCCTGCCAGCGATCGGCCAGATCAGGATTGTGCAGCGCGGCGCGCAGGGGACCGACGAGGCGGCCGCGCGGACCGGAGACGATCTTTTCGTACACGCCCTTCTGCGCATCGGTCATGGTGGCGGGATCGGGTAGCGGGATACGGCTCATCATCGTCCTCTGTTCACGGGGTTTCGTCGGGTTGCGTGCGCATTACCGAGGGCCGGGCGGCGAACCGCGCGTGCCACGCCGCCAGCGCCGGGTGGCCGTCGCGCCAGGTGATGTCCGGGAAACGATAGTCCATGTACGACAGCGCGCAACCGATGGCGATCAGGCCCAGGTCGAAGCCGCTGGCCTGCAGCGCCGGCGCCTCGGCTTCCAGCGCGGCAAGCACCGCTCGGGTTTTCAGCGCAAAGGCGTCGAGCCACGCGGGCGTCTGGCGCTCGGCGGGCTTGTTGCGTTCCTGGCGGAACAGCAGCAGCGCGTCCAGGAAACCGTCTCCCAGGGCCTGGCGGCGTTCGGCGGTCAGGCGAGCCTGAGCATCGTCCGGCAACAGGCCGCAGCCCGTCAGCGTGTCCAGGTAGGCGCAGATGACGCGCGAGTCGTACAACGCCGTGCCGTCGTCCAGGACCAGCGTAGGCAGCTTGATCAGCGGATTGTCGGGCACCAGATCCAGGTTGGGCTTGTCCATCGCGACCGGCGTGCGCACCAGCGCCACGCGGTCCTCGATGCCGGCCTCGTGAATGACGATCATCACCTTGCGCACGAAGGGCGATCGCGGCGACCAATGCAGTTTCATCGACAGGCTCCAAAAGGGTTCAAGGTCTGCGGGGCATTCAATGCCCCTGCGCGGGCCGCACGGCGGGATCGTTGGCCGCGTCGGGCGTGCGCATCTGAAATAGATCGCTGGTATGTGCGTACCAGCCCGCGCCGTGCATGCGGCCCAGCAGGCGCAGCGCGGGCGTGTCCACATAGAACTTGCCGGCATCGAGCAAGGCGTCGTCCCGCAGGTACAGCGCGACCACCCGCGCCAACACAATCACGCGCTGCGGCGCTGCGTCCAGCACCTGCCAGACCTCGCATTCCAGCGCGGCCGGACTCTGCGCGATGCGCGGCGGCGCCACGATCAGGGACGGTTCGGTCGCCAGCCCGGCGCGCGCCAGTTCGTCGATGCCGGCGTCGTAGTCCAGGCTGGTGTGATTCATCTGTTCGGCCAGCTCCGCGGACACCAGGTTGATCACGAACTGCCGCGTCTGCAGGATGTTGCGCGAGGTGTCCTTCAATTGCCCGCCGCGCGGTCCGATGCCCAGCGCGACGATGGGCGGGTCGCTGCTGACCACGTTGAAGAACGAGAACGGCGCGGCATTGCGCACGCCCGCTTCCGACTCGCTGACCACCCAGGCGATGGGCCGGGGCACGACCACGCTGGAGAGCAGCTTGAAGGCGTCGGCCGAGGCCAGCTTGCTGAAGTCGAAGTTCATGGTGCGGGCGCCTTTCGCGGCGCAGGAAAGTGGGGGGTCATTTGGCCAGCAGCCCCAGTGTGCCCAGCAGCCGCTGCATGTCGGCGCGGTCCTTCCGGACGTAGGCGCCGGCATCCTGGGGAGACAGCGCCATCAACTCTATCGCCTGGTCCTGCATGATGCGGCGGTAGTCGGGATCGTCGTTCACGCTTCGGACGGTGTCGCTCAGCTTCTGCACGATGTCCGGCGGCGTGCCGGCAGGCGCGGCCAGGCTGTACCAGGTGGCGGCCTGCGCCCCTTTCACGCCGGCCTCGTCCAGCGTGGGCACGTCGGGCAACAGCGGCGAGCGCTTGTCGGCCGCATACGCCAACGGCACCAGCCGGCCCTGGCGGATGAACGGCAGGCTGGCGGACAGGTTCAACATGGCCAGGTCGATCTGCCCGCCCACCGCGTCGTTGATCGCAGGCGACGCGCCGGCATAGGGAATGTGATTGAGCTGCACGTGCGCGGCCTGCTGGAACAGTTCCGCGCCCAGGTGCGTGGCCCCTCCGACGCCCGCCGACCCGTAGCTGAGCTTGCCGGGTTCCGCCTTGGCGCGGGCGATCAGGTCAGGCACCGTCCTGATGCCGCGCGACGGGTTGACGACCAGCATGATGGGCTGCACCGCCACCACCGAGCAGAACTCGAAGCCCTGGATGCCGTCGTATATCGTCTTCTGCATCAGCGGCGTCACGACGTGGCCGGCCGACGTGCCGAGCAGCAGCATGTAGCCGTCCGGCTTGGCGCGCGCCACGAAGCCCGTTCCGATGGATGCGCCGCCGCCCGGCTTGTTCTCGACCACGACCGGCTGGCCCAGGCGCTTTTCCAGCGCGCGCGCCAGGCTGCGCGCCACCACGTCGGCCGGACCGCCGGCGGCGTACGGATTGATCAACGTAATGGGATGGTCCGGGTACGCGGCGGCGGCCGGGGCGGACGCGAAGGACAGTGCGGCAGCCGCCGCCAGCAAAGCTCGGATCATCGAAGGCATGGTCGTTCCGTTGGTTGGAGATGCGATGGCCAGGCGGGCCGGCGCTCAGTCCGCGCGCGCGCCGGACGCGTCGATGATGCGCGCCCACTTCTGCGTGTCGGCGCGGATGCGTTCGGAGAATTCCTCGGGGGTGCTGTACGTGGTCTGAATGCCGTAGCCCGCCATGCGCTCGACCATCTGCGGCGCCGTCATCACGGTTTTGATGTCCGCGTTGAGCCGATCGATGATGGCGCGCGGCGTGCCCGCGGGCGCCAGCACGCCTGACCACAGGCTGACTTCGTAGTCCTCGAAACCCGGCGTCTCCGAGATCGACGGCACGTCGGGCAACGCCGCCAGGCGCTTGCGGCTCGTCACGCCCAAGGCCTTGACCTTGCCGTCCTTGACCTGCTCCACGAAATTGGACGAGGTGTCGATCATCATCGAGATGCGGCCGGCCATGAAGTCGTTGATCGCGCCGGACGTGCCCTTGTACGGAATGTGGCGGATATCCACGTCTGCCGTGGACTTGAACATCTCACCGGCCAGATGGCTGGTCGTGCCGTTGCCCGAAGAACTGAAGGTCAGCTCGCCGGGCTGGCGGCGGGCAAGCTCGGCAAGCTCCGTCACGGAGTTCACCTTCAGTGCCGGGTTCACCACCAGCAGGTTGGCGGTCAGGTTGGTCAGCGAGACCGGCGCAAAGCTCTTTTGCGGGTCATAGCGCAGCTTGGCGTACAGCGATGGATTGATCGTCAGCACACCCATCGTCGAATACAGCAGGGTGTAGCCGTCCGGCGCGGCGGTCGCCACCGCCTCGGCCCCGATCGAGCCGCCCGCCCCGCCCCGGTTTTCCACCACCACGGACTGGCCCAGCTTCTCGCCCAGCCCTTGCGCCAGCGCCCGAGCCATCAGGTCGGTGGCCCCGCCGGCCGGAAATGGAACGACCAGCCGCAGGGGCCGGTCGGGATAGGAACCTGCGGCCCCAGCCGCGGAAAACAGACCCGCGCCGAGCAAAAGCCCGGCCGCGGTCAGCGCGCTAACGATCTTCATGCTGTCTCCAAACTTCGTTCTTGTGTTTGCAGCATGGTAGGCGCGGGGCGGGGCCGGGGCTATGCGCGGGATCGCATATCTGGTTTGCGCGGGGTTTGGCGGGGGGGGATTGGCCCGGGTTTCCTCCGGGCCTTGGTCCGGGCTCAGCCGGGTTGGGCCAGCAGCCGCTGGATCTCCGCCTCGGTCTCCTTGTACCGGCCTTCGCCGAAGTGGCTATAGACCACCTTGCCCTGCTTGTCGATCAGGTACGCCGCGGGCCAATACTGGTTGCGGTAGGCGGTCCAGGTGGCGTAGCGGTTGTCCTGCGCGACTGGATAGGTGATGCCGAAGCGTTGCAGCGCCTTTTCGACATTCGGGGTCGACCGTTCAAACGGAAACTCCGGCGTGTGCACGCCCACGACGACCAGGCCCTGATCCTTGTACTTCTGATACCAGCTCGTGACGTAAGGCAGCGTGCGGATGCAGTTGATGCAGGTGTAGGTCCAGAAATCCACCAGCACGACCTTGCCGCGCAGCGATTCCATCGTCAGCGGCTCGCTGTTGAGCCATTTTTCGATGCCGGTGAATTCCGGGGCCGGGACTGCGGCGGCCGGCGCGGCCTGCGCGGCGCCCTGCATCAGGCAGGCGCCGATCAGCGCGCCCAGGGCAATCTTCTTGAACGTGGCAAACATGGTTATCTCCTTGAGGGTCAGGCGAAGAGGTTGGTGATCCAGGCATAGGCCAGGACGTCGTACTGGAAGTAAATGGCGATGGCGGTCAGGACGAGCAGCACACCAAAGCCCTGCTGCAAGCGCTGCGTGTAGCGCGACAGGCCGCGCACCCGGGTGGCGATGGCCTGCCCGCCGTAGGCGATCACCAGCATCGGGACGCCGGCGCCGATGGCGAACACCAGCAGCAACGTGCTGGACTGCACGAGGTCCTGCGCCTTGGCCGCCAGCACCAGGATCGAGGCCAGCACCGGCCCCGCGCACGGCGTCCACACGGCGCCCAGCGACAGACCCAGCACAAAGCCGCCCGCATTGCCGCTGCCCGTGCCGCCCGCCGCCGCCAGGCGCTGCAGCGGACCGCCGACGCGGGCGATCAGCCGGTCGTAAGGGTCGGGCCAGATCCGCACCAGGCCGAACAGCGCCAGCAGGACGATCGAGGTCGAGCGCACGGCTTCATGCACGTGTTCATTCAGATTGGAAATGAGGCTGAGGGCAATGCCCAGGCCGGCGAACGCCAGCACGAAGCCGGACACGACAAACAAGGGGCGCAGGCGGCCGGACCGTTCCAGCGAGGTGCCCAGCAGCACGGGCAACAGGGGCAGCACGCAGGGAGACGCAATGGTCAGCATGCCGGCAAGCAACGCGATGGGGGTGTTGATGAGGTCCATGGGGGTCGTCCTTTGGAAAGTGACCCCATTGCACCCGTGGCACGTATCCGGCATGTGCCGGATCGGCGGATTTTTTCAAGCGCGTGTATCCACCGCCAGGGCGTATACAGTACGACACACTCCGCGGGCGGCCCGGCGCTATAAACCGATCACACCCCGCAACGGAGTCCCTCATGAAACGCTTTCTTGCCGTCCTGCTGCTGCTCTTTGGCGGCTTCACCGCCGAGGCCGCCAAGCCCTTCCAATGCCAGCTCATCTCCAACACCCGCCCGCGCCGCGATCCCCTGCCCCCGGGCGAGCGCTAGGCCTATAGAATTCCGGAACCCCGCCGGCGCGCCGGGCGCGCCGTCACCCACCAAGAAGGCACCCGCAGATGGACCACATAGACCACGTCATGATCGTGGACGACGATCGCGAGATCCGCGAACTGGCCGGCGGCTTTCTGCGCAAGAACGGCCTGACCGTCACGCTGGCCGCCGACGGACGGCAGATGCGGCAACTGCTTGAGAACCTGACGGTCGATCTGATCGTGCTGGACATCATGATGCCCGGCGACGATGGCCTGGTGCTGTGCCGCGAACTGCGCAGCGGCAAGCACCGCCGCATCCCGATCCTGATGCTGACGGCGCGCAGCGACGACATGGACCGCGTACTGGGCCTGGAGATGGGCGCGGACGATTACCTGGTCAAGCCGTTCGTGGCGCGCGAGCTGCTGGCGCGCATCAAGGCCATCCTGCGTCGCACGCGCATGCTGCCGCCCAACTTTCAGGTGACCGAGCCGGGCCGCGAGATCAGCTTTGGAAACTGGCGGCTGGACACCACGGCGCGGCACCTGCTGGACGCCGAAGGCACCATCGTGGCGCTCAGCGGCGCGGAGTACCGGCTGCTGCGCGTCTTTCTGGATCACCCGCAGCGCGTGCTGAACCGCGACCAGCTGCTGAACCTGACGCAGGGCCGCGACGCCGACTTCTTCGGACGTTCGATCGACCTCCTGGTCAGCCGCCTGCGCCAGCGCCTGCGCGAAGATGCGCGCGAACCCCTGTACATCAAGACCGTGCGTAGCGAAGGCTATGTGTTTTCCGCGGCGGTGGAAGTCTCGGAAGGCGAACCGTGAGTGCCGCCGCGCCGCGCCGTCACGCCTGGCCCCGCACGCTGGTCGCGCGGCTGTTCCTGATCTTCGTGGCGGGGCTGATCCTGGCGTACGGCCTGTCGTTCGCCTCGCTGTTCTACGAACGCTACAGCGCCACCCGCAACATGATGCTGGGCGACCTGGAACGCGACGTCGCCATCGCCATGGACATCCTGGACCGCCTGCCCGCCGCCGAGCGCGCCGCCTGGCTGCCGCGCCTGTCCAGCAACAACCGGCAGTATCTGCTGGGCGACGGCAAGGCCGATCAGCCGCTGTCTCTGGACGCCGCGCGCACCGCTGCCCAGTCGATCGAGGCCGCGCTGGGGCCGGAGCGTCCCGTCACGGTCCGAGCCATGGCCGACGACCCACGCCACATCCAGGCGCGTGTCGTGCTGTCCGATGGCCAGCCCGCGATTCTGGACATCGAACTGCTGCGGATGCGGCCGGCGCCGTGGCTGTTTGGCGTGCTGGGCGTGCAGTTGCTGCTGCTGGCCGGCTGTGCCTGGCTGGCCGTGCGACTGGCCGTGCGTCCGCTGACCCGGCTGGCCCGCGCCACCGAGGAACTGGATCCCGATCACAAGAGCCCCTTGCTCGACGAGGCGGGCCCCGCCGAAGTCGCGCACGCCGCCGTCGCCTTCAACGCCATGCAGGACCGCATTGCCGCGCATCTAGCCGAGCGCATGCAGATGCTGGGCGCCATCTCCCACGACCTGCAGACCCCCATTACCCGCATGAAGCTGCGCACGGAGTTCATGGATGCGTCTACCGACCGCGACAAGCTGGCGCAGGACTTGAACGAAGTGGAGCGGCTGGTGCGCGAAGGCATCGACTACGCCCGCAGCGCGCACGGCAAGACCGAGCAGCCAGCGCGCATCGACCTGAATGCCTTTCTGGACAGTCTGGTGTGCGACTACCAGGACACGGGCAAGGATGTGTCCCTGTCGGGCGATACGGTGCCGCCGCTGTTGACGCGTCCTCATGCATTGCGGCGCATCCTGGGCAATCTCATCGACAACGCGCTGAAATTCGCGGGCGCCGCCGAGGTGCGCGTGGCGGCACTGCATGATTCGACGTTGTCCATCCACGTGCTGGATCGCGGGCCGGGCATCCCGGACGCCGAACTGGACGCCGTGCTGCAACCGTTTTACCGGCTGGAAAGCTCCCGCAACCGGGACACGGGCGGAACGGGCCTGGGCCTGGCGATCGCGCATCAGCTCGCTGAGGCGCTGGGCGGCAGGCTGATCCTGTCCAACCGCGAGGGCGGCGGCCTGTCGGCGGAGGTCAGGATCGCGCCGCTCGCCACGTAGTTTCAAACGTCAGGCGTCGCGCAGCGCGCCCGACTGCAGCAGCGGCTTCAGAATGCCGGCAGAGTACAGCCGCGCCAGGTTCACGAGGAAGTCCGTGAAATCCGTCTTGGCCGCGTGATCGGCGCTGTCGGAAATCACGCGCATCACGGCAAACGGCACGCCGAACTCGTGGCACACCTGCGCCATCGCCGCGCCTTCCATTTCCAGGCACAGCGCATCGGGCAGGCGATTTCGCAGCTCGTGCGCCAGATCGTTGTCGTTGACGAAGATGTCGCCGGTCGCGATCAGGCCATGATGGACCCGCGGCTGCGCGGCCGCGCCCGGCAAACCGCCCTTGGCCGCGAAGTCACGCGCGCTATCCAGCAGCAATGCGCTCAGCGCGGCATCGGCGTCGAAGCGCTCGCGACCCAGCAAGGGAATTTCGTGCCGCCCGAACAGGGGCCGCGCGTCCATGTCGTGCTGCATCAGGGCATCGGCCACGACCACGTCGCCCACGCGCACCTGCGGATGCAGCCCGCCCGCCAGGCCCGTGAACAGCACGCGCGACACGCCGAATTCCTGGATGACGATGGACGCCGTCGCGGCCGCGGCCACCTTGCCGATACGGCTGAGCGCAATGACGCAGGGCGTGCCCCACAGCGTGCCCACCTGAAAATCGCGCATGGCGATGCGGCGCGTCTCCGCGCCGGGTTCCATGGCCGCCAGCAGGTCGGCAATTTCTTCGTGCAGCGCGCCCAGAATGGCGAGACGTCCCATGTGTGTGCTTTCCGTGGTTGTTGCTTGATCGTTGCTTGATCGTTGCTTGACGCAGCCCGTGCCGCCAGCGCGCAACATACTCCAATGCCGCCGCGCCCGCCAACGGCGGCGGTTTGTATCGCAGCGTATCTGGGCCGGCTCTGGATACGCGGTGATGCCATCCCGCCCCGGCGCCGACACATGACCGATACAGCCGCTTGATGCAATGCAGGCTCTCAACCCCCGGCACGGCCACGCCGCGCCGACCATCCTGGAGTCATCATGGCCAAGCAACTCGAGCAGGTCCTCTACACCGCCCACACCCACACCACCGCCGGCCGCGAAGGCGCGGGCCGCAGCAGCGACGGCGCGCTGGACGTCACGCTCAGCACGCCCGGATCCGGCAAGCCCGGCACCAATCCCGAACAGCTTTTTGGCGTGGGCTACTCGGCCTGCTTCATGGGCGCGATCAAGCGCGCCGGCGCCACCCACGGCATCACCGTGCCGCGCGACATCGCCATCGACGCCAGCGTGTCGCTGGGCAAGGTCGACAACGGCGCCAACTTCGCGCTTGGCGTGACGCTTGCGGTTTCGCTGCCGGGATTGACGGGTGAGCAGAAGCAATTGCTGGTCGAATCGGCGCATCAACTTTGCCCGTACTCGCGCGCGATTCGCGACAACATCGACGTGCAATTCCAGATCGTGTGAACGGGGGATTGTCCCTGTTTGCGACGGCGGCCTTCGGGCCGCTTTTTTTTCGCGTCCTGGATACCATCCACTCACGCTTTGGACGGCTCCTGATGCTGTAGTAAAGGCGTACTCTTGAAAACGGTACGCCGCGCAAACGCCGCCAACACACAACGTCGCGCACGCGGGGCTAGGCAGAAAGGAGGTGTACGAACATGCAGCAGGGAAACCCCGCGCCCTGCCTTCGACACGCCGCGTGCTAGCTTGCCTCACGCAGGCGTTGTCCCAGCCGGCAGCATAGGTATCGCCAGCCTTTATCTGTGTGTGGGGAGACGATCATGGTGAAGAACCTCGCCGTATTCTTCGACGGTACGTGGAACGAACCCAACGACCGCACCAACGTCTACGAGCTCTACAAAGCCGCGCCCGAGACCAGCACGCAGGAAACGCTCTACATCGAGGGCGTGGGGACACAAGGCCAGGGCCTGTGGTCCGCCATCGACAAATTCATGGGCGGCGCGTTCGGCGCAGGCCTGTCGGCCAACATCCGCGAAGGCTACCGCTGGCTCTGCCAGCGCCACGAGCCCGGCGATCGCATCTTCCTTTTCGGCTTCAGCCGCGGCGCCTACACCGCCCGCAGCCTGGCGGGCATGGTGCGTAAGTGCGGCTTGCTCAACGAACCCACCGAAAACAATGTCTCGGAAGCCTACGCGCTCTACCGCGACGACTGCACCCCATCGTCCCTGGAAGCCGCCTCCTTCCGCGACCGCTTCTCCCGCGACACCGACCTGCACTTTGTCGGCGTCTGGGACACCGTCGGCAGCCTTGGCATCCCCGTTGGCGGCGTGTCATTTCCCGGCTTCTCCAGCTTCTACAACTTCCACGACACGGAACTGAGCAACCACGTCCTGAACGCCTACCACGCCATCGCCACCAACGAATACCGCGAGCCGTACTTTCCCACGCTATGGACTCGTCGCGCGGGTTCACCGCCACGGCCGGCGCACCTGCCCGTGGAACAGCGCTGGTTCATCGGCGCGCATTCCGATGTGGGCGGCGGATATCAGGATGGGAGCCTGCAGACGCTGCCGGCGGCATGGCTGCAGGAAAAGGCGCGGCAGGCGGGGCTAGAGACGGGGACGGTGCAGCGGATCTCGACCGACTATGAACAGTGCGAACCGCATGATTCGTACAAGGAGTTCACGGAGAAGGTGCCGATTCCGGTGAAGCGTCGGCCCAGGGTGTGGGATCGGGAGACGGTGTTGAATCTGACGATCGATGACCGGTTGCTCGGGAGGTTCGAGCGGAACCAGGCGTTTTTGAAGGAGTATCCGGATTTCAGGGATGCGTTGGGGAAGCTGGAGGTGGGGCGGTAGATTCACGCGTCTGACACAGTGTCGATTCTGCGCGGGGTCATCCCGCCACATACCCCAACGCCACACTGGCCGCCAGCGCCTCGCGCTTAACCGCGGCCACCACCGCCCCGCCCTCGGACACGTCGAACCCGCCCGTCGCGCCCAGCGCGGTCAGTACCGCGCAGACCCGTCCGGTGTGGTCATACAGCGGCGCCGACACGGCGCTGATGCCGCGCAGATTGGTGTCCTTGACGGTGGCGCATCCCGCCGCCCGAACATCGCGGCGCAAGACGCCGATGGGGTCATCCCGATCCAGCAGCGCGCGCTGCTCGGCCGGTGCGCCGGCCAGTTCGGCTTCCGCCAGCGCCCGCACCGGCGCCTCGTCCAGCAGGCCCAGAAAAGCCCGCCCCGTCGCCGACCACAGCATCGACAGCACCGACCCCACGCGCACGTTCACGGTGACCGGCAGGCCGGGCTCCTCGAATCGCACGATGGTCGGACCCTTGTTGCCCATGACGGCGATAAAGCACGTGACGGCCAGGCTTTCGCGCAGGCGCACGAGCGCGGGTTCGCCGATCCGTAAGGGGTCGGCCTGGCGCATGGCGGCTACCCCGACATAAAGCGCTTCCAGGCCCAGGTGATATTGCTGCGTCGCCACTTCCTGGTCGACCAGGCCTTCGGCGATGAGGCTCATCAGGTAGCGGTGGACCTTGGCGGGGCTTTCGCCGACGTGGGCAGCCAGCGCGGTGAGACTGGCGCGGCCGCCTAGTCGAGCGAGCCCTTTCAGCACCGACATGCCGGTTTCCGCCGCCTGGACCCGCTGCCGTCGCTCGCGCGGCCGGGCGGCCGGATCGTGGGCGGATTCGAGGTCGGATTCAGGCGGCAAGGCGGCTTTGCTCATAGGGAAAAACGGCTCCGGGGCAGACGCTCGCCGGCAAACGAGGGTCCGAAAGCCTGGAGCGGCACTAAGGTTAACCCTTCTTCAAAAATTACGCATTGCGTATATGCTTTACGCAAATAAGGAATGCACTTTTGACATTCCACAACGAGGAGACTTGTCCATGCGCAGTGTTAAACACCACATCCTGGCCGGCCTGATGGCCCTGCCCCTGCTGGCTTGTGCCAGCGCGTCCGCGCAGCAGGCAGCTGCGGACTACCCGTCCAAGCCCGTGCGCTGGATCGTGCCGTACGCCGCGGGCGGCGGGTCGGATTTCCTGGCGCGCAGTATCGGGCAGGGATTGACGGGGCGTCTGCACCAGCCGGTGGTGATCGAGAACAAGCCGGGCGGCAACACGGCGATTGCGGCGTCGGAAACGGCGCGCGCCCCGGCCGACGGCTACACGATGCTGTCCGCCGACAACGGCACGCTGGTGTTCAACCCGGCCCTCTACAAGAAGTTGTCGTACGACCCGGCGAAGGATCTGGCGCCCGTCACGCTGATGGGACGGTTTCCGATGATCCTGGTGGTGGGTCCGGCCATGAAGGTCAACTCGGCCAAGGAATTCCTGGCGGAAGCCAAGGCGCGCAAGGAAGGCCTGGATTACGCGTCGGCCGGCGCGGGCAGCCCGCACCACCTGGCGATGGAATTGCTGAAGGTTGAAGCGGGTCTGACCCTGACGCACGTGCCCTACCGCGGCGCGTCGCCCGCGTTGGCGGACGTGGCCGGCGGGCAGGTGCCCGCGATGATGGTGGATCTGGCCGCTGGCGCCGGCTTCATCAACGGCGGCAAGGTGAAGGCGCTGGCGGTCGCCAATCCGACCCGCCTGCCGCAACTGCCCGACGTGCCGACCTTTGCCGAAATCGGCCTGAAGAACGTAGAAGCCGCGGCGCAGGTTGGCGTGGTGGTGCCGGCCGCGACGCCCAAGCCCGTGATCGATGCGCTGAACAAGCAAGTGGTCGCGACCATCAATGACCCGGCCACGCGCCAGCGTCTGGTGGAGTTCGGCATCGAGCCGATCGGCAATACGCCTGCGCAGTACGCCGAGATGCTGACCGCCGAGCGCGCCCGCTGGCAGAAGCTGATCAAGGATCTGGGCATCACGCTGGACTGAGCATCACGCTGAACCCCGCATCACCGGCCCGCCGCATGCCATCTGCCAGCTGTGCCGCATTTGCCGCAAACCCTGTGCCGCGCACCAAACGCCGAACCCGCGGCGGGCCCGCAAGACGAACACACGGAACGACCTCATGAACCAAGCATCCGCCACCCCGCGCCCCTCGGGCTGTCCCATCGATCACGCCGCGTTGGCTGCGGCGCAGAGCCCGACGGGCTGTCCGGTCAGCGCGCGCGCCGCCGCGTTCGATCCCTTTGGCGACGGCTATCAGCAGGACCCGCCGGAATACGTGCGTTGGGCGCGCGAGCAAGAGCCGGTGTTCTACAGCCCGCAACTGGGTTACTGGGTCGTGACGCGCTACGACGACATCAAGGCGATCTTCCGCGACAACATCACCTTCAGCCCGTCCATCGCGCTGGAGAAGATCACGCCGACGGGGCCGGAAGCCAACGCGGTGCTGGCGTCGTACGGCTACGCCATGAATCGCACGCTGGTGAACGAGGACGAGCCCGCGCACATGCCGCGCCGCCGCGTGTTGATGGACCCGTTCACGCCTGAAGAATTGAAGCACCACGAACCGATGGTGCGACGCCTGACGCGCGACTACGTGGACCGCTTCATCGACGACGGCCGCGCCGATCTCGTCGACCAGATGCTGTGGGAAGTGCCGCTGACGGTGGCGCTGCATTTCCTGGGCGTGCCGGAAGAAGACATGGACCTGCTGCGCCAGTATTCCATCGCGCACACGGTGAACACCTGGGGCCGGCCCAAGCCGGAAGAACAGGTTGCCGTCGCGCACGCGGTCGGCAATTTCTGGCAGTTGGCCGGCAAGATCCTGGACAAGATGCGGCAGGACCCGTCCGGCCCCGGCTGGATGCAATACGGCCTGCGCAAGCAGCAGACCCATCCGGAGGTGGTCACCGACTCGTACCTGCATTCGATGATGATGGCCGGCATCGTGGCGGCGCACGAGACCACCGCCAACGCGTCGGCCAACGCAATCAAGCTGCTGCTGAAGCATCCCCAGGCCTGGCGCGAGATCTGCGAGGATCCGAACCTGATCCCGAACGCGGTCGAGGAATGCCTGCGGCACAACGGCTCGGTGGCTGCCTGGCGGCGGCTCGCGACGCGCGACGTGGAGATCGCGGGCGTGGCGATTCCGGCCGGCTCCAAGCTGCTGATCGTGACCTCGTCGGCCAACCATGACGAGGGCCAGTTTGAAGACGCCGACCTCTTCGACATCCGCCGCGAGAACGCCAGCGACCAGCTCACCTTCGGGTATGGCTCGCACCAATGCATGGGCAAGAATCTGGCGCGCATGGAGATGCAGATCTTCCTGGAAGAGCTGACACGCCGCTTGCCCCATCTGAAGCTGGCGGAACAGGCGTTTACGTATGTGCCGAACACCTCGTTCCGCGGCCCGGAACATCTCTGGGTTGAATGGGATCCGGCGCAGAATCCGGAACGTGCGAATCCTTCGTTGCTGGAGAACAGGCACCCCGTGCGCATCGGCGAGCCGTCCTCACACGCCATCACCCGGCCGGTCATGGTGCACAGCGCAGAAACGGCGGCCGACGGCATCGTGCGGCTGCGCCTGGTGTCGCCGGACGGCAAGCCCCTGCCCCGCTGGTCGCCCGGATCGCACATCGACGTCGAATGCGGCGATACCGGCCTGTCACGTCAGTATTCGCTGTGCGGCGATCCGGCCGAGACCGGCGTCTTTGAAATTGCCGTGCTGCGCGAAGAAAATGGCCGCGGCGGTTCCGCCTGGATGCACGCGAACGCCACGCCCGGCGCGCGCCTGCGCATTCGTGGACCACGCAATCACTTCCGTCTGGACGAAACGGCTTCAAAACTCATCCTGATCGCGGGCGGCATCGGCATCACGCCCATCAGCGCCATGGCGCGGCGTGCGCGGGAGCTGGGGCTGGACTACGAACTGCATTACAGCGGTCGCTCGCGAGCTTGCATGGCGCTGGCGGACGAACTGGCGTCGCTGCACGGAGATCACCTGCATCTGCACGTCAAAGACGAGGGCACTCGCGCGGACTATGCCGCCCTGCTCGCCGAGCCGCGCGCCGGCGCGCAGGTGTATGCGTGCGGTCCGCAGGGTCTGCTGGATGCGCTGGCCGGCTGCTGCGCGGCATGGCCGGAAGATACGCTGCGGGTGGAGCACTTCCATTCCACGCTGGGCACGCTGGACCCGTCGAAGGAACAGGCCTTTGAGGTGGTGCTGAAGGATTCGGGGATTGTCCTCAACGTGCCCGCGGACCAGACGCTGCTGACCGCATTGCGCGGCGCCAATATCGATGTGCAGAGCGATTGCGAGGAAGGGTTGTGCGGATCGTGCGAGGTGCGCGTGCTGGAAGGCGACATCGACCATCGCGACGTGGTGCTGACGCGCGCGGAACGCGAGGCAAACAACAAGATGATGGCCTGCTGCTCGCGATCGTGCGGGGGCAAGAAGGTGGTGCTGGAGCTGTAGCAAAAAAACGCCCCGGCGCGCACGCCGGGGCTATCCCTGCACCACACACTGCTGCTTGCGCTGTCCGTCCCGATCAGTTCGGGAACACCTTGATCTGATCGCTCTTCAATACATCAGGCGTCAGGCTCTTTTCGATCCACGCCATCGACGTATCCGTCACCCCGGGCGTGACCAGTTCAGCCGGCACGATGGTGATGTCGGCCAGGACCTTGAACGGGTATTTGTCGCTCTTCTTGGTCACGCCGAACAGCTGCGCTTCCAACGCCTGGCCATCAGCCCGGTGCATCTTCACTTCGCGGCCATAGCCCTTGAAGGTCACGTCGTGCATGGCGGCGGCCACCTGTTCAGGCGTCGGCCAGTTGCCGCCGTTGTCCTTGATGGCCTTTTCGTAGCCGGCCTTCAGGCCATTGATGCCTTGCACCATGTGATAGACCGAGTAGATCGGATAGGCGCCCGTCTTGTCGTGGAATTTCTTCACGAAGGCCTGGTGCTTGGGATCGTCCTTGGTTTCCGGATGCAAGAAGTAATGGTCGCCACGCGCGCCGACCAGGACGCCTTCCGGCAGGGCGTTGCCCAGGCGCTCCAGCGAGCTTTCGGCCAGCGACAGCACGAAGGTGGAGTTCTTGAACAGGTTGCGCTGCGAGGCCTGGCGCACAAAGTTGTCCAGGTCGCCGCCCCACGACGTCGAGACGATCACATCCGGGCGCAGCGCCTGCAGGCGGCTGATTTCGGTAGAGAAGTCGGCGGCGCCGAACTTCGGGAACATCTCGGCGACGACCTTGACGTCGGGTTTGAACTTCTTGAGCGCGGCCAGGAAGATGTCACGCGAATCGCGGCCCCAGGCGTAGTCCTGGTTGACGATGGCGATGGTCTTGAAGTCGGGCTTCACCTTCATCAGGTAGAGCACCTGCGCGACCATCTCGGTGGTGGCGTTGGCCTGCGTGCGCACGACGTACTTGTATTTCTTGCCTTCCAGCGCCTTTTCCGTGCCGCAGTCCCACAGCACGTTCAGCACTTTCAGGTCCTCGGCCACGGGCGCGACGATGTTGCAGTGGCCGCTGGAAATGGCCGACAGCATCACGCGCGTGCCGCCTTCGGCCAGGCGCCGGTATTCGGACAGCAGCTTCTCGCCGCCGCCGCCTTCGTCGATGTAGCTGGGCACGATCTTCACGCCGTCGATGCCGCCGTTGGCGTTGATCTCTTCGATCAGGATGTCGGCCGCGTCGCGGGCCGGCACACCGAACACGGACGCCGAGCCCGACAGGAAGGTCGAGATGCCGACGTTCAATTCCTTGGGCTTGTCGGCGGCGATGGCCAGCGTGGCCAGGCCCGACAGCAGGGTAGCGCCCAAGAGGGCCGCCAGTCTTGAGGTCTTCATGGTGTTGTCTCCAGTGTTGTTGATCGGGTCTGTGCCCTTAGAAAACGATGGCGTCGCGCAGGCTGCCGCCGGTGGCGAGGTGATCGAACCCCTCGTTGATCTGGTCCAGCGAAAACGATTGGCCCATCATCCGGTCCACCGGCAGGCGGCCGGCCTTGTACAGGTCGATGTAGCGGCTGATGTCGATGGCGGGCACGCCCGAGCCCAGGTAGCTGCCCCGGATCTCGCGCTCTTCGCCCACCATCTGCGACAGCGACAGCGGGAAGCTGAACTTGGGGTTGGGCAGGCCGGACGTCACCGTGGCGCCGCCCCGGCGCGTGAGCTTGTAGGCGGTCTCGAAGGCCGGCACCGCGCCCGCCATGTCGAAGCCAAAGTCCACGCGGCCGCCGGCCAGATCCATGAGGTCGTCGTCCGACTTGATCTGCTTCGGGTTGACGAGGTGCGTGGCGCCCAGCTCCTTGGCCAGCGCCAGCTTCTCGTCGCTAAGGTCGATGGCGACCACGCGGCGCGCGCCCGCGGCAACGGCGGCCAGCAGCGCGCTCAGGCCCACGCCGCCCAGCCCCACGATCGCGGCCGTGTCGCCCATCTTGATGCGCGCACGGTTGATGACGGCGCCGGCGCCGGTCAGCACGGCGCAGCCGAACAACGCGGCCTCGCGGTGGGACAGTTCGACGTTCACCTTGACGCACGAGCGCCGCGACACCACGGCGTATTCCGCAAAGCAGGACACGCCGGTGTGATGGTTGATGTATTCGTCGCCGATGTGCAGGCGGCGCTCGCCGCCGAGCAGCGTGCCCTTCGTGTTGGCGACGGCGCCGGGCTCGCACAAGGCGGGCCGGCCTTCCATGCAGGGATTGCAGCAGCCGCAGCTGGGCACGAACACCATGGCAACGTGGTCGCCGGCCTTCAGGTCCGAGACGCCCGGCCCGGTTTCCACGACTTCGCCGGATGACTCATGGCCCAGCACGATCGGCACGCCGCGCGGCCGGTCGCCGTTGATGACCGACAGGTCCGAATGGCACAGCCCGGCCGCACGGATTCTGACCAGCACCTCGCCGAACCCCGGCGGGTCCAGTTCAATATCCGCGATGGTCAGGGGCCGGGTCTGCGCGTACGGTCCTTCGACCCCCACTTGCCGCAATAACGCCGCTTTGATTTTCATGCGTCTTCATCCACAGAAGTGATCCGGACCGCGGGCGGTCGCGGCATCCGGCATGCCGCGACCCCGCGGCAAGCCGGCGTCCAAACCTATACCGTGCGTCCGCCGTCGACGGGAAATTCCACGCCGGTGATGAACTCGGCTGCATCGCTGGCCAGGAACAGCGCGGCCGCGGCCACGTCGGACGGCTGGCAGAAACGGCCCAGCGGTATGGTCGACACAAATTTCGCGCGGTTCTCAGGCGTGTCGGGCAGGCCCATGAAGAGTTCGAACATGCCGGTCACGCCCATGACCGGGCAGATGGCGTTGACGCGGATGCCCTCTCCGCCCAGTTCCACGGCCATCGACTTGGACAGCACGTTGACCGCGCCCTTGGACGCGTTGTACCAACTGAGGCCCGGACGCGGACGGATGCCGGCCGTCGACCCGATGTTCAGGATCACGCCGCGCTTTTGCTTGCGCATAACGGGCACGACGGCCTGGGCCATGTGATAGATCGACTTCACGTTGATGTCGAACATGCGATCGAACGTGGCCTCGTCCACGTCCAGCATCGGCTGGTTCTTGTGGGTGATGGCGGCGTTGTTGACCACGATGTCCACGGCACCGAATTTGTCGAGCGCGGCGCGCACCACGTTGTCGATGTCGGCGCGGCTGGACACGTCGGCCTTCACCGCCAGCGCGGCATCGCCGACTTCCGCAGCCACGCGGTCGGCGGCCTCTTTATTGATGTCCGCGATCACGACCTTGGCGCCTTCCTTGGCGTACAGCTTGACGATGCCCTCGCCGAAACCGTTGCCCCCGCCCGTGACGATCGCAACCTTGCCTTGCAACTGGCTCATTTTTTGTCTCCGTATGATGCGCGGCGATCACTCGCCATAGAACTGAATCAGGGTCTTGGTCGTGCTCATCTCTTCCAGCGCGATGAAGCCTTTTTCCCGGCCGTGGCCGCTTTTCTTGACGCCGCCAAAGGGCAGCTCGACACCGCCGCCCGCGCCGAAGCCGTTGATGTAGACCTGGCCGCACTTGATGCCGCGCGCCACGCGCTGCTGGCGTCCGCCGTTCTCGGTCCAGACCGCGCCCAACAGGCCGTAGTCGGTGGCGTTGGCAAGCCGGATGGCCTCCGCCTCGTCGGCGAACGGCAGCGCGACCAGCACCGGCCCGAAGATCTCCTGCGTCAGCAGGTCGCTGTCATGGCTGGTGGCGGCAAAAAGCGTGGGTTTGACGAAGAAGCCGCCCTGCGGAACTCCGTCGGCGATGCCGCCTTCGGCCGCGACCTGCAGGCCTTCGGATAGGCCCTTGGCGATGTAGCGGTTGACGCGGTCGTACTGCGCCTTGTTGACGACGGGGCCGCAGGTCAGGTCCATGTCCGGCGTGCCCGCGCGCACCTTGGAAAACTCCTCGCCCAGCGCCTTCATGAAGTCGTCGTAGATGCCCTTTTGCACCAGCAGCCGGCTGCCCGCGGTGCAGGTCTGGCCGGTGTTGTGGACGATGCCCTTGACGATGGCCGGAATGGCGAGCTTGTAGTTGGCGTCGTCAAAAACGATGTGCGCCGACTTGCCGCCCAGCTCCAGCACGCACTTGACCGCATTGAGCGCGGCGGCCTGCTGGACC
The DNA here is from genome assembly GCF_002388205.1 of Achromobacter sp. UBA4530. NCBI lineage: Bacteria > Pseudomonadati > Pseudomonadota > Betaproteobacteria > Burkholderiales > Alcaligenaceae > Achromobacter > Achromobacter sp. UBA4530. Next base: position 199,581 of record NZ_DGMA01000031.1, on the reverse strand, counting down.
AGCACGCCGACTTCGTTGGAGCCGGTGAAGGTGATGAAGTTGATGCCGGGATGGCGCGACAGCGCGGCGCCGGCCTCTTCGCCCAGGCCCGAGACGATGTTCAGCGCGCCCGGCGGAAAGCCCACTTCCAGCGCCAGTTCGGCCACGCGGATGATAGACAGGCAGGCGTCTTCGGCGGGTTTGACGACCGCGGCGTTGCCCATGGCCAGCGCCGGCGCCACGCTGCGGCCGAACATCTGCGCGGGGTAATTCCACGGAATGATGTGCGCGGTGACGCCCAGCGGTTCGCGGATGAGCTGCACCGAATAGTCTTTCTGGAACGGGATGGTCTGGCCGTGCACCTTATCCGCCGCGCCGCCGTAGAACTCGAAGTAGCGGGCCAGCACGGTGATGTCGCCGCGCGCGGTGGACATGGGCTTGCCGGTATCGCGCGATTCCAGCTGCGCCAGTTCCTCGTGGTGCGCCAGCACGCTTTCGCCCAGGCGCATCAGCAGCCGTCCGCGTTCCAGCGCCGTCATGTCGCCCCATTCGCCTTCCAGCGCGTCGCGCGCGGCCTGCACCGCCGCGTTCACGTCGGCTTGCTGGCCACGCGGGATGGTCGTGAACACCTGGCCGTCTACGGGGGAAACGACCTCGATCGTGCGCCCGTCCTGGGCGTCGACCTGGCGGCCGCCGATAATCATCTGCGTCATGGGAATGTCTCCGTGGGGTATCAGTTCAGCGTGATCGAGCCGCGCTCGATCGTCCATATCTGGTCGGGGATGTCGCCCAGCAGCTTCACGTTGGATTCCGTGATGACCACGCACAGGTCGGGCTGCATTTCCTTCAGGCGACCCAGCGCCTCGGTGTAATCGCGCGCCAGCTTGGGCGCGAGCCCCTGGAAGGGTTCATCCAGCATCAAAAGCCGCGTGCCGACCATGACGGCGCGCGCCAGCGCCACCATCTTGCCCTGCCCGCCCGACAGCGCGGAGCCGGACCGCTTGAGCATGGGTTCCAGCTGCGGCACCACCTTCAGCACGGTGTCCATGCGGGCCTGGATCTCGGCCTTGGACTGGCCCTGCACTTCGCACGGCAGGTGCAGGTTTTCCTCGACGGTCATGGTCGGGAAGATGACGCGGTCTTCGGGCGCGTAGCCCACCTTCATGGCCGCGCGCTTGTGGCCGGGCAGCGACGTGAGGTCGGTGCCGTCGAACGCGATCCTGCCGGAGCGGATGCGCGTCAGGCCCATGATGGTGCGCAAGAGCGTGGTCTTGCCCGCGCCGTTGCGCCCGACGATGCCGATGGTGCGGGACGCTTCGAAGTTGGCGCTGACGTCGCGCAGGATGCGATTGCCCGCCAGGTCGACGTTGATGGCCGATAGATTCAACATGGTTCAGGCCCCCAGCACTTCGCTTCTGATCTGCGGATTGTTCAAGACTTCCTCGGGCGAGCCGTCGGCGGCCACCTTACCGGCGATCCACGCCGCCACGCGGGTGGCGTAGCGCGACACGATGTCCACATCGTGCTCGACGAACCAGCTCGTCACGCGGCGCTCGTCCAGCGCGTGCATCACGGTCTCCATCAGCGCGAACTTGTCTTCCGACGCGACGCCGCTGGTGGGCTCGTCCATGATCAGCAGCTTGGGCTGCAATGCGAGCGCCATCGCCACGTCCAGCAGCTTGCGCTTGCCTTCGGGCAGCTCGATGCAGGCTTCATCGGCATCGGGCAAGAGACCCACCAGGTCCAGCGTGGCGTCCACCTCGCGCGCGTCGATGGTGCTTTCCAGCGACCGGAACCAGCTCAGTTCCTTGTTGCGGCGCGCGGCCGCGATCTGCACGCACTGGCGCACGGTGTGCTCGGTGAACAGCTGCGGCAGCTGGAACGAACGACCCATGCCCAGCCGCACGATCTTGCGCGGGGCCATGGCGGTGACGTCCTTGCCGTCGAAATAGACCTTGCCCTTGGCGGGCGTCAGGTACCCCGTGCAGATATTGATGAAGGTGGTCTTGCCCGCGCCGTTCTGGCCGATCACCGCCAGGCGTTCGCCTTCGTGCAGCTCGAAGTTGATGTTGTCGGCGGCCACCACGCCGCCGAAGGCCAGGTACAGGTCGGTGGTTTGAATCAGGGGTTTCATGTCAATTCCTTGCCGCGACCTGCACGGGCGCCTGCGCGCGCCGCTGCGCACGTTCACGCGATTTGATGCGCTTGGTGATCTGGCCCACGAAGCCCGTGGGGAACATGAAGATGACCAGGATCAGCGTGAGGCCCAACAGGAACTGCCAGAGACCGGGGAAGTAGGCGGCGGACACGAGCTTCACGGATTCGAAGCCCACGGCGCCCAGGAAAGCGCCGGCCGCGTGGCCCGCCCCGCCCAGGATGGTGATGAAGACGAATTCGCCCGAGCGCAGCCACGAGCCGATTTCCGGCGTGACCAGCCCCTGCATCAGCGCAAGGATCGCGCCCGAAAAGCCCACCACCACCGCCGACAGCAGATAGCCCTTCCACATGATGAAGTACGCGGAAAATCCCAGGTATTCGATGCGCGTTTCGTTAGTCTTGATGGCCGACAGCGCCTGGCCGCTGCCCGAGCGGAAGTAACGCTGCACCCACCACGCCAGCACCAGCGACAGGACCAGCGTCAGCACCAGCAACGCGCGTTCGAAGGATTCGCGCTCCATCACGATGCCGGCCATGGTCGGGCGCACGATGCGCATGCCGTCGGAGCCGCCGGTCAGCGTGTAGAGCTTGCCCAGCAGCGCGAACAGCACCATGCTGAGCGCCAGGTTCAACATGCCGAAGAAGATGCCGCGGTAACGCACCACGAACAGGCCAATGACGACGGCGGCGACAAAACTGGCGACGACGCCGGCCAGGATCAGGACCAGCGCATCCAGGCCGGGCATGGCTTTGGCCAGGAACGCCACGGTGTACGCCGAGATGCAGGCAAACATGGCGTGGCCGAACGAGATCTGGCCGGCGCGCGCCATCACCGACACGCCCAGCGCGGCAATCGCGTAGGTCAGGCCGATGACGATGGGCGTGATGGTCCAGGAATAGGTGTAGCCAAGAAACAGCGTGAACAACGCGGCCAGCAGGCTGAGGACAGGGACTTTCATCAGATCGTCCTCGCTTGAGCAACGGTGAACAGGCCGTGCGGGCGGATGATCAGCACCAGCACCATGATGATGTAGGGCACGGCGACTTCCAGCTCCGGCGCCGCATACACGGCGATGGCGCGGATGATGCCGATGAGCAGCGCGGCGATCAGCGCGCCGGTGATCTGGCCAAGGCCCGCGGTGGCAACAACGGCAAACGATAGCACCGTCATGTCCGTGCCCGCCCCCGGCACCAGCGAGGTCGTGGGCGAAGCCAGCGCGCCGCCCAGCGCGCCCAGGATGGTCGCGATCACGAAGGTGACGTAGCCGATCTTCTTGGCGTTGATGCCGAGCGACGTGGCGACCTCGCGGTGGTGCGTGGTGGCCACTGTTTGTTTGCCGAGCTTGGTGTGGCGCAGGAAGAACTCCAGGCACACGTAGGCCAGCAGCGCCGTGGCGGGGACCACGACAAGCTGATATGTCGTGTAAGTGATGTCGCCGATCTCGATGTTGCCCAGCCGGTTGACGACTTCGCTGGCGCTATAGGGTTGCGCACCCCACAGCATGCGCTGGATGTCTTCCAGCATCAGGAAGGCGCCGAAGGTGAGCAGCAGCTTGAGGATGGGATCGTAGTTCTGGGCGCGGCGGATCAGGACGAATTCCATGATGCTGCCCAGCAGCAGCCCGACGGCGATGGCCGCCACGAACAGCGCCGCGAAAAGAAGAATGGGGGAGTCGGTCTTGGGCGCCACGAACATGACGAGGCTGGCCGCGGCATAGCCGCCAAAGGCGTAGAACGCGCCGTGGGCAACGTTCAGTATCCCCATCACACCGAACACCAGGGTTAACCCCATCGACACCAGGAATAGCAGACTGGCGTATGCCACGCCGTCCACCAAGGCGAGAGGCAGTAGATCCAAGGTCAAGCGTCTTCTCCCAATACGCTGAGCACGGACGCGACGAACCGTCAGGATCGCGCGGCCTGCGGGCTTGCGCCCCGGGCGCGCCCGGCGCGCCCTTGTCTCGTTGTCAACCTTTCCGTGCTGTCCTGCGCAGGCTGCGCAAGACGCTGGAAGGCACTTTTATGGCTGGCTTACAGGCCCGCCCCGCAACGGCTTGGGCCGGTCCGCCGTCCTATGTTTGCGAAGTATAGGTAGGGGTTCATCGGCGACCTATTTATCTTTGTGCAAGGCGGGTTTAACAAGCGATGGAGTGGCGGCTGACGCCCCCACCGCCGCCAGCGGCGCCCGGGTTTGATAGTCCGGGATAATCCGGATCTGCGCCTCATCCGGCAGGCGTACATAACGGCCTAATCCATCCGGCGCCAGCGCGCCGACATCCAGCGTTGCCAAGGACGCGCCCGCGGCATCGCGCACGTCGATGCGCAGTTGCGGCGGCGCAAGGCCATAAGTTTCTCCGTCCTGCGGGGTCAGCGTGCGGTCGCTGCGGGTCTGCGAGAACAGCGCGATGAAGTCGGCCACATCAAAGCCTGCTGCGGCGCCCGATGGCGTGGCGGTCCAGCCCTGCGGGCCGCGCGCCAATCGAACCGATCCGTCGGGACCCGCCAGCGTCACCAGCGCAGCCATGCCGGGTTCCCAGGCGTAAAGCCGCGCGGGCTTGCCGCGATCGTCGTGCAGATGCGTGTGGCCGTCGTGATGCGCCGGCGATTCGGCGGCCTCGTGCCATTGCCACGCCGACAGCACAATGCCTGCCGCCAGCAGCGCCGACCACAGCGCCGCGCGCGCGTTCACCGCTTCCTCCACCACAGCAGCAGTCCCGTCAGCAGCGCAAGCAGCGGCAAGGCCACCGTGCTCGTCCAGAACACCGCGCGCATCTGACGGTTGGTCAGTTCCACACGGCGGTTTTCGTAATGCCGGGGCCGAATGGTCAACAGCGCGTCCTCGCCCGCCAGCAGGGTGACGGCGTTGGTGAACAGCGCGCCGTTGCCCAGCGTGGCGAAATGCCGATTGATGGCGAAATCGCTGTCGCCCGCAACCAGCAGCGTGGGATGCGCGGCACCGTCCGCGTTGGCCGCCTGCGCGTTGCGCGTGGCCAGCGCCATCAGCGTGTAGCGCGAGGGCGGCTGGCCGGGCACCTGGGCATCGGCAGAGGTCTGAGCCAGCGGCGTCACCACCACGCCGGGGGGCAAGGCGTCGCCCGCCGGTTCCAGGCCGGCCGCACCCGGAAAGAAACTGAGCGGCAAGCCGCGCGTCATCTTGTGGCGCGTGTAGTCGCTGACGGCCGGACTGCCCGGATCGTTGCGATAGTGGCTGCCCGCGTCGGCCAGCGCGCCCGGCGCCAGCGCGATGCCGAAGTCCGACAACAGGCCGTCCAGGCCGTGCCGCGTGTCGGGCTCCAGCAGCAACAGCGTCTTGCCGCCCGCGCCGGTCCAGCGGCGCAGCGCCTGGGCGTCGTCCTCGCCAAACGGCGTACGCGGGCCGGCAGCCACCACGACGGCGCAGCGCGGCAACGCCTGCGCCAGAGTGCCCGCGCCCACCGCGCGCGTCGAAAAGCCCAGCGTCTGCAAGGCGTTGCGCGCCATCGCCATGCCGTGCTGCTCATGCACCTCGACACGCGCCACCAGGTTCTCGTCGTGGTCGTGGTCTTCCAGGTCGTCCAGCGACGTCAGGCTGTCCAGCGGCGCTTCGCGATGGCCCTGCGTGAAGCAGACCGTCTGCGCGCCGTTCTGGCTGATGCGGATGATCGCGTTGGTGAAGTCGGTTTCGGTGCCGCCGTTGATGGTGGTGCGACGCTCGCCCGAGGCCAGCACCGCGCTGCCCGCGAACTGGATGCCGGCGGCGCGCGCCTCGGCCGGGCGCAGCGCCGGGTCGACGCCGCGCACGCGGATCAGCGGGTTCTCGCGTTCGTACTGGCGCAGCAGTTCCAGCGCGTCGACCATGCTCTTGTTGCGCAGGTCGTAGAACCACGTCACCTCGACCGGCCGACGCACCTGCCGCGCGACTTCCAGGCTTTCAGGGGCCAGGCTGTACACGCGCTGCGCGGTCAGATCGATACGGCCCAGATGCCGCGACGCCCACAGGTTCAGCGCCAGCAGCAGCGCGGCCACGGCCAGCACCGGCAGCCACAGCGACAGCCGCCGCCCGGCGCGGCGCACGGCGGGGCTCATCGCAGCCTCCAGCGCTTCAGGTTGACGGCGGCCACCATCAGCGCCAGCACGGCCACGCTGGCCAGCGTGACGGTGGCGGGTCCGGGCAGCACGCCCCGGATGAAGTCCACGTGCTGCGCCGACAGCGACAGGGCCTGGAAGAAAGGCGACAGCGCCGGAAACGCATCCAGCGCCGCCGGATAGTCGATGAACCACAACAGCACGAGGATGCCCCACGTGGCGCTGGCGGCCACGATCTGGTTTGAGCAGGCGCTGGACACGGCAATGCCGATCGCCAGGAACAGCGCGCCGTACAGGAACACGCCGATGTACCCGCCCACGATGGGACCGTAGTCCGGTTGGCCGTACCAGGCCAGCGGCAGCACCGCCGACATCGTGCCGGCCAGCATCAGCGCCAGCATGGTCAGCCCGGCCGCAAACTTGGCCGCGACCAGCGTGAAGTCCGACAGCGGCAGCGTCAGCAGCAGCTCCAGCGTGCCCTGCCGCGCCTCTTCGGCAAAGGCGCGCATGCTGACCAGCGGCATCACCAGCATCAGCAGGATGGTCATGTTGTGAAACGCCGTCACCATCTGCCCGGTGCTGACGAAGAACAGGTTGAAGCTGAACAGATAGCCCGACAAAGCCCAGAACACCGCCACGACGGCCAGCGCCACGGGCGAGCCGAAGTCGGTGCGCAGTTCCTTGCGGTATAACGCCGCGAAACCCTTCATGCGCGTCTCCGTAACGGGGGATCGTTGGGCGCCAGCGCCGCCAGCAGGCGGGCTTCGACCGCTTCCTGCGCGGGGAGCACGGCGCGCAGTTCCGCGTGCGCCAGCGCGGTGCGCATGACCGCGTCGCAGGCGGCTGCGTTGGTCGCGTTGTTGGCGGCGTTTGTAGTCGCACTGGCGATCTTGTGGCCGGTCACGCTTGCACCCGGGGCGTCCCACGTGACGCGCCACTTGCTGGTGCCGGCATCCAGCAGCGTGATGTCCACAGCCTTCACGCCGGGGCACGCGGACAACGCCGCGTGCAATGCGGCATGCCCGGCGGCGGGCAACGCCAGCAGCAATTGCAGCGCCGACCGCGATTCGCCCAGCGGCTGGTCCTCGACCAACCGGCCCTGCCGCAGGATCGCAATGCGCGAGCACAGCGCCTCGACTTCCTGCATCAGGTGGCTGCTGAACACCACCGCGCGGCCTTCGGCGCAGCGGCGGATCATCGCGCGCGCTTCCACGATCTGCACGGGATCCAGGCCGTTGGTGGCTTCGTCCAGCAGCAGGACGGGCGGGTCGTTCAGCACGGCCTGCGCCAGCCCCACGCGCTGACGCTGCCCCTTGGACAGACGTCCGATCACCGAGCGCGCCACGCCCTGCAGATCGAAGCCGTCGATGGCGCGTTCGATGGCCAGGCGCCGCGCGCTGGCGCCGCCCTGCACTTTGACGCCCGCGCCGAACTCCAGATATTGCGTGACGGTCAGCGCGTCATAGAGCGGCGCGCGTTCGGGCAGATAGCCGATGTCGGCGTTGCCGCGGCCCGGCGCGGGCTCACGCCCGCGGATCGTGATGCGCCCGCTGTCGGGCGTGTAAAAGCCCGCCATCAGGCGCAGCGTGGTGGTCTTGCCGCTGCCGTTCGGACCCAGCAGGCCCAGGATCTCCCCCGGCCTGACGGACAGGCTGAGGGATTCCAGAACCTGGCGGGATCCGAACGACTTGCAGACCTGGTGCAAGGCGACGGCGGGCTCCATGGCGCGCCTTTTAGTCGAACACTTTGGTCTTGGCGTTCTGCGCGTGCTGCTCCGCGTCGTGGCTGTACCAGAGCTGGCCCTGGCGCGCGTCGCGGATCTGCTTTAGACGGTCGATGGCCTGCATGGACGCCGCCGTGTTCCAGGTGATGCCGGGAATGACGCCGGCCTCGTTTTCACCCGTGTAGATGGCATCGGCCGCCAGCAGCACGACGCCGGTCTTGGGCAGCTTGACCTGCAGCGACTGGTGGCCTTGCGTGTGGCCCTTGGTGTCCAGCAGCACGATGGTGCCGTCGCCGAACAGGTCGAAGTCGCCCTCGACCTGGATGAAGTCGTAGTCCCGCGTGGTGTCGAAGTCCTTCATGACGTAGGCCGCGCGCTGGAATTTCTCGGGCCACCAGGCGGCGCGCAGCTCGGCCTTCTGCACCACGTGCTTGGCCTTGGGGAACATCTTGATGTTGCCGGCGTGATCCAGATGGAAGTGCGAGTACACGACGTATTTCACGTCGCTAACGTCAAAGCCGGCGGCCTTGAGCTGGCGGTCGATGACCTCGTCGCGGCCCTGGATGGAATTGAACGCGCCGCACAGACCCTGGCCCCAATAATTGGCGCAATTGCCGTCGGCCGTGGCCTGGTTCATGCCGGTGTCGAACAGCACCAGGCCGCGCGGGTGCTGGATCACGTAGGCCGGCACCGGAATCTTGATCTTGGTGCCCACGTCGACCATCGCGGTCATGAAACCCTTGTCCAGCTCGATCTTGCCCACCGACAGCTGCATCAGCTTCACGTCCACCGGCGGCGCGTCGGCAGCATGTGCCCATCCGCCCGCCATGACCGCCACCGCCCCAACCATTGCCTTCCAGCTCTTGCTCATTGTTGTCTCCTCGGACCAACAGGGGTAAGCCGCAGCCCGGACGGCGCGGCCGATCAGCAAGCTCCCGGTGTGTCCCGGGTTCACATCGTCGACAGGGTGTTTTTTTCCGTGCGAAGGCGCCTTGCGGCGGGCCGCGATATCCATGCGCGCGGCCGGAAACGGCATCTGGCGGCCGTTTTCTCTGTTGCGCACTCTGACGCAGCCCGGTTTGGCTGCCAATTAAGGATTTGTGAAGCTGGGCTTCGCGGCGCGCGAAGTGGGGGGAACCCTAGTGATCCGGGCGGTCCGGCATGGCTACGCGCCGTATCGCGCCTGCAACTCGGCGAACGACGCCAGTTCCCCTGCCAGCGCGCTCGCCATGACCGTTGGCGGACTGGCAAGCCACACGCTGCCGGGGCCGGATCGGCCCGGAAAATTCCGGTTGATGGCGCTGATCGTCACCTGAGACGCCTCGGTGGACGACCCCGGCCCGCAGTTCGCACACGCGCCGCACGACGGCTGCAGGATGCGCGCGCCCACGGCGGCAAAGGTCTTGTCGTACCCCTGCGCCACGCAGTAGTCGCGCACGGCCGTGGTGCCGTACTGCAGATACAGCGTCACGCCGTCCGGCAGCCGCAATCCACGCGCCACCGCCCACGCCAGCACCTGATGGTAGTAGTCGAAATCCTCGCGCTTGCCGGCGGTACAGGAGCCGCCATACGCAATGTCGATGCGCGGCCGCGCGGTCAGGGTGGACAGCGGCACGCCATTGCCCGGATCGCCGGGCGCCGCCACCAGCGGCGACAACGCCGCGCAGTCCACGCGCAGGACGGCGGCGTAGTCGGCGCCTGGATCGCTGCGCATCCACGCTTCGATGGCGGCATCCACGCCGCGGCGTTCGCGCAGAAAGCGCGCCGTCTCGGCATCGGGTGCGACGATGCCCGTCAGTCCGCCCAGTTCAGCGGTCATGTTGGTCAGCGTGGCCCGCTCGTCGATGGACAGGCTGGCGATGGCCTCGCCGGCAAACTCGAACACCTTGCCCACGCCGGCGCCCGCGCGGATTTCAGGCAGGGCCAGCAGGTGCAGCACTATGTCCTTGGCGGTAACGCCGGGCGCAGGCGCACCGTCCAGTTCGATGCGCAGCGAGGCCGGCAGCGTCAACCGCACCGCGCCCGTGACGAACGCGTTCGCCATGTCGGTGGTGCCCACACCAAAGGCCACGCATCCCAACGCGCCGCTGTGCGGCGTGTGCGAGTCGGTGCCCACAACGACCTGCCCCGGCAGCGCGTAGTGTTCAGCCATCATGGCGTGCGAGATGCCGGCCACGTTGGCGCCGGTGTCGCGCGCGGCCTCGGCCTCGGTCAGCGTACGGTGCTGGCGCAGGCCGTAGGCGTCGGCGAAGTCGCGCTGCGCCTGGCACATGGCGCGCACGTTGGGCACGATGCCCGCGCGCACGTGGTTGGGGCTTTCCTCGACGTAGGAGGTGTGGTCCTCGAACACCACGATGCGTTCGGGGTCCACCAATCGCAGGGGCCGGCCACACCGCGCATGCAGCATATGGGCGGCCATGCCGGAGTAGTACTCATGGATGAAGCGCCAGTCCGCGCGCAGGAAGACGCCGTCGCCCTGCTGCGGGTTGGCCGCGGTCGCAGCGGTCCTCAAGAGATGGCGCCGGACGATCTTCTCGAAGAGCGTGAGCGGCGGCCCGACAGAAGGCGCGGCCGAATCGGCGGTGGAATCACTGACACCCGACACGCCAGCTTGCGGCGCGCCAGTTCCCGGACCGTCCTCCTCCAGACGTTCACCCGCCGCCGACACATCCCGCAACTGCGCCTGCCCGAAAGCCAGCAGCCCGCCCGCCCTTACAATCGCCGCCGCCAGCGCGTCGCGCCCCGCCACGATCTCATCGACCGTGATGCGCTCGCCCCCTTGCAGGCGCGCCACCAGCCCCATGTCGGTGCTGGTGTAGAGCCCGATGTTGTCGGCGTTCTGGCGGTAGATGCGCTCGAAGCTCTCGGCAATCACCAGCCGCACGCCGGCAGACTTCTCGGCCATCGGACTGTGCTCGCGCGACGAGCCCTTGCCGTACCGCTTGCCCGCGACGACGACGTTGATGCCGGCGTGCCGGATGGCATCGATGCCAATGGGCTGGGTGTCGCCCGCCCGAAAACCCGTGTACGGATACCGGCCCAGCTTCTCGTCGAAGTGGGTCAGGATCGGTACGGGTGTGATCTCGTCGGTGGAGATGTCGTCGCGCAGCGGCGCGGCCTGGGGCGGCGTCAGCGCCGCGCCGCCCAGTTGCGCGGTCACGCGCGACGGATCCTGCGTCAGAAACAGCAGGCGGGCCGGGGCGTCGAGTACAGATACGGCAGTCATGGCAATCCGGTCATTCGATGGTGACGCCCGCCGCCTTGACGAGCGTCTGGCTCTTGGTGATCTCGGCGGCCAGCGTCTGCGCCGCCTGTTCCGCCGTGGTGCCCTGCGACACAAAGCCCTGCGGCGACAGCGCCTTGAGCACCGCCGGCTCCTGCATGGTCTTGTGCGTGGCGGCTTGCAGCTTTTGCACGATATCGGCGGGCAGCCCGGCCGGTCCGATCAGCGAGATCCAGGCATCGTACGAATAGCCCTTCACGCCGGCTTCATCCAAGGTGGGCACGTTGGGCAGGATGGCCAGGCGCTCGGGCGTGCTGACCGCCAATGCGCGCAGCTTGCCCGCCTGCACCTGCGCCAGCACGGACGGCGTGGCCAGGAAGGCGACCTGGATCTGTCCCGCCATGACGTCGGTGATCAGCGCGTTGCCGCCCTTGTACGGGATATGCATCATGTCCACGCCCGCCTTGGACTTGAGCAGCTCGCCAGCCAGGTGCAGCACGCTGCCCGTGCCGGACGAGCCGTAATTGATCTTGCCCGGCTGCGCGCGGGCGGCCTTCAGCAGGTCGTCCATCGTCCTGTACGGCGAGTTCTCCGCCACCACGACCACCAGCGGCGTCGTGCCGATGACGGAAATCGGCGTGATGTCCTTGACCGTGTCGTAGGGCAGGCTTTTGTACAGGCTGGGGTTGATGGCGTGGTTGGACGACACGATGCCCAGGGTGTAGCCGTCGGGCTTGGCCGACACGAGTTGACGCGTGCCCGGAATGCCGGCCGCGCCGGCCAGGTTTTCCACGATCATCGGCTGGGCCAGCGTCTTGCCCAGGTTGTCGGCCACGACGCGCGCCACCACGTCGGCGGTCGAGCCGGGCGACGTGGGCACGATCAGGCGGATGGGATGGTCCGGGTAGCCGGCGGCGGATGCGGCAGGCGCCGCGCCAAGGACGCCAAGCGCGAGCGCACAGCTCGCGAGCAATCTGGTGGGGGTCATGATGTCTCCGTATAGGACGCAGCGGGGTCTGGATGCCCCGTACCGGCGATGAACGCGCTTTGACTATACGAAGACGGCCGCCAACCGCGAAGTGTCATATCGGCAGCCCCGCCATCGCGAATGGCGACGGCGGGTTCCGGCGACGGGTTCCGACGACGGGAGGCGCCGCCGCCGGCCGTCAGCCCTGCTGCGCCAAAAACCTGACCAGTTTGCTGGCGGTCGCCGACAACTGCGCCTGGTTCGGAAACACGATGCAAAGCTGGCGACGTGCCCACGCATCGGAAAGGGGACGCACCACCACGTCCAGCGCCTGCAGATACAGCTCCGCGACCTGCTGCGGCATCACGGCAATGCCCAGACCGGCGTGTGTCATCCTGCACAGCGCGTCCAGGCTGGCCACGCGGATCTTCACCGACAACGTCTTGCCCAGCGCCGCGGCCCGTGCCGCCAGCAGCTGCGTCAACGCGCTGTTCTCGCGCAGGCCGACGAAGGTCTCGTCGGCAATGTCCTGCAGGCTGAGCTGGCGCGCAGACGCCTTGGGATGATTGGACGGCAGCATGACGGCAAGGCGGTCGCGGCGGTAAGGCAGCTGTTCCAGCCCATCGGCGCCCGCAATCTGGTTGCAGATCCCGAAGTCGGCCGCCCGCTCGCGCACCAGACGCAGCACATCCGGGCTGTGCTGCTCTTCGAGGTCGATGTCCACATCGGGAAACAGGCGCTGAAACGCCGCCACGTCCTCCGGCAGGAACTGCACGATGGCCGACAGGTTGGCCACCACCCGCACGTGCCCTTTCACGCCCTCATAGAAACGCGACAGCTCCGCCCCCATCGCCTCGACGTCGCCGATGATCTGGCGCGCGTGGCGCAGGACGGTCTGCCCGGCGGGCGTCACCGAGACGCCGCGGGTGTGCCGGGCGATCAGCGGCAGGCCGATCAGCGCTTCCATGTCGGCGATGCGCCGGCTGACGGCGGAAGGCGCAATGAACTCGCGCTCGGCCGCCCGCGCGATGCTGTTCTCCTGGCAGACCGCCACAAAGAGGCGCAGCGAAGTCAGGTCGAGTTTGCGAAGGATGCTTTCCATGGCGGATCCAGCGGGCGGCGGGGACCGGCCCCCGCATTGACGGGGGATCGTACACCACGCTCCCGCAGCGCCAGCATGGCCGGGCGGCCCAGGTCGCGGGGCCAGGTCGTCTCGCCAGCGCGGTCAGGCCGCAGCTGCGCGCGGTCGACCCGTCCGCCAGCTCAGGCCGCCAGCCGCGCTTTGCCTGCGCGATACCGCTCCCACAACGCCGCCTGTTTGCCGCGCGCCTGCTCCACGCTCTTTTCCTTCACATGCCCATACCCCCGGATCGCATCCGGCACGTTGGCCAGTTCCAGCGCCGCGTCGCGGTTGCCGTCGTCCAGCGTACGGGCGAACTCCTCGGCCAGCGCCAGATAATCCGCCGCAAGCTGACGCTCCATGCGGCGCTCGGCCGTCCTGCCGAATACGTCCAGCCACGTGCCGCGCACGCGCTTCATCGGCGCGAGCAATCGGAACGCCGTTTCCATCCACGCCCCATACGCGCGCTTCTGAGGACGGCCCCGCGCGTCGCGGCGCGCCAACGCCGGCGGCGCCAGGTAGTAGCGCAGCGTGTAGTCGCGGCCCGGCTCGCCTTCGAACTGCGCGCGCAGCCGGTCCTTGAACGCGGGGTCGGCATGCAGACGCGCCACCTCGTACTCGTCCTTGTAGGTCATGAGCTTGGCCAGATTGCGGGCCACGGCGCGCGTGACCTCGTGACGCTTGTCGCCCAGCGTGGCTTCGCGGGTGCGCACCGCCGCCACGGCCGCCAGATAGCGCTGCGCGTACGCGTCGTCCTGGTAATCGCGCACGTGCGCCGCCAGCCGGTTCACCAGCGCATCCAGGGTTTCAGGCAGCGCCACCACCCGCTCGGCCGCCGCCGGGCGCAGCGCGTCGGCGCCGCGATGCGCGGCCTGACGGCCCAGTTCGAAGGCGGCCAGGTTCTTGTCCACCGACACGCCGTTGATCTCGATCGCGCGGCGCAGGCTATCTAGCGACAGCGGCAGGCCGCCCTTCTGCCACGCATAGCCCAACAGCAGCGGATTGGCGTAGATGCTGTCGCCCAGCAGCGCTTCGGCCAGCGGGCCGGCCTCCAGGAAGTCGACATGTCCGCCGGTGCTCTGCGTCAACGCGGCCTGCGCCTGCGCGCCCGGAAAACGCCAGGCCGGCTGCGACAGGAACGCGGCCGTCGGCGCGGCGCTGCTGTTGACCACCGCGCGGCCATGATCGGGCCGCAGGCGCGACAGCACCTCGGGCGACGCCGACACCAGCGCATCGCAACCGATGACCAGATCGGCCTCGCCCAGCGCGACGCGGGTGGCGTGCAGGTCTTCGGGCCGGTTGGCCAGCTGCACGTGGCTGAGCACGGCCCCGCCCTTCTGCGCCAGCCCGGCCATGTCCAGCACGGTCACGCCCTTGCCCTCGATGTGCGCGGCCGCGCCGATCAGCGCGCCGACCGTCACCACACCCGTGCCGCCCACGCCCGCGACCACCACGCGATACGCGGCGCCCGGCGCGATATCGGCGCGCTCGGGCAGCGGGGCCTCGGGCAGCGCGGGCGCGCCGCCCTGCTTGCCGGGCTTGCGCGGCACCGCGCCTTCGGCCGTCACGAAGCTGGGGCAGAAGCCCTCGACGCACGAGAAGTCCTTGTTGCACGACGACTGGTTGATGCGCCGCTTCGTGCCCAGCGGCGTATCCAGCGGTTCGACCGACAGGCAGTTCGACTGCACCGAGCAATCGCCGCAGCCTTCGCAGACCGCTTCGTTGATGAAGGCGCGCTTGGCCGGGTCGGGATAGTCCCCGCGCTTGCGGCGGCGGCGTTTCTCGGTCGCGCAGGTCTGGTCGTAGATCAGCACGGTGGCGCCGTCGATGTCGCGCAGCGCGCGCTGCACGTCGTCCAGCGCCTTGCGGTGGTGGACCTCGATGCCGGCCGGCAAGGTCAACGCGCCGGTGTATTTATCGGGCTCGTCCGTCACCACCACCGTCTTGACGATGCCTTCGGCCAGCATCTGCGCCGCGATCTGCGGCACGGTCAGCACGCCGTCCACGGGCTGCCCGCCCGTCATGGCGACGGCGTCGTTGTAGAGAATCTTGTAGGTGATGCGCGCACGCGCCGCGATGGCCGCGCGGATGGCCAGCAGGCCCGAATGAAAATACGTGCCGTCGCCCAGGTTGGCGAAGATGTGGCGCTCGGACGTGAAGTCCTTCTGGCCCAGCCACGCCACGCCCTCCCCCCCCATCTGGCTGAAGGTGTCGGTATTGCGGTCCATCCACATCGCCATGTAGTGGCAGCCGATGCCGGCGACCGCGCGCGACCCTTCCGGCACGCGGGTCGACGTGTTGTGCGGACAACCGGAACAGAACCAGGGCTTGCGCTCTTCGACCAGCGTGGGGCGGCTGGCCTCGCGTTCTTTCGCGTCGATCACGGCCAGGCGCGCCGCGATGCGGGCGCGCAGCGCGTCGGACAGATCGGCTTTTTCGAGGCGCGCGGCGATGGCGCGGGCAATCAGCGCGGGCGACAGCTCATAGCGCGCCGGCAGCAGCCATCCGCCGCGCGGCGTGGACCATTCGCCGCCGCCGTTCTCGCGTTCGTCGAACTTGCCGAACACGCGCGGCCGCACGTCGTCGCGCCAGTTGTAGAGTTCTTCCTTCAGCGCGTATTCCAGGATCTGGCGCTTTTCCTCGACGACCAGAATTTCCTTGAGCCCGGTGGCGAACTCGCGCGCGTCCTGCGCGTCCAGCGGCCAGATGCAGCCCACCTTCAGCACTCGGATGCCGGCCTGCGCACAGGCCGCCTCGTCCAGCCCCAGGTCGTTCAGCGCCTGTCGTACGTCCAGATACGCCTTGCCGGCCGTCATGATGCCGAAGTGGGCATTGGGCGAATCCAGCACCACGCGGTTCAGCTTGTTGGCGCGCACATAGGCCAGCGCCGCGTACCACTTGTGGTCCAGCAGCCGCGCCTCCTGCGCCAGCGGCGAATCGGGCCAGCGGATGTTCAAACCGCCCGGCGGCATGCCGTCTTCGGGCAGCACGATCTGCACGCGCGACGGGTCCACGTCGACCGAGGCGCTGGATTCCACCACATCCGTCACGCACTTCATTGCCACCCACAGACCGGTGTGCCGGCTCATGGCCCAGCCGTGCAGGCCGTAATCCAGGTACTCCTGCACGTTGGAGGGGTACAGCACCGGAATGCCGCTGGCGATCAGCACGTGTTCCGACTGGTGCGCCACCGACGACGACTTGGCGGCGTGGTCGTCGCCCGCCAGCATCAGGACCCCGCCGTGCGCGGACGTGCCGGCCGAATTGGCGTGCTTGAGCACGTCCACCGACCTGTCCACACCCGGCCCCTTGCCGTACCACATGCCAAAGACGCCATCGCGCTGCGCGCCGGGAAACAGATTGAGCTGCTGCGATCCCCAGACTGCAGTCGCCGCCAGATCTTCGTTCAGGCCGGGCTGAAACACCACGTCGTTCGCCTTCAGATGGCGCTTGGCCTTCCACAGCGCCTGGTCCAGACCGCCCAGCGGCGAGCCCCGGTAACCGGACACATAGCCCGCCGTGTTCAGGCCGGCCTGCTGGTCGCGCTGCTTCTGCATCAACGGCAGGCGCACCAGCGCCTGCGTGCCGCTCAGGTAGACGCGGCCGGTGGGCTGCGCGTATTTGTCGTCCAGCGACAGGCCATGGGTATCGGCCACGCCGGGGGGTAGAGGGGCGTTCATCGGGGTTGTCTCCTGCAATCTGTGGTGCGGGCATTTACGTGTTTTCCGCAGTGTAGGAAGGCGCGCAGCCATCGTATATTCATATATTCAACTAGCTGGTATGTGAAAAACACATGGCTAATGAAGTCACGCTTCGCCAACTCCGGTACTTCGCCGCCGCCGCCCGCACCGGGCGGTTTTCCATGGCGGCGGCCGACGAACATGTGTCCCAATCGGCGGTCACCAATGCCGTGCTGGCGCTGGAGGCGCAACTGGGCGTGCGCCTGTTCGACCGACACGCGCACGGGGTGACGCTGACGCCCGAGGGCCACAACTTCCACCAGCGCGCGCGCGACGTGCTCGATTCGCTGGATGACGCACTGCGCGAGCCGGGGTTTCAGCGCTATGCGCTGCGCGGCTCGGTGCGCATCGCTGCCTCGTATACGGTGCTGGGGTACTTTCTGCCCGATTTACTGGCGCGCTTTCGGCGGCGCTATCCCGACGTGGTGCTGGACCTGGTCGACCTGGACCGCCCCGAGATCGAACAGGCCGTAGCCAGCGGCGACGTGGAGCTGGGCGTGGCGCTGCTGTCCAACATCGACAAACGCGAGCGCTTTGGCCATCACGTGCTGGTGCGATCGCGGCGCCAGTTGTGGACGGCGGCGGGCCACCCGCTGACGCAGGCGGCCGCGCCCGCGCTGGCCGACATTGCGCGCTATCCGTACATCCTGCTGGAAATGGACGAAGGCGAACGTTCCACGCTGGGTTATTGGCGCAGCCACGGCCTGCAGCCGGACATTGCCTTCAGGACGCGGTCGATGGAAGCGCTGCGGGGGCTGGTCGCGCATGGCTTTGGCATCACGATGCTGTCCGACATGGTCTACCGCCCCTGGTCGCTTGAAGGCCGCAAGATCGAAGCGGTGCCCATCACCGACGCCGTGCCGCCGATGGAAGCCGGTCTGTTGTGGCATCCGCGCGCGGCCATGGCCAAGCCGGCCGAGGCCTTCCGGCAATTCATGATCTATGCGTGCGGGGGGTGACGCCGGCCCGCAGCCCGGCTGACCGCTTTCCGCCTACACCAGCACCGCGCCCTTGCGGCGCGTGAACTGCGCCAGCGACCGCAGCGCCAGCGCGTGCATCGCAGCCACCGACGGCAGCAGCGTCTCTTCCTTGCGTGTCAGCACGCCGACGATGCGCTCGACCACGGGCTCCACCAGCGGCACGAAAGCCAGCCCGCTGCCCGCCGCGGGCCGCGCCAGCACCGGCAGCACCGTCACGCCCAGGCCGCCTACCACGCTGGCCAACAGCGACGCGCGGTTGGACACCACGATCGCCGGGTCGTCGATGCCGCTGCCCAGTTGACGGTTCTTCAGCGTTTCGAAGGTGGCGTTGCCGATCAGGCGTTCGTCGGCCAGCGCCGCCCACGTCACCGGACCGCGCCGCCGTGCGAGCGGGTGGGTTTTCTTGCAGACCAGCCCGAACGCATCGCGCGCCACCGGGGTGAAGGCCACCTCGGCGGTGCGCGGGGATTGTCCAGCCACGCCCACCTGCACTTCCCCTGACAGCACCAGCCGGTGCACCTCGGGCGACGTTTCGTCCAGTGCGCGGATGCGGACATCGGGATGGCTGCGCGCATAGCGTTCCAGCAGACGGGGCAGCCATTCGTCGGCCAGCGATGGCATGACGGCCAGCGCCACGGGCCCCTGGCTGCCCATGCCGAACTGCCGCGCCGCATCCAGCACGCGGTCATGCGTGGCCAGCAGCTCGCGGAACAGTGGCGCCACCGCCTGGCCCAGCGCCGTCAGCTGGGCGCGCTTGCCGGGTTCGAAGAGCGGCGCGCCCAACTGCTGCTCCAAGTCCTGCATGGCGGCGGACACGGCCGCCTGCGACCGGAACGTGCCCTGCGCGGCGACACGAAAACTGCCGTGGTCGGCGGCCATCAGGAACTGGCGCAGGTGCTGGATTTTCAGGGAAGTGGGCATGACGGACGCCGGGCCAAATTCGGATTTTCTGAAGTTAGCTCACGTTAATTTGGATTGTCAAAAACGCGCTTCGAGCCGAACAATGGACTCGTCATTCATCCCCCAGCTTTCGGAGCAGCGCGTATGTCACTGCAAGTGCGCAAGGTAGTCAGTTACGTCGAGAAAACCCTCATCGAAGGCGGCCGCGCAGCCGAACGCCCGCTGGTGATGATCGTGGCCGCCGCCGTGATCCGCAATCCGTGGGCCGGCCTGCCGTTCCAGGAAGACCTGCGGCCCGGCATCCTGGAAGCCGCGCCGCCGCTGGGCGAACTCTTGGTCAGCGAGATCCTGCGCCAGGCCGGATCGGCGGACAACATCGAGGCCTACGGCAAGGCCGCCGTGGTGGGCACCGCTGGCGAGGTCGAACACGCGTCCGCGCTGATCCACACGCTGCGCTTCGGCAACTTCTACCGCAACGCGGTGGGCGGCACCAGCTATCTCAGCTTCACCAACATGCGCGGCGGTCCCGGCTGCGTGATCTCGGTGCCGCTGATGCACAAGCTGGACGAAGGCCTGCGCTCGCACTACCTGACGGTGCAGACCACCATCAACGACGCGCCGGCGCCGGACGAGATCGTGATCGCGCTGGGCGCGGCCACCTCAGGCCGTCCGCATCACCGCATCGGCAACCGCTATTCGGACCTGAAGAAACTGGAACAGGAAGCGCAGGAGGCGCGTGCAAAATGAATACCCAACGGCGGCGCGCCGGCCGCGGCGAACCTTTGGTCCTGCTGCATGGCGTCGGCCTGGACCACACGCTGTGGGACGATCTGGCGCCTTTGCTGGAGCCGGATTTCGACGTGCTGCGCTATGACCTGCTGGGCCACGGCGCCGCGCCCGCGTTGCGCGGCCAGGCGGACATGCAGGACTTCATTGCGCAACTGGACGCGGAACTGGACGCCGTGGGCTGGCAACAGGCGACCGTGTTGGGTTATTCCATGGGCGGCCTCATCGCGGGCGCCTATGCGGCGGCACGCCCCGATCGCGTCAGCCGGCTGGTGCTGCTGAGCACCGTGTTTCGCCGCACGCAAGAAGAAGCCGCGGCGGTGCGCGCCCGGCTGGCGTCGGCCGCCACGCAGGATCCGCAGGAGGCCGCCAAGGTGTCCTTGACGCGCTGGTTCACCCCGGCATTTCAAGCGGCGCGGCCCGCGCGCGTGGCGCAGATCGAACAGCGCCTGCTGGACAACGACCGCGAGAGCTTCCTGTCCGCCTACGCGCTGTTCGCGCTGGGTGATCCGCTGCTGGCGCAGGCCGCGCCGGACATCGCCTGCCCTGTGCTGGTCATGACGGGCGAGAACGATGTCGGCTCCAACCCGCGCATGACGCGGGAGCTGGCGCGCGCGCTGCCTCGGGCGTGCGCTCGCGTGGCGCCCGAACAGCGTCATATGCTGCCGGTAGAGGAACCCGGCACGGTGGCGGCCGCGCTGCGCAGCTTTGTGTCGGCGCATCCGGCGCAGACGCAATCCACGCAGACGCAAACCACGCTGACGAATTCAACACAAGCGGATTCAACGCAGGCGAACTCGGCGCAACCGAATTCAGCGCCGACGCATTCCGCAAAGGCGTAGCTGACGACACCGCATCAACCGCAATCCCCAGAACCCGAAATCGTCCGCCCTGACAGAGACGATGCGCGACACCCCGCCACGATGCGGGGACGGAGACAAAACACATGGACCGCAGAACCCTCATCAAGACCCTCGCGGCAATGTCGCTCGCCCCGCTGGGCGCCACCGCCACCCGCCTGGCCGTCGCGCGCGAACAGCCCCTGCGCGTGATCGTGCCCTTCCCGCCGGGCGGCGGCACCGACGTGCTGGGCCGCGTCATCGCGGCGTCGCTGGAAGGCGCGCTGGAGCGCTCGGTCATCGTCGAAAACAAACCCGGCGCCAGCGGCATGCTGGGCGCGGACTACACGGCCAATGGCGCCAAGGACGGCAGCATGTTGCTGTTTGCCGGCCTGGTCCCGTCGGTGCGCTACTACGCCCGGCCGCCCGAAGACGTGCTGAAACAGTTGGCCCCCGTCTGCCCCATCGCGCGGTCGCCTTACATGGTGGCGGTCAACAGCGACCTGCCGGCCAAGACGATCGCCGCACTGGTGGCGCAGGCGCGGCGCGAGCCCAAGGGGCTGACCTTCGGCACCCCGGGCAACGCGACACCTCAGCACCTGGCCACCGAGCTGCTGCAGGCCGCGTGCGGCATCGAGATGCTGCACGTGCCGTATCGCGGCACCGGCCCGATGATGACCGACCTGCTGGGCGGCCAGATCCAGGTGGTGGTGGCCACCGTCGCCGCGGTCGAGCCCTACCTGAAGAGCGGCCGCCTGCGCGTGCTGGCCGTGACCAGCCCGCAGCGCCTGCCCAAATACCCGGACATTCCCACCGTTGCCGAAAGCGGCTTTGCGGGATTTTCGGCGCAGATCCAGTTCGGCACTTACTGCGCGGCGGGAACGCCCGAGGCGACGATTGCGGCCTTGAACCAAGGCATCAACCGCGCCCTGAAAACCGAGTCCGTGCACGCCAAGCTGGCTGAGCAAGGTTTCGAGCCTACCGGTGGCACGCCCGCGCAGTTGCTAGACGCGCTGCTGGCAGAGATCCGGGATGTCGCCGGGCTGGTGCAGTCAAGGAAGGTGCGGGTGGATCTGTAGGCGGTAGCAAGCCGACCTAAGGGGGATTCGGGGCCGGAACGCGGGGCCAGATTGCTGGGCCGGATTTGGAACCCCGGGATGCCGGCTGCCGGGGCCGCGCGACTGCTGGATAACCAGCATTTACAGCGGCGTCTCCGCTTGGGCATGCTGCCCGTTGATCCGGCGCAGATCGGGCAAACCTGGAGACGACATGCCCAGTCAGGAATCCCTGCACTCCGCCCATATCCGCGAAATCGAACAGGTCGGCCAGGGCCTGCCCACGCAGCGAGACGCGCACGTGGTGCGCAGCTGGTTGCGCTGCCTGGATCAGTACCGCCTCGACCCGGCCCACGCCTGCGAGGCCTACATCGTCCCGGACGGCCGCCTGCGTGAACACCGCCAGCAATCCGAAGCCCTGATCGCCATCGCCCGCAGCGGGCTGGATCACCTGTTCCGGCAGGTGGCGGGCCAGAACTACGTGCTGCTGCTGGCCGACCGGCAAGGCGTCACCGTGGAATTCCTGGGCGATGCCCAGCAGACCGCCCAACTGCGCAAGGCCGGGCTGTATCTGGGGTCGGAATGGTCCGAGCAGCGCGCCGGCACCTGCGCCGTCGGCGCCTGCCTGGAAACGGGCGAAGCGCTCACCATTCACCAGACCGATCACTTCGACAACACGCACACGCCGCTGTCCTGCACCGCCGCGCCCATCTACAGCGCCGACGGCGAGCTGGCCGCCGTGCTGGACATCTCGCTACTCAGTTCGCCCAGCCTGAAGGCCAGCCAGAATCTGGCGCTGCATCTGGTCAACAGCACCACGCGGCGCATCGAGCTCGCCAACCTGATGGCGCGTACGCGCAACGAATGGGTGCTGCGCTTTGCCCGCTCGCCGGAATTCCTGGATGTGGATCCGGAAGCCGCGATTTCGCTGGACGGGGCCGGCCGCGTGCTCGGCATGACGCATAACGGCGCCAAGCTGCTGGCGCGCGCCGCCGGGCTGGACTGGCGCAATCCGCATGACCTGATCGGCCTGCCGGTGACGCGCTTTTTCGACGTGCAGCTGGACGATCTGCCGCAGTACACGCGCGGCCGCGCGCCGCAGGACCGGCTGATCGTCGCGCGTGACGGCGACGCCCTCTTTGCCCACGCCATCGAACCCAACCGCCGCCCGCGCGGCGCCACCGTGGCGGTGCGCGAGGCGCCCTCGGCGCTGCGCGGCCTGGACGGCGGCGACGACCGCATGGCCGCGCTGCTGGTGCGCGCCGCCAAGCTGGCGCGGCAGGGCCTGCCCATGCTGCTGCAGGGCGAAACCGGCGTCGGCAAGGAATACCTGGCGCGCGCCATCCACGATGAAAGCCGCCGCGCTGGCCGCTTCGTCGCTGTCAATTGCGCCGCCATCCCCGAATCGCTGATCGAAAGCGAGTTGTTCGGTTACCTGCCGGGCGCCTACACCGGCGCCGCCCCCAAGGGCCGCAAGGGTCTCATCGAGGAGGCCGACGGCGGCACCCTCTTTCTGGACGAGATCGGCGACATGCCGCTGGCGCTGCAAAGCCGCCTGCTGCGCGTGCTGGCGGAATCCGAGGTCACGCCGATCGGCGCCAATGCGCCGCGCGCGCTGCGCCTGTCGCTGGTGTCGGCGTCGCACCGCGACCTGGGCGCGCTGGTGCGCGAGGGGCGCTTTCGTGAAGACCTGTACTACCGCATCAACGCGGCCGCGCTCACCGTGCCGCCGCTGCGCGAACGCCAGGACCTGGACTGGCTGATCGCGCGCATGCTGGCGCGGCACCAGGACGAATCCGGCGCGCCCGCGCTGTCGCCTGCCGCGTTGATTGCGCTGAAAGCCCACGCGTGGCCAGGCAACATCCGTGAACTGGCCAACGTCATTGCGGTGGCTGCCGCGCTATGCGAACACGGCGTCATCCAGCCGCACGACCTGCCCGACACACTGGCGCTGGCGGCAGCGCCAGCGGCTGGCAGCCCCGAGGAAGCCGCGCTGCGCGCCACGCTGGCCAGCTGCGCGGGCAACGTATCGGAAGCGGCGCGTCGCATGGGCGTGGACCGTTCCACCGTGCATCGCCAGATGCGGCGCTACGGATTGGCCTCGCGCCGCTGACGCCGCAGCGTTGCGCGGATCGCGCGGGGTTGCGCGGGGTTGCGCGACAGCGTTGCGCCACAGCGTCGCGCCACAGGTGTGGCATCGCGCCACACCCCCACTCCCGCCTCGGCCCGCGCGCGCCGGGGCGTCCCCCGTCCGACTCACCTGGCATGGCATTTGCATGTTCCTGATCGGCGACCACCTTCCGACACAGGACGGGGCCGCCGCCGGACCGCCGGACCGCCGGACCGCCGGCCGCCGGACCGCCGGCCGCCGGACCGTGCGTCCGCCACGACAACGACCGCCCACCCCGGGCAAGGAGACATGACATGCCGATCGACCACGCCGCCGACGCCGCCTTGGACGCGTTGCTTACGCAGCTGAACACTGCGCTGGGCAACAAGGACATCGACGCCGTTGCCCGGATGTTCCAGGACGAATGCTATTGGCGCGACCTGGTGCTGTTTTCCTGGAACCTGCGCACGCTGGAAGGCCAGGACCAGATCCGCGACATGCTGGAACATCAGTTGCAACACGTCGAGCCGGTGCGCTTCACCCGCGACGAGGCCGAGGCGACCACCGAAGAAGGCGGCCTGCTGCAGGGGTGGTTCCGCGTCGATACGAATCTCGCGCGCGGCTACGGCCACATCCGGGTCAAGGACGGCAAGATCTGGACGCTGCTCACCACCATGTCGGAACTGAAGGGCCACGAAGAACCGAGCGGCGTGCGTCGGCCCATGGGCGCCCAGCACGGCCACAGCCGCGAACGCCAGACCTGGCTGGAGAAACGCGAGCGCGAAGCCGCCGAGCTGGGCTACGAGACGCAGCCCTACGTGCTGATCATCGGCGGCGGCCAGGGCGGCATCGCGCTGGGCGCGCGTCTGCGCCAGCTCGACGTGCCCACGCTCATCCTCGAAAAGAACGAGCGCGCCGGCGACAGCTGGAGGAAGCGCTACAAGTCGCTGTGCCTGCACGACCCGGTCTGGTACGACCACCTGCCCTACATCCCCTTCCCCGAAAACTGGCCCGTCTTCGCGCCCAAGGACAAGATCGGCGACTGGCTGGAGATGTACACGAAGGTGATGGAGCTGAACTACTGGACCTCCACCGTCTGCGAGTCGGCACGCTACGACGAGGACAAAAAGGAATGGGAGGTCCACGTCGTGCGCGAGGGCAAGCCCGTGGTGCTGCGGCCCAAGCAGCTCGTGCTGGCCACCGGCATGTCGGGCAAGCCCAACGTGCCCAGCTTTCCGGGGCAGGATGAATTCCAGGGCGAGCAGCAGCATTCCTCGCGCCACCCCGGCCCGGACGCCTACCGCGGCAAGAACGTCGTCGTCATCGGCGCCAACAATTCGGCCCACGACATCTGCGCGGCGTTGTGGGAAGGCGGCGCCAACGTCACGATGGTGCAGCGATCGTCCACGCACATCGTGCGCTCCGAGACGCTGATGGACATCGGGCTGGGCGGGCTGTATTCCGAGCAGGCGCTGGCCAATGGCATGACCACGCGCAAGGCCGACCTGACCTTCGCGTCGGTGCCCTACAAGATCCTGGCGCAATTCCAGATCCCGCTCTACGAGCAGATGCGCGAGCGCGACGCCGAGTTCTACCAGAAGCTGGAAGCCGCAGGCTTCATGCTGGATTGGGGCGACGACGGCTCGGGCCTCTTCATGAAATACCTGCGGCGCGGCTCGGGCTATTACATCGACGTGGGCGCATGCGATCTCATCATCGACGGCAGCATCAAGCTGCAATCGCGCACCGACGTCAGCCGCCTGACGCGCGACGCCGTCGTGCTGACCAACGGCGTCACCCTGCCCGCCGACCTGGTGGTCTACGCCACCGGCTACGGCTCGATGAACGGTTGGGCAGCGGACCTGATCAGCCAAGAGGTCGCGGACAAAGTGGGCAAATGCTGGGGATTGGGTTCGGCCACCACCAAGGACCCGGGACCGTGGGAAGGCGAACAGCGCAACATGTGGAAGCCCACGCAGCAGGAGGCCCTGTGGTTTCACGGCGGCAACCTGCACCAGTCGCGCCATTACTCACAGTATCTGTCCCTGCAATTGAAGGCCCGCCACGCCGGCCTCCCCGTGCAGGTATACGGAATGCAGGAGGTGCACCACAAGCGGTAGGCGCACGGGCAACGGGGCGCGCAGGGGGCCGGCGGCCCTTGCGCCCGCCCCCGTCCGGGGAGTAAATTGTTGACACTTCAACGCGATACCCACGCGTTTTTCCGCGAATCACCCCAAAAACGGAACGAATTGTCGACACCATGAGCAAAGTGCTCACCCTGCCGGGCACGCTGCCTTCCGATGGCGAAACCCTGTCGGACCACATCTTCCGCAAGATCCAGTCCGCCATCGTCAAGGGCGAGATCGCCCCGGGCAGCAAGATCTCCGAACCCGAACTGGCGCGCATCCACGGGGTCAGCCGCGGTCCGCTGCGCGAGGCCCTGCACCGGCTGGAGGGCCAGAAGCTGCTGGTGCGCGTGCCGCACGCCGGTGCGCGCGTCGTGTCCCTGTCGATCCAGGAACTGGTCGAACTCTACGAAATCCGCGAATCGCTGGAAGGCACCGCCTGCCGCCTGGCCGCCGACCGCATGCCGCCGTCGGAAATCGACGAGCTGCGCGGCGTGCTGGAAGCGCACGAACGCGACGAAGCCTTCCAGGCCGGGCTGGGCTATTACCAGCAGGAAGGGGACTACGATTTCCACTACCGCATCGTCAAAGGCAGCGGCAATCAGATGCTGTTCCGCATGCTGTGCGACGAGCTCTATCAATTGGCGCGCATGTACCGCATCCAGTACTCGACGACGCCCAACCGCCCGCGGCAGGCCTATGCCGAGCACCACCGCATTCTGGACGCAATCGCCGACGGCGATGGCGAACTGGCTGAACTTCTGATGCGCCGGCACATCCGCGCATCCCGCATCAACATCGAACAACAGATCGCGCAAAGCACGCAACAGCGCACGGAGGCATGATGAACAAGTCGTACCGCAAGAACCTGCCCGGCACCCGCCTGGACTATTTCGACGCCCGCGCGGCCGTGGAGGCCATCGCGCCCGGCGCGTATGACGGCCTGCCTTACACGTCCCGTGTCCTGGCCGAAAACCTGGTGCGCCGGTGCGACCCCGCGCTGCTGACCGACGCGCTCAAGCAGCTGATCGAACGCCGCCGCGACCTGGACTTTCCGTGGTTTCCCGCGCGCGTGGTCTGTCATGACATCCTGGGTCAGACCGCGCTGGTGGACCTGGCGGGCCTGCGCGACGCTATCGCCGACAAGGGCGGCGACCCGGCCAAGGTCAACCCCGTGGTGCCAGTGCAGTTGATCGTGGACCACTCGCTGGCGGTGGAATACGACGGCAACGACCCGGACGCCTTCGCCAAGAACCGCGCGGTGGAAGACCGCCGCAACGAAGACCGCTTCCATTTCATCGACTGGACCAAGCAGGCCTTCGAGAACATCGAGGTCGTGCCGCCGGGCAACGGCATCATGCACCAGATCAACCTGGAACGGATGTCGCCGGTGATCTACACGCAGGACGGCGTGGCCTTCCCCGACACGCTGGTCGGCACCGACAGCCACACGCCGCACGTGGACGCGCTGGGCGTCATCGCCATCGGCGTGGGCGGCCTGGAAGCCGAGAACGTCATGCTGGGCCGCGCATCCTGGATGCGCCTGCCCGACATCGTCGGCGTCGAACTGTCCGGCCGCGCGCAGCCCGGCATCACCGCCACCGACATCGTGCTGACCCTGACCGAATTCCTGCGCAAGGAAAAGGTGGTGGGCGCGTACCTGGAGTTCTACGGCGAAGGCGCGTCCAGCCTGACGCTGGGCGATCGCGCCACCATCTCGAACATGGCGCCGGAATATGGCGCCACCGCGGCGATGTTCTCCATCGACCAGCAGACCATCGACTACCTGCGCCTGACCGGCCGCGAGGACGACCAGATCGCGCTGGTGGAAAACTACGCCAAGACCGCGGGCCTGTGGTCCGACAGCCTGAAGACGGCGCAGTACGAGCGCGTGCTGCGCTTTGACCTGTCCACCGTCGTGCGCACGCTGGCCGGCCCGTCCAACCCGCATCGCCGCCTGCCGGTGTCCGACCTGGCCGAGCGCGGCATCGCCGGCGTGGTCGAGAACCAGCCGGGCCTGATGCCCGACGGCGCCGTCATCATCGCCGCCATCACCAGCTGCACCAACACCAGCAACCCGCGCAACGTGATTGCCGCGGGCCTGTTGGCGCGCAACGCCAACCGCGCGGGCCTCGTGCGCAAGCCGTGGGTCAAGAGCTCGCTGGCGCCGGGATCCAAGGCCGTGCAGCTCTATCTGGAAGAAGCCGGCCTCACGCACGAACTGGAACAACTGGGCTTTGGCGTCGTGGCGTTTGCCTGTACCACGTGCAACGGCATGTCCGGCGCGCTGGACCCGAAAATTCAGCAGGAAATCATCGACCGCGATCTGTACGCGACCGCCGTGCTCTCCGGCAACCGCAACTTCGACGGCCGCATCCACCCGTACGCCAAGCAGGCCTTCCTGGCCTCGCCGCCGCTGGTCGTGGCCTACGCCATTGCCGGCACCATCCGCTTCGACATCGAGCGCGACGTCCTGGGCGTGGCCGCCGATGGCCGCGAGATCCGCCTGAAGGACATCTGGCCCAGCGACGAAGAGATCGACGCCATGGTCAAGTCGGCGGTCAAGCCCGAGCAGTTCCGCAAGGTCTACGCCCCCATGTTCGGCATCAAGGACGACCGCCAAACGGCCGTCAGCCCGCTGTACGACTGGCGCCCGCAAAGCACGTACATCCGCCGTCCGCCGTACTGGGAAGGCGCGCTGGCCGGCGAGCGCACGCTGCGCGGCATGCTGCCGCTGGCCGTACTGGGCGACAACATCACCACCGACCACCTGTCGCCGTCCAACGCCATCCTGATGGACAGCGCCGCAGGCGAATACCTGCACAAGATGGGCCTGCCCGAAGAAGACTTCAACTCGTACGCCACGCACCGCGGCGACCACCTGACCGCGCAGCGCGCCACGTTCGCCAACCCCAAGCTCTTCAACGAAATGGTGAAGAATGCCGACGGCTCGGTGCAGCAAGGTTCGCTGGCGCGCGTGGAACCGGAAGGCCAGGTCATGCGCATGTGGGAGGCCATCGAGACCTACATGGACCGCAAGCAGCCGCTCATCATCGTGGCCGGCGCCGATTACGGCCAGGGTTCGTCGCGCGACTGGGCCGCCAAGGGTGTGCGCCTGGCCGGCGTGGAAGCCATCGTGGCCGAAGGCTTCGAGCGCATCCACCGCACCAACCTGATCGGCATGGGCGTGCTGCCGCTGGAATTCAAGCCGGGCGTCGACCGCAAGACGCTGGCTCTCGACGGCACCGAAAGCTACGACGTCATCGGGGAACGCAAGCCGCGCGCGGACCTGACGCTGGTGATTCACCGCCGCAACGGCAGCACCGAACAGGTGCCGGTGACCTGCCGCCTGGACACCGCCGAAGAAGTGTCCATCTACGAAGCCGGCGGCGTGCTGCAGCGCTTTGCCCAGGATTTCCTGGAAGCCGCCTCGGCGACGGACGCCGGCAAGCTGGCCTGACCGGCCGTTGTACAGACCGGCGGGCGTGTGCAGCGCCCGCCGCCCTACTCCGATATCTCAGGACCGATATTTCAGGATCGACACATGGCACATGCTCCCCAAACCAAGATCGCCGCCACCTACATGCGCGGCGGCACCAGCAAAGGCGTGTTCTTCAAGCTGGACGACCTGCCGGAATCCGCCCGCGTGCCGGGCGCCGCGCGCGACGCGCTGCTCCTGCGCGTGATCGGCAGCCCCGATCCCTACGGCAAGCAGATTGACGGCATGGGCGCCGCCACGTCCAGCACCAGCAAGACCGTCATCGTCGCCAAAAGCACGCGACCCGACCATGACGTGGACTACCTCTTCGGCCAGGTCTCCATCGACCAGCCTTTCGTGGACTGGAGCGGCAACTGCGGCAACCTGTCGGCCGCGGTCGGCCCTTTTGCCATCACCAACGGCCTGGTCGACCCCGCCCGCGTTCCGCAGGACGGCGTTGCGGTCGTGCGCATCTGGCAAGCCAACATCCAGAAGACCATCGTGGCTCACGTGCCCATCACCGGCGGCGCGGTGCAGGAAACCGGCGATTTTGAACTGGACGGCGTGACCTTCCCCGCCGCCGAACTGCGTTTGGAATTCATGGACCCGGCGGAGGAAGGCGACGGCGGCTCCATGTTCCCCACCGGCAACCTGGTCGACAACCTGGAAGTGCCCGGCGTGGGCACGTTCAAGGCCACGATGATCAATTCCGGCATCCCGACGATCTTCCTGGAAGCCGACGCGCTGGGGTACAGCGGCACGGAGCTGCAGGACGCCATCAACGGCGACACCGCCGCGCTGTCGCGCTTTGAGACCATCCGCGCCCACGGCGCGCTGCGCATGGGCCTCATCAAGGACCTCGCCGAGGCCGCCAGCCGCCAGCACACCCCCAAGATCGCCTTCGTCGCCCCGCCCAAGGAATACATTTCGTCCAGCGGCAAGAAGATCGGCACGAGCGACATCGACGTGCTGGTGCGTGCGTTGTCCATGGGCAAGCTGCATCACGCCATGATGGGCACGGCGTCGGTCGCGATCGCCACGGCAGCAGCCGTGCCCGGCACGCTGGTGAACCTGGCGGCCGGCGGCGGCGAGCGCGACAACGTGTGCTTTGGACACCCGTCGGGCACCCTGCGAGTCGGCGCGCAAGCGCAGTTGGTGGATGGCGACTGGAAAGTGACCAAAGCCATCATGAGCCGCAGCGCGCGCGTGCTGATGGAAGGCCGCGTGCACGTGCCGCGTGAGGGGTTCTGAGCGCGTCAGGGCCATGCGAAGAAGCATGCAAATCCAGGCAGTCGCTGCATGCGACTGCCTTGTCACGTTATTTCGCCCCCTTATCACCCGGCAATAGCGCTTTTGATGCTTCGTACTGTGCGCTGACTTTCAACAGTTCTTCCGACGACGGCTGCCAAAATTCATACTTTCCGTTTCCAACTAGACCGGTGCGGCCGTTGAGCCAACTCTTAATTTGATCGCGAAGTTGCGGCTTCAGCGGTTCTGCGGCCCACACCGCGTGGATATGGTTAGCGCCCTTCCAACCATCCTTGCCATTCTCGCGATACCACGCGGCAAAGCCATGGTTGGCCAGTTGCGACAGTAGGCGCTTGATAGACGAAGCGTCCAAGCAACGCACACTCAGATCTACAGCCGCAGTGTAATTTCGGCCTTTCAACGTCATATCCGGCCCGTGATAATTTGAAGCTGTCTTCCGGCTATTGAGCGTCTGGGTAATTCGATGTTCGATGTCCAGATCGACCAAGGCAGTCTGCGCCTCGGGCGGCAGCCTGTTATCACCCGACGGCACGAAAGGGCAATCGGCTCGCGGGGACCAAGGCTCCGCCGCTGCGACGGAATTCGTCGCCAGCGCAAATATGCCCGCCCAGACTATCGCCCTCCGCGGCAACATAAGACTCCTCTAACCGGGCTTAACGGCCCGACCAAGTTCTGATGACAGAGTTGGTCTAGCGACCACCCTCATTCTTCCAAGCAAGCAGTTCTACGCGGCATGCATTGCTTCCAGAACGTCCTTTACCGCAGCATCTGAAATCTCCATTGCCACAAACGTCTTGTCGCTATTGCTTGTAATGAATCCGGGGAAACAGTTCTGCGCGCTGGTACCGCAGAAGACATCGATATGGTTGCCTTTGATGGCGCCTCCAGTATCTGCGGCAAAGAAGTAGCCATCGTGATAAACGACACGCCCTGACGGCAACGTGACGCTAACCCCTTTCGCATCAGGAATAAAAAAGACAGTTCCAAACGGGAAGACGTTTTTGTCCACGGCAACGGTCCGGAACGGGATCAGCCGATAATTGCTTCCACCATCTCCGTACTTGCCGACCGCAGCCCTGAAGTACGAGTGTCCGGTTTTCGTGATCCACGGCTTTATTGCGGGATCTATTCCTAGGACCGCAGCACAGTCAACTTGGGCATCGGTTCTTGTGCCGCCGTAGTTCAACGTCCGCAGTTTGCCATTCATTGAGACCTGAACAGTTCCCTCGATGGCAGCAAGACACCAATCCTTTTGGGAAACATTATCGGAGATGGGATTCCCCGCCTTGTCTACAAATGGTATGCCATCCGGTGAGGCCGAAGCTGCGTACACGAAGTAATGGGTCGCCCAAAGATTGTGCTGTTTAACAGTAGCGACGTCCGGCGCGGGAAGCGAAAAATCCGCCTGATCCGCATCAGCATTCGCGGTCAAGTGTGAAGCGCCTAGTGAAACAACAGAATCGCCTTTTTCATTCATGATGGTCCTCTCGTTGTTGACCCGGCCGGCCAAATTGGGCGTTGAAAATCACCTTAGCTACCCGTCAAAAATTATCGACAGCTTTTCAGTAGATTCGCATGCTCGATTTTGGGTATTGCGGAAGGCTACTCGGCCTGCCCCGCCGCTTTAGGAGATCAACCCGTGCAGGCCTCGCAAAAGATCGCTCAAGCGCTGATCGCTTGCTTACCGCGGCGCGGTCACTACATCAAAAGTTCTGGTCTCCCTCCCTAAAGTCGCCGCATCCGCCTGCCGTTAGCGGATTGCGGCCGGGGATTTCCCGGCCGACTAGCAACCCGCCGACTTTCCCCGTCGGCGTATCCAGTACACGAGCATGAAGATAACGTCGCTGCGCAACCGCATTTTGCTTATTACCTGCTTTACGGTGGTGGGAGCGCTTACGCTCTCGGGCCTCATCACCTACCAGATCGTGCGCGACAACATGATGTCCACCATCGCCGCAACCCTGAACGCCGTGGCCTCCGGCAACGCCAGCGCCATCGAGCGCTGGTCGGCCGACAAGGCGCAGGCTGTCGACGCCACGGCGAAGGTGGTCGAGAAAGGCGATCCCCGGGGCCTGACCAAGCTCATGGGCGAGACCAACGGCTTTCCCATCACCACCATCGGCTGGTCCGACAAGACCTTCTTTTCCACCACCAAGACCGCGGCGGATTACGATCCGACCGCCCGGCCCTGGTACAAGAGCGCCGTGGCCGCCGGCAAGCTGACGATCACCAAGCCCTACGGTGATTCCAGCACCGGCGTGCTGTACGTGGCGTTCACCGCGCCGATGATCCGCAACGGCCAGACGACCGGCGTGCTGAGCGGCGCCGTGCCGCTCGACGGCGTGAAGGACATCATCAAGGCCATCCATCCCACCCCGTCCAGCAGCGCATTTGTGCTGGGCACGGACGGCCAGGTGATCTCGCACCTGAACGACAAGCTGGCGCTCAAGCCGTCGACCGACATCTCGCCGGCCCTGACTGCCGAGGCGATCGCCGCCATGGCCCGCGACGGCGCAGCGCCCGTCGAGATTGCGCTGGACGGCGCGCAGAAGCTGCTGAAGGCGCGCCGCATTCCCGGCACCGACTGGTATCTGGTCGTGGCGCTGGACAAGACCGAGGCCACCGTCGGCCTGACGCAGGTGTTGAACGCAACCCTGATCTCGCTGGTGGTCCTGACGCTGGTGGCCGTGGGCATCGCCAGCGTGATCACGTCGCGCGCCTTCAAGCGTCTGTCCGCCGTGCGCGACGCCATGGACACCATCGGTTCCGGCGACGGCGACATGACGCACCGTCTGGCCGTGGTCGGTCATGACGAGGTCGCGCAGATTTCGGCCTCGTTCAACGCGTTCGTGGAGAAGATCACCCACGTCATGCGCGAGGTGCGCAGCGGCGTGCACTCGATGAGCGCCGCCACGCGAGAGATCGACATGGGCAACCGCGATCTGTCGCAGCGCACGGAAACGTCGGCCGCCTCGCTTGAGGAAACGTCGTCGGCGCTGACCGAGCTTGCGTCCAGCGTGCGTCAGACCGAGGAAACCGCCGAGCACGCGACGCGCCTGGCCGACGAAGCCAGCGCGGTCGCCGCACGCGGCGGGCAAGTGGTCAAGGACGCTGTCACCACCATGGACGAGATTTCGCAATCGTCGCGGCGCATCACCGAGATCATCCGCGTGATCGACGGCATCGCCTTCCAGACCAACATCCTGGCGCTGAACGCGGCGGTCGAGGCTGCGCGTGCCGGCGAACAGGGCCGCGGTTTCGCGGTGGTGGCAGGTGAAGTGCGCACGCTCGCGCAACGCAGCGCGGCTTCCGCGCAAGAGATCAAGACGCTGATCGAGGCGTCGGTGCAGAACGTGAAGAGCGGCACGGAACGCGTGCAGGCCGCCGGTTCGACCATGACCGAGATCGTCGACGGCATCAACCGCGTGCAGCGGATGGTGAGCGAGATCCACGGCGCCATGGCCGAGCAGAGCACGGGGTTGGGGCAAATCGATCGCTCGGTCGCCGACATGGATCAGGCCACGCAGCAGAACGCGGCGCTCGTCGAGCAATCGACGGCGGCGTCGGGGATGTTGAGCGATCAGGCGCGTGTGTTGGCAGATGCCGTTGCGCGATTCAAGCTGCGCGAGGAAGAAGCGGCCAGCGCCGGCCGGCTGATCGCACTGCCGCAGAGCTGATCCGGAACCGCCGGCGGGGAGTTACTCCGCCGGCGTGCCTGCGGCTGGTTTGCCTGCCGCAGGTCCGCCTGCCGCAGGATCGCCTGCCGCAGGTCCGCCTGCCGCAGGTTCGCCTGCCGCAGATTCTCCCCCCGTTTTCCAGGGCGGACCGACCTGCTTGAGCACGGCAACCGCCGTCGCGACGACCTCCCCGTCCGCGCTCAATTCCCCCTGCATGAACACCAGCGACGATGTGGCCCGCGCCACGCGGCCGCGCACTTGCAGAAACTGTCCTTCGCGCGCCGCCGCCAGAAAATGCGTGTCCAGTTGCACGGTCACGCAGGCGCGCCGGCCCAGCGCTTCCCACGCAATCGCGCTGATGCCGTGGTCCAGCAGCGCGGTCAGCAATCCGCCGTGCACCACGCCTGCGGGATTCAGATGGTCGGCGGTGGTCAACAGGCCATATGCCCAACCATCGTCCTCCTTGCGCACCCACAACGGCCCGATCAGGCCCGCAAACCCGGGCAACGTGCGTTTGCGCCAACCGGGCGGAACGGCGGAATCGTCGGCGGAATGCGTGTCCATGGGTCTAGCTCCTGGCCGCCATCAGTTGCGACAACGCGCGCGCCTCGCCCTGCAGTTCCGCCGCCAGCGATTCCACGCGCGCCGCATCGAGCTGTTCGGCCAACCCTGCAGCCACCAACGCATGCGTCAGCCGCTGATGACTGTCGAACACCGGCACCGCGATCACGACGACGCCGTTGATGTAGTTGTTGCGGTCCACGCTGTAGCCCTGCCGCCGCACGGCGTCCACGTCGGCCTTCCACGCCGCGAACTCGGGGGCCTGATCCCAGCGCAGGGCCTTGAAGCGCCGCTCCAGCTCCTTCTCGGACAGATCCGCAAACGCGGCGACCAGCCGGCCCGTTGCACTGATCAGCGCCGGAAAGCGGCTTCCCACGTCCACATGCAGGCGGAACGGCGCGTTGGACCGTGACAGCGCCAGCACCACCATGTGATCGCTGCCGGATACCTCGACGCCGATCGCGGTGACACTGGCCGCGTTGGCGATGCGATCCAGCACGGGCTGCGCCAGCGCGGGGAACGGGTTGCTTTCGATCACGCTGCGCGCCAGCGTCAGCATGCCCACGCCCAGGCTGTAGCGCTTGGCGCCGGGGTCGACCTTCACCAAGCCTTCTTCCACCAGGACGCGAAGAATGTGCAGGCACGTGCTGGTCACCATGCCCAGTTCCTGCGAGATGGCCTTCAGCGTCATGGGCTCGCCGCCCCGGCCCAGAAGGCGCAGGATCGCGATCGATCGCGTCACGGCCGGCACAGGCCGCACGCGCGGGCCGCCGGCGCTGGCAATTTCCGGGGTACCGGTTTCACTCATCGGGTTCTCCATTTTTATTGCGGCAAGCATACCGTGCGGCGCCCGCCTCGCGGGGCCGCCTCCACGCCTTTCAATTGTCTATATACAATCAATAAACGTCATTGACAATTTATTTGGCGGCGCGCATAGTGGGTTCCACAGGTTGCTGACCCACACAGGTACGACGAAATGACGAAGCTGACCGATACCCTTTCCTACGCGGACGCCCAGGCGCTCTGTTCCTCGGACAAGCTCTGGGAGCTGTTCGATGGCAACCGCGAACACATGAACATCGCGCACGAATGCATCGACCGGCATGCGGACAAGGCCGAGCCGGCGATCATCCTGGTGCGCGCCGCCGGCGGGGACGAGACCTACTCGTTCCGCCAGATCGCCGAGGAATCCTCGCGTTTCGCGCACTACCTGGTTGAGCAGGGCATCCGCGCCGGCGACCGCGTCGCCGTCATGCTGGAACCGTCGCTGCCGTTCTACGTGGCCATGTTCGGCGCGATGAAGATGGGCGCCATCGCCGTGCCGCTCTTCACGCTGTTCGGCCCCGACGGCATCCGGCTGCGTGTTCAGGACTGCCAGCCGCGCATGCTGGTGACCAACGCCGAAAAGGCCCCGCTTGCCGCCGGCGGCGAGGACATGCGCGTGGTCATCGCCGACGACGCCTTTCTCGGCACACTGGCCGCCTACCCGCCCCATTACGAATGCCGCACGCGCGCCGACGATCTGGCCATCTTCCAGTACACGTCGGGCACGACGCGCGAGCTGCCCGACGCCGTCAAGCACACGCACCGCGCCCTGGTCACGCTGATGCTGGCCGCGCTGTACGGCACCGGCATCCGGCCCGGCGACCGCTACATGTGCCCGTCGTCGCCCGCCTGGGGGCACGGCCTGTGGCACGGCACGCTGGCGCCGCTGGCGCTGGGCGTCACCATCGGCGCGTATGCCGGCAAGTTCAATGCCGAACGTCTGCTGCAGGCCTTGCAGGACCACCGTTTCACCAACATCTCCGCCGCCGCCACCCACTACCGGATGATGCGCAACAGCGGCGCGGCGGCACGCTACCGCTATCACCTGGACAAGGTGTCCTTCACCGGCGAGCCCATCGACAGTGAAACGTCCGCCTTCGTCGAAGCCACCTTCGGCCGGCCCGTCTGCAGCATGTACGGCACGACGGAAATCGGCGTCTGCCTTGTCAACTATCCCGGCGCGCCGGATTTCACGGTCAAGGCCGGCTCGCTGGGCAAACCCGTGCCGGGCCTACGCGTCGAAGTGCAGGACGCCAACGGCCAGCCCTGCGCGCCCGGCGAAACCGGCGAGCTCAAGCTGTGGCGCCGCGACGCGTGGGTCGCCACCAAGGATCTCGGGCGCGTGGACGAAGACGGCTACTTCTGGCATGGGGGCCGCGCCGACGACGTCATCATCTCGGCCGGCTGGACCATGAGCGCCGTCGAGATCGAAGACGCCATCCTCAAGCACCGCGACGTAACGGAGGCCGCCGCCATCGGCGTGCCCGACCCGCTGCGCGGCCAGGTCGTCAAGGCCTTCGTGGTGTCGGCGCGCCCCGGCGACGACGCCTTCGTGCAGGAAATCCAGGACGCCGTGCGCAGCCGCCTGGCGCAGCACGAGTATCCGCGGCAGGTCGTGTTTGTGGCTGAACTGCCCAAGACGCCCGCCGGAAAGATCCATCGCAGGAAATTGCGGGAGCAAGAGCTTGCGACCGCCGACACCACGCCCGCCGGCGCCGCCCACGCCTAGGGCTACCCGGCACAGGCCACCTCTCAAACCCAGGAGACATCATGCTGACCCAGACCAAGACCGAACGCAGCTTTCCCAAGATCACCGAACGCGGGCTGGACGAGCTGCGCGAACGCATCGGCGTGAAGATCGGCGCCACCGCCGAGCCGTGGTGCTACGAAGCCACGCGCGACAACATCCGCCATTACGCCCACGGCATCGGCGACGACAACCCGCTGTGGTCGGACCCGGAGTACGCAGCCAAAACCCAGCACGGCGGCATCATCGCGCTGCCCAGCTTCCTGTTTGCCACCAGCCGCATCGTGTCCGGTTATGTGGGCGGGCTGCCCGGCGTACACGCCATGTGGTCGGGCGCGGACTGGACCTGGCACAAGACGGTCAAGCGTAACGACATCATTTCCACCGAAGCGCACCTGAAGAACCTGATCGAACACCAGACCCGCTTTGCGGGCCGCGCCGTGCAGCAGATCTATCACGTGGACTTCTTCAACCAGGACGGCGACAAGGTCGCCGAGGCCGACAGCTGGTGCTTCCGCACCGAACGCGACCACGCGCGCGAACAGGGCAGCAAGTATGCCGAAGTCCGCGCCCGCGAACCGCGCCGCTACAGCCCCGAGGAAATCAAGGAAGCCTACAAGCTCTACGCCCAGGAAGAAGTGCGCGGCGCCACGCCGCGCTACTGGGAAGACGTGAAGGAAGGCGAGGAACTGCCCGTGATGTTCAAGGGCCCGATGACGGTCACCGGCTTCATCGCCTTCGCGCAGGGCTGGGGCGGCCTGTACATCCGGGCCAACAAGCTGGCGTGGCAGCTCATCGACGCGCATCCGGGCGTGGGCATCACCAACCGCTTCGGCATTCCCGATGTGCCCGAGCGCGTCCACTGGGAAGAAGACTTCGCGCTGGAAGTCGGCGCGCCCGGCGCCTACGACTACGGTCCCGAGCGCAATTCGTGGCTGACCCATCACCTTACCAACTGGATGGGCGACGCCGGGTTCCTGCGCAAGTCCACGTGCAAGATCCGCCGCCACAACCCCGAGGGCGACATGCTGTTCTTCAAGGGCAAGGTGGTGCGCAAGTACGTGGAAGACGGCCGTCACCTGGTCGAGATCGAACAGGAAGCGCGCAACCAGGACGACGAGCTTTCCGTCCTGGGCACCGGTGTGGTCGAATTGCCTACCCGCGCCTGACCCGCGGCAACCCCCAAGACGAGGTGGGCGATGTCTGATTCATCGGAACATGCTGCACCAAGCCCCGAGGTCCGTCCGCGGGGCGCGCTGGACGGCCTGCGCGTCATCGACCTGTCGCGCGTCCTGGCCGGCCCGCTGTGCACGCAGATGCTGGCGGACCAGGGCGCGGATGTCATCAAGGTCGAGCCGCCCGGCGGCGACGAAACGCGCACGCTGGGCCCGCCGGTCAACGCCGACGGCGACGCCGCCTACTTCACCGCCGTCAACCGCGGCAAGCGCGCCATCGGGCTGGACCTGTCCAAGCCCGCCGGCCGCGACGTGCTGCTGGCGTTGCTGGCCGACGCCGACGTCCTGATCGAGAACTTCGTCCCCGGCACGATGGCCAAGTGGGGCCTGGACTACGAGGCGGACCTGAAGCCCCGCTTTCCCCAGCTCATCCACTGCGCCATCACGGGCTTCGGCGAAGACGGGCCGCTGGGCGGCCTGCCCGGCTACGACGCGGTGCTGCAGGCCATGTGCGGATTGATGAGCATCAACGGCGAGCCCGCCGGCGGACCGACCCGCGTCGGCGTGCCCATCGTCGACCATCTTACCGGCTACACCGCGCAGTCCGGCATCCTGCTGGCGCTTTACCACCGGGCGCGCACGGGTCTTGGCCAGCGGGTCGAAGTCACCCTGTTCGACACCGCGCTCAGCCTGCTGGTGCCGCATGCCGCCAACTGGATGCACACCGACCAGACGCCGGGCCTCCTGGGCAGCGCGCATCCCAACATCGCCCCGTATGACCGCTACGCCTGCCGCGATGGCGAGATCTTCCTGGGCGTCGTCAACGACCGCCAGTTCCGCCGCTTCTGCGACTACGCGGGCCTGCCATCGTTGCCGGACGATCCGCGCTTTGCCACCAACCGGGCGCGGCTGTCGCACCGCGACGCGTTGCGGGACGCCATCGAAAGCGCCCTGGCGACGCGTGCGCGCGATGCGCTGTGCGCGGAACTGATGAAGCTTGGCGTACCGGCTGGGCCGGTCAACAGCGTGCCCGAAGCCTTTGCGCAGGCGCACACCGCGCATCGCGGCATGCGCGTCGATCGCGATTGCTATCACGGCATCGGTCCCGCAGTCCGGCTGTCGCAAGCGCCCGCGCGCGTGGACCGGCTGCCGCCCGCCTATGCACAGCACACCGTCGAAGTCCTCCGGGAGGCCGGCTTCGGCGATTCACAGATCGCGGCGTTGCAGGAACAGGGCATCCTGCCGCGATGGCCGCCTCCCAAGCCCTAGCCGCAATCCGATGCAGCCATATATAAAAACGAGGAGACCACCATGAAGACCTTACGCCTGATCGCCGCGCTAGCGGCGCCGCTGCTGTTCGCGCAGCCCGCCGCGGCCGCCGACAGCTACCCCTCCAAACCCGTCAAGATCATCGTCCCCTACCAGGCCGGCCAGGGCACCGACGTCGCCGCCCGCTATCTGGCCGAATACCTGGCCCGCGACCTGGGCCAACCCTTCATCGTGGAGAACCGCCCCGGCGCGGGCGGCAACATCGGCGCGTCCGAAGCCGCGCGCGCCGCGCCCGACGGCTACACGCTGCTGATGGGCACCAACGGCACGCACGTGCTGAACCAGTACATGTACGCGTCCACCAATTTCGACCCGGAGAAGGACTTCGCGCCCGTCATGCTGGTCAGTTCGTTTCCCATGGTGCTGCTGACGACGCCGTCCTCGCCCTACGCCAGCCTGGCCGACCTGCGCAACAGCGCCAAGGCCAAGCCCGACAGCGTCAACGTCGGCATGCCCAGCACCACCGCGCGCCTTGTGTACGAACTGCTCAAGCAGCAAGGGGTCAACAGCGTTCGCGGCATCCCCTACAAGGGCTCGGCCACCGCCACGACGGACCTCTTGGGCGGCCAGGTGCAGGTCGGCATCGACACCGTCAGCGCCGCGCGCTCGTTCATCACCAGCGGCAAGCTGCGCCCGCTGGCGGTGACGTCGTTGAAGGAGTCGGCCCTGCTGCCCGGCGTGCCGTCGGTGGCGGGACAGGGGCTGGATGGGTTCCAGGTGATCGCGTGGAACGGCCTGTATGCGCCGAAGGGCACGCCGCCGGCGGCGATCAAGCGATTGAACGAGGACCTGGCCAAGATCCTGGCGCGGCCGGAAGTGAGGCAGAAGCTGCTGGATCTGGGGCATGAACCCGGCGGCGGCACGCCCGAGGAACTGGCCGCGTTT
The DNA here is from genome assembly GCF_002388205.1 of Achromobacter sp. UBA4530. NCBI lineage: Bacteria > Pseudomonadati > Pseudomonadota > Betaproteobacteria > Burkholderiales > Alcaligenaceae > Achromobacter > Achromobacter sp. UBA4530. The sequence continues at coordinate 158,865 of NZ_DGMA01000031.1, read as the reverse complement.
GCACGCAGCGAACGGCAGAAGTGGCAACCGCTGATCGTGCAGGCGGGGTTGAAGGCGGAGTGACTTCGGCGTAACCGTCAGCGTTGAGCGGCAACGCGGCGCAGGTCGTTCCACTGCGCCGCGGTTGCGACCGGCAACCGCATGAGCCAAAGCCGCCTTACGATCGGCCTGCAGCAAGCCTCCACCCGCCAACCGCCACCGCTGCCATCGCCAGCGCGCACAACACGGCGGCCATCACAAACGTCGCGTGCAACCCGGCCGCCAGTTGAGCGGGCGCGGCATCAGCCAGCGCCGTCGCCCCGGCGCCCACGGCAAACACCGCGCCCATCGCCGACGCCCCTGTAATCAACCCCAAGTTGCGAGACAGGTTCAACATGCCGGACACGGCGCCGCGATCGTTGCCGCCCGCCCGGGCCATGACCGCGGTGTTGTTGGCTGCCTGAAACAGCGCATACCCGGCCGTCAGCACGCCCAGCGCGACAACATATCCTGTCGCTCCGAACGCATCCGACGCAACGGGCAGCATCGCCGATGCGCCCGTCATTGCGATCAATGCGGCAAGCGTCATCGGCCGGGCGCCAAAGCGGTCCACGCAGCGCCCCGCCGGTACACCTGCCAGAGCAGCGACGAGCGGACCGCAAGACATTGCCACCCCGACGCGCATCGCATCCAATCCCAACGCCCCGGCCAGAAAGAACGGCCCGATCACCAAGGTGGCCATCATCACCGTCGCGACCAGCGCGTTGGCCGCGAAGCCGCCCGCCAGCACGGGATTGGCCATCATCGCCGGCCGCACCAGCGGGTTTGCCGTCCGCGACTGCACCCACGCAAACAGACCCGCGCCGCCCGCCGCCGCCGCAAGCAGAACACCGTTGATCTTGCCGAAGCTGCCGCGTCCGAGCGTCATGGACAGCGCGTAGACCGCCAGCGTCAGCGACAGCAGCACACTACCCAGCCAATCGAAACGAATCGTCTGCGCCGCGGCGCGTTGCGAATCGCGGGGCAGATGCCGCCACGCCAGCCAGAACGCCAGCAGACCGAGCGGCAGATTGACGAGAAAGATCGCCCGCCATCCCGGACCCGCAATCAGCGCGCCGCCCAGCGTCGGCCCGAGTGCGGTGCCGGCCGCCGACATCGTGCCCAACAGGCCCATGGCGCTACCCGCCCTTCCCTTCTGCGCTGCCTCGCCGGCAAAGGCCATGGCCAGCGTCATCAGCACGGCCGCGCCCAAGCCCTGCGCGGCGCGCGCGGCCACCAGGGTCCACAGTCCGGGCGCGGCTGCGCACGTCACGGAGGCGACCGTAAACCAGGCGATCCCGGCCAGCATCAGGCGTCGGCGACCGATCAGGTCGCCCAGCCGTCCGGCGCTGACCACGGCGGTCGTGATGGCCAGCAGGTAGGCCAGCACCACCCATTGCACCGACTGAAACGACGCGCCGAATGCGTGGGTGAACGCGGGCAGGCCCACGTTGGCGATGCTGGTGCCCAGGGAGGCCAGCAGCATCGACAGGGACAGGCAGGCCAATAGCGAGAGGCGGGAGGGGGATGACGATACGGGCGAAGCGGCGAGCGACATGATGGCGACGTGCAAAGGGGAAATGGAATCCCAGCGTATGCCTCTCCCATGCCTGGCGGAAGACGCACCATTTGCAGCAAATACCTGCATGTGACGCCATGCCAGATCCCGGCGCGTTTTTCGCCGGCGTGCTACGTTTGCCGCATGTCCGCGCCCGACCTCAACCTTCTCATCACCCTGGATGCGCTGCTCTCCGAGGGCAGCGTGGCCGGCGCCGCCCGGCGTCTGCGCCTGAGTCCTTCCGCCATGAGCCGCGCGTTGGCGCGGCTGCGCGACACCACGGGCGATCCGCTGCTGGTGCGCGCTGGACGTGGTCTGGTTCCCACGCCAAGGGCGCTGGCGCTGCGCGAGCAGGTCGGCGGGCTGGTCAGGGATGCGCAAGCCGTGCTGCGTCCCTCGCAAGACCTTGATCCTGCATCGCTCGTTCGCACCTTCACGCTGCGCGTCACGGATGGCTTCGTAGAAAACTTTGGCGCGCGTCTGCTCGCGCTGATTGACGACGAAGCGCCGGGGGTGCGGTTGCGCTTCATGCAGAAACTGGACAAGAACAGCGCGCCGCTGCGCGAAGGCGCTGTGGACTTGGAAACCGGGGTGGTGAGCGAGTCGGCTAGTCCTGAACTGCGCACGCGCGCGCTTTTTCAGGATCGGTACATCGGCGTCATGCGCGCCGCCCATCCGCTGGCGCGCGGCAACGTCACGCTGACGCGTTATTTGGCGGCGCGCCACATTCTGATATCGCGCCGCGGACGGGAATCAGGCCCCATGGATGAACCCCTGGCGCAGGCCGGCCGCGCGCGCCAGATCGCCACGATTGCGGGCAGCTATTCAACGGCGCTGGCGCTGGTCCGCGAAACCGACATGATCGCCACGGTGCCCGATCGGCACACCGCCATGATGCGCGAGGGCATGCGCAGCTTTGCGCTGCCGTTCGCAATGGCGCCCTTTACGGTGTCGATGCTGTGGCACCCGCGAATGGACGGCGATGCCGCCCATCGCTGGCTGCGCGGCATCGTGCTTCAGGCTTGCGGGACGGGCGCTCTCCGATAGGTCCGCCCAGCGAGGAGCGCGCCGGCAGTGCGCACAAATTCCGCCGGCGGGCGTTATTGCTTGGGCGCGCTGGCCACCAGTGCGTCGAACTTCTTGTCCAGTTCCGCCAGCGAATCGCGGATATGCGCGCGGCGCGCCTTGATCCACTTGTCCTGCGCGGCCAGCTGTTCGCGCGCGGCCTGGATCATGCGGTCCATTTCCTTGGGCTGCGGACCGCCGATGGTGGCGCGGTTCTTCACGATGGCCACAGGATCCAGCGTCGAGCGGAACTCGGCTTCGCTCATCGGCAGGTCGGTGCCGTACTTCGAGTCCTTCATCGCATCGGCATAGATGCGGCGCGCCTGTTCATACGGAAAATCCAGCGGCTTGATGTTGTTCGCCTTGGCGTACGACACGACCTCGGACGCAAAGTGATGGCCCGCACGGAACGGCAGCTTGTACTTGTGCATCAGCACGTCCGCCAGCTCCTGCGAGGCCGTCCAGTCGCTGTTCAGCTCTTCCAGCGCACGGTCGGGGCTGATGACCATGGCCTTGAGCACGCGGTCCCAGCGCTTGAGCGCCGAAATGCCGCTATCGACCATCGCGGAATTCTGCTTCACGTCCTTGGGATCGCTCATGCCCGGCGTGATGTTGTGCGTCTGCAGGACCGGCCCCATCGCCAAGCTCACAGCCGTGGACGCGTCGCTGCGCGTGTCGTTGAGCAGGCCCGGATTGCGTTTTTGCGGCATGGCGCTGGACACGTACGTGTTGCCGCCCCCTTCTTCCAGCAGGATCCACGGGCGCGACTGGGCGTATTGGGTCATGACGTCCTCGACGAAATTGCCCGTGCGCAGCGCAATGCTGGTGACGATGGAGGCGACCTCGACGGGCTGGTCCATGGACGAGATCTGCGAGGCATCGTAGGCGTTGTCGACCAGCGCCTCGAAGCCCAGGTATTGCGCCATGCGCTTGCGGTCCAGCGGCCAGCTCGTGCCGTTCAGCACGGTGGTGCCCATAGGCGACCGGTCGATGCGGACGTAGGCTTCGCGGATGCGTTGCGCGTCCCGCGCCAGACCCGCGGCCTGACCCAGCAGATAGTGTCCGTAACTGTTGGGCTGCGCGGCCACGCCGTTGGTGTAGTTGGGCACGATGGTGCCCGCATGCTTGGCCGCCAGCTCCACCAGCGTGGTGGATGTGGCATTCAACTGGTCCGCCAGATCCAGCAGCTTGTCGCGCAGGATGGCGCTGCGGTAGGTGGCGTGCATGTCCTGGCTGGAACGGCCGGCGTGCAGCAGGGTGATGTCTTCGCCAGCGGCCTTGATCAGTAGCGGTTCAAAGGTGATGACGGTGGCCGGCCGCTTGGCGCCGGGCTGGTTGCCGTCGTGGATGACTTTTGCGACGCCAGCCGCCAGGCGTGGCGCCATGGACTTGTCGAGCAGGCCTTCGTCGGCATTGATGACCGTGGTGGCCTTGTTGATTTCTCCCAACCAGAAGAAGGGGTCGCGCGGCGGAGATTGCTGCGCGGTGGCCGCATTGCCGGCCAGCGTTAGCACCAGGGCGGCGCCCAGGGTCGGAAGAAACTGTCTCATGGCGTTCTCGTTATAGGGGTGACCGGACAGTGTATCGGAGCGCGTTTTCGCCGGACACCCGGTATTGCACGGAGGCGCGGGCGCCTGACAACGGGCTGAGCGAAGATAGGCCGCCGACGCAAAAAAAGCCGGCCTCCGAAGAGGCCGGCCTTTCGCATCCGCCGAGACGGAATGCCTTAGAAGCGCCAGCTCACGTTGACGGTGCCGGTGTTCTGACGGTTGCCGTCGCCGAATTGACCCGAGTAAGCCAGGCCCAGCGTGGCGTTCTTGCTCATTGCCAGGTCCACGCCCACTTCCATCACAGCCGCGTCACGCGCCAGCGGGTTGCCCGCCACGGTGAACGGCTGGCTGCCGTCGAACGACATCGTGGCTTCCGGATTGACGTCGCCGTAGGCATGGCGCCAGCCCAGCATGCCGCGCAGACGGCCCGCGGTGTCCTTCACGTCAAACGTGGTCTGCGCGCGCAGGCCCAGCGTGGTGGTGCCCACGTTGTTGGTGCTGCTGCGACCGCTCAGCGCGGCGTCACCGCCCGACTCCGAGAAGCCGCGGGTGCGCAGGTCGCTGAAGTCGGCGCCGAAGAACGGTTCCAGCGTGACACGGTCGTTCAGCGGGATCGCGTAGCCGACGTCGGTGAAGACCTGGCCGGTGCTGGCGCTGTAGTCAGCCTTCAGTTCCTGGTACTGGCCTGCCGCGTTGATGTTGCGCTTGCTGTCGATGTCATGCCACGTGTAGGCCAGGCCAGCGGTGAAGTTGATCTTGCCCGAGCCGGCTTCGAACGACTTGCCGCCGTACAGGATCGCGCTGTAGCTGTTCACGTCGGACTTGGCCGAACGGTCGTCCACGGTGATGCGGCTGTCGGTGTAACCGAACGCGCCACCCAGGCGCCAACCGTTGCCCACGCCGTGGTCGCCGCCAACGAAGATGCCGACATCACGCTCACGGGACTTGGCGACGTTGCCGTTGCCGTCCATCGAGCGCCAGTTGCCGAAGGCCTGCGCCCACAGCGGCTGCGCGTTCGAACGCGGCAGCATGGAGGCGTCGCCGCGGCCGACTTGCGCCGTGGGCGGGCCGGGGATGAAGCCGGCGTTCATGTTGGCGCGCAGTTGTGCCGTGGGCAGGCTGGCGACGTTGTTGCTGACGTTCTGCATCGCCGACACGCTGCTGCCGAACGATTCGCCCGACAGATCGGCGAACACGCCGGCCGGCGCGCCGTTGGGCAGGTTCAGGACGCGGGTGTACAGCGAGCTGGTCTTGGGCAGGGTTTGCACCGCATTCGCCGCCGAACGCTGGTTGCCGGTCACCGCGAGGTCGGCGAACTCGATCGGACGGGTTCCGCTGTCCGTGTTGCCGCCACCGTTGTCGACGGGCTTGCCCGGGCTGGGCTTGGTGTCCGGCTCGGCCGGCTTGGGGTCCGGATTGGTCGGCTTCGGGTCCGGGTCCACGGGCACCTGCTTCATGTCCAGCTTCAGCACCACGTCGTTGCCTTCCTGGTTCAACGTCGGTTGCAGATAAGCCAGATCGCTGGACACGCCGCCAAACTTGCCGTTCACGCTGTTGGCAGACAGGATCGTGTAGGCGGTCGATGCGGCGTAGGTGCCACCCGAACCGATATGCACGACGTTACCGGCCAGATTGGCCGTGCCCGTGACGTTCACGCGGTCGCTCTTGCCATCGTCGGTTGCATCGACGCGGTAGGTCGAGCCGGGCATGAAGGTCAGGTCGCCGTTCACCGTCACGGTGCCGATTTCGGAATTGGTCGGGATGATGCCGATCGACCCAATCGGCGCCAGCGTCATGGCCGACATCATCACGTGGCCCGTTTTCGCGGCGGTGCCCGGCGACAGCGTTGCGCCCGACGCCAGCGTCGTGTTGCCCACATCGCCGGAACCGGCCAGGGTGCCGTTCACGGTCAGCAGGCCATTGACCTTCGTGCCGGACAGCGTGAGCGTCTTGCCCGCTGCGACGTTCACGGCGCCGACGGTGATGTTGCCTTGGGGCGCATAGTTGGTGTTGATGTTCACCGTGCTGGTGCCGCCGCCGCTGGCAAACAGGAAGCTGTGCTGGTTGTCCTCGCCGGTGATGGCGCCATAGATGTTGCCGCCGTCGATATTCAACGTGGAGGCGCCAAGGCGCACGTCGCCGATGATGGTGCCGGTGTTCGTGATCACCATCGGCTGGCCGGCGCCCTCGACGTCGACCGCGACACTGCTGGAGGCGAACATGTAGGTGTTGGCGAGGATCGAGCCGCTGTTGACGATGCCGCCCGTCACTTCGGCGCCGCCGCTCACCATGATGCCGCCGTTGATGGTCTGCGAGTTTTCGATGCGTCCGTCGACGGTGCTGCCATTGCGCACTTCCACCGCCAGATTGCTGCTCGGGAAGATCGGGGAGGGCGAGCTCGCGTAGATGACGCCGGCATTGACGATGTCGCCCTTCACGTGCGAATTGTCGCCGATCAGGATGCCGCCGTTCAGGGTGCCTTTGTTGTCGATGTTGCCGGTGACAGTGCTGGCATTCCTGAGTTCCAGGGCCAGATTGTTCACCGGCATGGACGAGGAGGCGATGTTGTTCGCGTTGATGGTGCCGATGTTGACGATGTCGCTGTTCACGGCAGAGCCGTCCGTGACCAGAATGCCGCCGTTGATCGTGCCGTTGTTTTCGATGCCGCCGTTGACCGCGCTGCTGTTCGAGATTTCAATCGCCAGTCCGCTCGTCGGGAAAACGACGGAGTTGCTGTCGGAATAGATGGTTCCGTTGTTGATGATCTTGCCGCCGACGGTGCTGTGGCTGGTGATCGTCACGCTGGAACTCGACGGCTGAGCCATGGGCGAGACGCCTGCAAAACCGAAGATGATGTATCGGCCGTAGAGATCGCCGTTGTTGACGATGTCGCCGCTCACTTTGCCTTGGGCGAGACCCACGCCGTAAGCCGTGCTGTTGGCTTCGTTGCGGATGTTTCCGTTCAGCGTCGACGCTTCCACCGAGAAGGAGCCGTCGTAGTACCCGCCCTGCAGGCGCGCGCTGTTGATAAGGTCGCCATTCCGCACCGCACCGCTTTGCAGGCGAATGTAGGGATAGTTGGAGGACGCCGTGTTTTCGATGTTGCCAAACACGAGGGGATCCGCGTATCCATCCTGCAAATACTCCGGGCTGATCTGCGCCAGCGCGTACGGGGTGGCAATAGGCGAAAGGCTCAAGCTAAGCAATACAGCAATACGAGTAAGCGGGAAGCGGCGAGACATTTTGTAGTGACCATGTAAATTTCGTGTCTGAAATGTACCGATCATTGCAAAACGGAATCTGAGCAAATCTGAGCGATTTGTAAGATCCGAGAATCCCCCACCTCAAATCGCGCAAATTAGGCAGAGAATCGCGCGCTTTTCCCGATTTTGAATGCAGCTACCCATGGCGTCGCCTGAAACAAATAGATGCGTTCACGCAACAATCGCGCGCCGCGACGTCCCGATTAGTGCGCCGACCACGCGTTCAGGCTGCTGCGGCGTGGGGCAAATCCAGGCAGAAAGACACCGGTTCGTCACCGCCGGCCGACGCCAGCGCGACGGATCCACCAAGCCGCTCTGCAATCGAACTCACCAGATACAGGCCCAAGCCCGCCCCGGGATGCCGCATGGCGTTGTGGCCGCGGTAGTACTTCTGGAACAGCCGTTCCTGCTCGGCAGGCGGAATGCGGCTGCCAGGATTGGAGACGGCGATGCGCAGCATGTCCCCCTCTTCGCTTACCAAGACGCTCACCCTTCCACCTGCCTCGCAATGCCGGTCAGCATTGGCCAGCAGATTGCGCAGGGCAATCCGCAGCATGCCCGCGTCGCAATCGAGCGCGCGTATGGGCGTCTCGTAGGTGCTTTGCACCCGCCCCGGCGGATACTCGCTCGCCAGGTCCTGCAGCAGCGCCGGCAGATCGCACCGGGTCATGCGCAGCTCGGCGCGCGGTTCACGCATGCGGTCATCGGTCAGGTATTCGTCCACCAGCGCCAGCAGGCGCGTGGCCGCATTGCGGATGTTGGCGCAGCGCGCCAGGCTTTTCTCCAGTGGCGCAGCCAGGTTGCGACCAAGCTGCTGCGCCGACGTCGTGATGATCGCCAGCGGCGTGCGGAATTCGTGCGACACCATCGCCACGAATTCGCGCTGCTCCGTGAACATCTGCCGTTCCTTTTCCAGCGACGTGCGCAGCTCGCCCTCCAGCGCGACGCGGCGTTCGATCTCGCCTTGCATTTCGGCCGTGCGCAGCGCAACTTCGCGTTCCAGCCAGTGGCTGTGCTGGCGTGCCAGATCGGCCGCCAGGTTGGCCTGCTGCAGTTCGCGGACGCGGCGGCGGCGTTCGTAACGGCCAACAATGAACAGACTCAGCAGCAGCATGTGCAGCATCGTGCCCAGCGTGGAGACGTATTCGGTAAAGGCGTTGACCGGAAACACCCCGAGGTTGCGCAGGAAAGCGATCAGCACGCCCAGGTAGAACACCCCGAACGCCAACGCGAAAAAGCGGGCCGGCCGCCAGCCGCGCTTGAGCAGATAAGCCGCCAGCGTCGTGAATCCCACGATCACCAGCAGCGCCAGCGCCTGAATCGGCTGCATGCCGGCGCCGTAGTGCCCCGTCACGATCAGCGCGGAACAGATCGCGGCGATGCCCCAGAACAGCCAGTCCAGCCAGCGCACGGCGCGCGGATACAAAGCTTCCAGGTTCAACTGGCGGAACGCGACACGCAGCGCCACCGGCAGGCTGACGGCGATGCCAACGCCCAGCAGCCGATCGCTCCAGGCTACCGGCAGGCCGGTCAACTGCTGCACCAGCCCCAGCGACAGCACCTCGTTGAAGACGCAATTGCCGATGTAGGCCAGGAACAGTCCGCTCATCGGCGCGCGCGTGACCAGCCAGAACGCCGCGTGCGCGCAGATCAGCAGCAGATAGAAGCCGAAATACAGCCCGAACAACAGGCCCTCGCGGCGCGACTGGTTGTCGAACGCCAGCCGCTGCCAGACTTCCAGCCGCGTCGCCATGGCGTTCTTGCTTTGCAGCCGCACCAGGATGACGTATTCGCCTGGCTTGGACGGATTGAACTGGATCACGGGGCTGCGATAGTCCACCGGCCATTTGCGCCGCGCCAGATCCTCGCCGCTGCGTCCTAGCATCGTCCAGCCGCCGCCATGGCCCACGTAGATGCGCGCGTCGTCCAGCAGTGCGTTGGTCAGGCGCAGCATCCAGCCGCCGTGCATGACCTTATCGACCTGCACGGGCAGGCGCAGCCAGATCGTCGCGGGCGTGAAGCCGGCACTCAGGCTGCCCGGCAGCGGCGTCCAGCCGTTCGCGCTGGCGGCATTTCCCACGTCGAGCTCGCCATCGGGATCGATCAGGCGCTCAAGATGCCCGGCCGCGTCCTGGACGCTATGGAAGCCATCCAGGCGCAGCGGCTCGGCGCGCGCCGGTGCGGCCGCGGCCAGCAGGCCCGCGAACAGGCAGGCCAGCAGCGTCAGCCACAGCGTGGCCCTGGAGTAACATTCCCGTTTCATCAATCGCAATCTACGCAGCATTTCCGTGCAACCCGGCAGATTACACCAGCCCCTCACGCTGCATTCCTCAGGCGCCTCATGCCTGAAGTGATCCTGCTCGAAGATGAACCCGTGCTGCGTCAGGAGCTCGGCGAATTCCTCGAAGAGTTGGGATACGCCCCCTCGTGCGCGTCCAGCCTGCAGGAATTCGACCAGCGCTTCGACCCCGCCCGCCATCATCTGGCCGTCATCGACATCGGTCTCCCGGATGGCTGCGGCCTGGACCTGATCCAACGTCTGCGCCAGGAAGGTCAGCAAGTGGGCATCGTGGTGTTCAGCGCGCGCCAGACCGGCCCTGACCGGATTTCGGGCCTGGGCATGGGCGCCGACCATTATCTGGGCAAGGGTTGCGACCTGGATGAACTGGCTGCAACGCTGGCCGCGCTGGTGCGCCGGCTGGGGCTGCCTCAGCCGGGCCGGGATCAGCCGCCTTTGAGCTGGCTGCTTGAAATCGGCCCCCGCCGCCTGCACATTCCTGGCGCGGCGGCCATGCCGCTGTCGCAGCAGGACCTGACCGTGCTGCATTGCCTGATGAGCCAGCCCGGCGAAAACATCAGCCGCCGGCAGATCGTCGAAGCCCTGGGCGCCGATTACCTGGACTACGATCAACGCCGGCTCGATACGCAGATGCGCCGGCTGCGCCGCCGCGTCGAAGCCCTGAGCGGCCAGACGCTGCCCGTCAAGACACTGCGCAGCAGCGGCTACTGCTTCTATCAGCCTGCAAAGGTCAAGGACTGACCCCGGCCGCGCCGCGCATCAGGCTTCGGCCGCCCGGCAGAACGTGATCTCGAAGCGGCCCGGCAGTTCAAACGCCACGTGATGCCGCACGCCGGGTTCGATCACCACCTGCTGGCCCGCGGTCAGCACGGCTTCGGTATGCGGGGCATCGTCCAGCACAAAACGCAGCACGCCCGCGTGCACCTTCAACAGTCCCCACGTGCCGGGCTTGGTGGAATGCGCCGCCTTCAGCGCGTCCGGCAGGTTGTCCGGCGTGAACACGGGACTGTCCATATAGGGCTGCACGCCGGGCGGCAAGCGGTCGGGCAGGCTGGCGATGTCCGCCCGCGCCTGCCAGACGGCCCACAGCTTGGCCGCGATACGATCGGCCATTGCGTCCGCCGTCGTCTGCAACTGCGCGTGTCCCAGCGCCGCCGTCGTGGCGTGAAACAGCGCCAGCCAACGTTCAAAGAGCGGCCACGACAGATCTGGAATGCGCGCATGCGCCGGGATCGGCGCTCCCTTGAAGCGGCGCGTACCCAGCACCAGCGACGACCAGAAATCGCAGAGCAGCGACAGGTGATGGTCCCAGTCCTTCACGCGCGCGTTGAAAATCGGACCCAGCACCTCGTCTTCGCGCACCTTGGCGTAGAAGGTGTGGACCAGCCTGCGGATGTCGTCTTCGGTGGGGGCTGGCGTCGGGCTAGCGGGTTCGGATTGCGGCGTGAAAGGCATGAAAGGCGGGAAGCGCTTGGACGTGAGAACGCCTGCCATTCTCCGCACGCCGCGCGTCCGGTCACATGACGAAGGTCATTGGCGCGCGCGCCTTTTCACGTCACGCGACCGCATAAAAAGCGCGCCCGATCCCGGCGCACGCGTGCGTTTGAGCGTGTCAGAACGGCCGCTTCGCCGTCATCGACAGGCTGGCCAGATGGGCCGGATCAGTCACCACCCACTGGCTACGCTTGCCGCTGATATAGCCCTGCGCCTGCCAGTCGTTCAGCAGCCGGCTCAGCGTTTCAGCGCGTATGCCCAAATGCGCCGCAAGCTGGCGCTGGTTCAGCGGCAGCGTCAGCGTGGCGCCCTGCCGTTCCTGCAGCCCCATCAGGTAGTTCGCCAGCCGTTCCGCTGCAGAACTGGACGTCATCCAGTCGACCTTGTTCACCTGGTCATAAACCGCCTGGCTCATACCGGCCAGCAGCTTGAGCGCCAGATCGGGCCAGCGCCGGCACGCGTCGTGCAGCTTCGTGCGAGCCAGCCGCCAGCACTGCACATCCGTCCGCGCGCGCGCCTGCATCGGATAGCGGCCGTGCGGCATGAACATCGCGGCCTCGGCCATCAGTTGCCCTGGCTCGAAAACCCGGAACACGCGCTCGTCGCCGTTGTAGCTGTAGCGCATGACCTCGGCCTGCCCGGTCTCGACCAGCAGGTAGTGGCGCGCCTCGTCGCCTTCGCCGAACAGGATCTGCCCGGCCGGCGCCCGCAGCACGCTCGCATCGAGCAGAAGATCGTCGGCCACGCCCGCCGGTAATCCGGCCAGCAGCGGATGCTGTGCAAGCAGGCGGACGGCCGCCGCGCGCGGCTCGAGCACATTGATATTTGTCATTCTGGGTCGTTCGGCTTGAGTGTGAGAATAAAACGATAATAGTTCCTATTTAGAATAATGACCTCACCTCAGCACACCCGCCGCCGCTTCTGCGCCGCGGCGTTGGGCGCCGCCCTCCTGCCGCGCCTTGCATCTGTCCGGGCCGCCACGCTCGAACGCCGGGCCCAACTGACCCTCGCGGGACCGGGCGCCGTGGTCAGCTATCCGCTGATGCACATGGCGGCCACCGGCGCGCTGGCCGATCACACCGACAAGCTGCGCTTCCGCTTGTGGCAGACGCCGGACCAGTTGCGCACGCTGCTGGTGAACCGCGACGTCGAGTTCAGCGCGGCGCCCAGCACCCTGCCCGCCCTGCTGCACAACCGCGGCATGCCGGTGCGCCTGTTGAACATCTCGGTCTGGGGCATTCTGTGGCTCGTCAGCCGCAATCCCGACATCAAGACCTTCGCTGACCTGGCGGGACGCGAGCTGGTCGCGCCCTTCCAGCGCGATCTTCCCGCCGTGCTGCTGGACACCTTGCTGCAGGCCCAGGCCGACAAAGGCCTGGCGCCGGTTACGCTGCGCCGCACCCGCGACGGCCAGGACGCCATCGCCCTCATGCTGAGTGGTCAGGCGGAAAGCGTGCTGCTCGTCGAACCCATGGCCTCGCTGCTGCTGTGGCGCGCGCAACAGGCCGGCGGCATGGCGCTGCACCGCGGCCAGAGCCTGGAAGCCGCGTGGCGCGGCAGCTTTCCCCAACAGCCTTCATTGCCGCAAGCCGGCGTCATGGCCGGCGCAGGCGTGGCGGACGATACCCCGCTGTGCCGCGCGGTGGACGCCGCCTACGCCGCGTCGGCGCGCTGGTGCGCGGCCAACCCCGAAGCCTGCGCCGACCTCGTGCGCGAACACCTGCCGCACCTGCCCGCGCCGGCTGTCGTGACTGCGATTCGCGGCACGCGGCTGGACAGCCGCAGCGCCCACGATGCCCGTCCCGAGCTGGAAGCGCTGTACCGCCTGCTGGCCAGCCGCTTTCCGCAGGCCATCGGCGGCGAGCTGCCCCCTGTCGGCTTCTACGGACCATGAGCGCCCCCGCCGCAAGTCCCGCGCGCACGTCGCGCGGCTGGAGCGTGGCCGGCGTCCTGCTGTTGCTGCTGGCATGGCACCTGACCGCCCGCCATCTTGGCCCGCTGCTCATGGCCACGCCCTGGGACGCGCTGCGCGCCATCGGCCCCCTCGTGCGCAGCGAACAGTTCTTCGCCAACGCAGGCGTCAGCCTGATGCGCATCGGCGTGGGCGTGCTGGCCGGCGCCTCCATCGGCTTCACGCTCGGCGTGCTGGCCGGGCACAGCGCGCGCCTGCGTGGCCTCATCGAACCTTTGCGCTGGCTGCTGATGGCCGTGCCGCCCGTGGTGATGGTCGTGCTGGCCATGCTGTGGTTCGGCATGGGATCGCCCATGGTCATCTTCATCACCACGCTGATGATGGCGCCCGGCATGTACGTCAACACCGTCAAGGGCATGCTGCACGTGGACCGGCGGCTGATGGAGATGACGCACGTCTATCGCTACGGCCCGTGGCTGCGCCTGCGCCACCTCTACCTGCCCGCGCTCAGCGCGCCGCTTCTGGCCGCCCTGCTCATCGCCCTGTGCGGCGGCGTGCGCCTGGTGGTGATGGCCGAAGTGCTGGGCGCGGAGAACGGCGTCGGTTATGCGCTCGCCAATGCCCGCAGCACGTTCGACACCGCCGAACTCTTTGCGTGGGTGCTGCTGATCTTCGGCCTGGTCGCCCTGCTGGAATTTGCACTGCTGCAACCGTTGCAGCGCCGCCTGGGACGCTGGATGGAGCCGAGCCATGCTTGAAATGCAAAACCTCGTGCTGCGCTTTGGCGCCCAGCCCGTGCTGGCCCGCATCGACTTACGGCTGGCGGCCGGCGAGCGGCTGGGCCTTGCCGGCCCCAGCGGCGCGGGCAAGAGCTCGCTGCTGCGTCTGGCGGCGGGACTGCTCGCGCCCACGGCAGGCACGCTGCGCAACACGTTCCGGCATCCGGTGCTGATGTTCCAGGAGCCGCGCCTCTTGCCCTGGCGCAATGCGCGCGACAACGTGGCGCTACCGCTGCGCGCCACCGGCCTGCGCATGGCCGACGCCCGCGCGAAAGCGGATGAATGGCTGGCCCGGGTCGGGCTCTTGGGCGCGGGCAATGCCTGGCCGGGAGAGCTGTCGGGCGGCATGGCGCAGCGGGTCTCGCTGGCCCGCGCGCTGGCGCTTGAGCCCGACCTGCTATTGCTCGACGAACCCTTCAGCGCGCTCGACCCCGCGCTGCGCCGCCAGCTCTCCGCGTGCTGCCACGAAGAAGTCGCGCGCCTGGGCGCGGCCCTCATCTGCATCAGCCACGACCCGCAGGAACTGCTGGGCCTGGTCGACCGCTGCGTCATGGTCGGCAACGGCTGCCTCGAACCCGTCTCGCTCAGCGGGTCTATTGGCAGCCCGCAGCGCGCCGCCGACGCCGAACGCCTGCACGCCCTGCTGCTCGACTCAAGGAAGCAACCATGACCTACCTCGCCCTGCACATCGTGCATCTGTTCGCCGCGCTGATCTTCATCGGCACCGTGATCTTCGAAGTGCTGTTCCTCGAACCCGTCGCCAGACGCCTGCCCGCCGACGTGCGCCGCGCGCTGTCGCAGCAACTGGCGCCGCGCGTGCGACGTGTGATGCCCTGGGTCCTGGTCGTGCTCTACGCCTGCGGGCTGGGCATGGCCTGGCACTACCGCGCCGTGCTCGCCAGCCCCGGCAGCTCGGCCTTCGCCGCCTTGCTGCTCTTGAAGATGGCGCTGGCCGGCAGCGTGCTGCTGCACGTCATCACGGCCATGACGCTGGCGCGCCGCCAACGCCTGCACGCCGCGCTCCGTTCACGCGTGCATCTGAGCGTGTTCTGTCACATGGCCGGCATCGTGTTGCTGGCCAAGACCATGTTTCACATTTCCTGGTAACGCCCAGGCCCGTCCTTCGTGGAATCCATCTGATGTCTACCCCTGTCCTGCGCCAGCTCGCATCCACCCTCACCCTGAGCGCCCTCGGGCTGTCCGTCGCCATGGCGCAGGATGCGCCGTCGCTGGCCCCCGTCGTCGTTTCCGGGACCACCATCCCCAATGCGCTGGAACCCAGCGTGCAACGCACGCAAGCCGAATTGCAGGCCGTGCCCGGCGGCACCAACCTGATCCAGCCGCAGCAGGCCGTGCGTCTCATCACGCTGCGCGACGCGCTGGAATACCAGCCCGGCGTCATCGTGCAGGAATTCTTTGGGGGCCTGGACCAGCCGCGTTTGAACATCCGCGGCTCCGGCATCCAGAGCAACCCGCTGTCGCGCGGCATCCTGCTGATGCAGGACGGTCTGCCGCTCAACGACGCGGACGGTTCCTTCATCATCAGCCTGCTCGAACCACGCAATGCCGGCATCATCGCCGTGCGGCGCGGGGCCAATGCGCTGGCCCCCGGCGCCAGCACGCTGGGCGGCGAGGTCGACTTCCAGTCGCTCACCGGCACGCAGGGCGACTTCATCCGGCTAGGCGGCGGCAGCTTCGGCACCCGCAACGTCACGCTGGCCAAAGGCTTTCAGGACGAACGCTTCGACGGCCGCTTCGCCTTCGGCTACGACAAGTCGGACGGCTATCGCCACCAGTCGTCGTCCGAACGCACCAGCTTCCAGGGCAACGTCGGCTTCCGCCGCGGCCTGTTTGAAAACCGCACCTATCTTTCGTACACCGACCTGAAGTTCGACATTCCCCAGCCTATCCCGAAGGCGCGCATGGTCGAAGACCCGCGCAGCGTGCTGGGCGACGGCAACTCGCCGCAGGACATTGCCAACAACGTCTACAACCGCGACCCGCACCGCAACACCAACCAGTTCCGCCTCGCCAACCGCAGCTTCTGGGGCACCGAGACCTTCAACCAGACGGCCGGCGTCTACTGGCAGCACACGAACGACGACTTCACCAATCCGCAGGTCGCCAACGTGACCGACAGCGACACCTACGGCCTGGCCTGGCAACTGAACGGCAAGATCGGCACCGTGGACTACCGCGCCGGCCTGGATTGGCAGCGCAGCAACATGGACCGCGACCTGTACGCCATCCGCCCGTCCGACGGCCAGCGCCTGCAACGCTTCGGCAACTACGACCTGCGCGCCGAGAACCGCAGCGCGATGGTGGGCGTGGACTGGCACCTGACGCCGCAGTTCAGCGTGGTGGGTGACGTCAAATACACCGTCGCGGTGCGCGACGCGCACGAGCGCAACAGCGGCAAGACGCTGGATCAGGATTGGCGCTACGCCACGCCGAAGCTGGGCGTGATCTGGCAGCCGGCCGCATCGCAGCGCTGGTATGCCAACGTCAGCCGCAGCAACGAAGTGCCGACCTTCTGGGAAATCGTCAACGGCGAAGTCGCCGCGCCGATGAACCCGGCCACGGCCAGCACCTCCATGAGCAAGCTGGACCTGCAACGCGCGCTCACGTATGAAGTCGGCGGCGACGGCACGTTCACCGTCGCCGGCCGCGACCAGCACTGGAGCGTGTCGCTGTACCGCAGCAAGGTCGACGACGAGCTGATGTCGGTCACCAACGAAAACGGCACGCCCGCCGGCACCTACAATTACAACGGCCGCACGCGCCACCAGGGCATCGAGGCCGGGCTGTCCGGCACGCTGCCCTCGCCCGGCGAAGGCATGTTCGACTACCGCATCGCCTACACGCTCAGCGACTTCCGCTTCCGCAACGGCCAATACGAAGGCAACCGCATCGCCGGCGTGCCGCGCCATCTGCTGAGCGCCGAAGTCATGTACCGCATCGGCGGCTGGCGCTTCGGCCCCAACGTGCGCTGGCTGATGAGCGACACGGAGACCAACCACGCCAACGCGCCCGGCACGCAGCAGGAAGCCTATGCGCTCCTTGGCTTCAAGATCGCCTACGAGCACGACGCGCACTGGAGCGGCTACGTCACGGCCGACAACCTCACCGACAAGACCTACGCCAGCAGCTACGCCATCCGCAACACGGCCACGCCCGCCATGCCCATCTTCCTGCCGGGCAACGGCCGCGCGTTCAGCGCGGGCGTGGCGTACAAGTTCTGATGGCGGACCGTTTGCCTTAGAACTCCGTGCTCACGGACAACAGCACCGTCAGCGGCGCGCCGACCGTCAGACCTTCGCGCGCCGCGGACTGCCAGTAGTTCTTGTTCAGCACGTTCTCGACCATCGCACGGATGACCACGGGCTTGCCGTTGGCGTTGAAGGCATAGCGCGCGCCCACGTCGAAGCGCGTCCAGCCCGGAATCTCCTGCGTGTTGGCGACGTCGACGATCTGCGAGCTGGTGCGCAGCATCCGCGCGGTCAGCGTCAGGCCCGGCACGAATGGCGTGTCCCATTCGGCTGCCGCGTTGAATTGCAGACGCGGCACGGCCGGCGCGCGATTGCCGTCATTGACGCCGCCCTCGGTACGCGTCAGGCGCGCATCGGTATAGGCCACGCCGCCCAAAAGGCGCACGCCGTGCGTCGGCTCGCCCTGCACCAGGAATTCCAGCCCGCGGTTGCGCTGCTTGCCATTGGACACGTAGCGCAGGCTGGCAGGATCCAGATAGCTGCTGGGACGCTCGATCTGGAACGCGCTGAGCGTCGTTTCAAACTGGCCGAAATCGTACTTGGCGCCCAGTTCGAACTGCTTGGAGATTTCAGGCGCGAACACTTCACCCGCGTTGACGGCGCCTTCGGGCGCCGTCCCGCCCTGGCTCAGGCCCTCGATGTAATTGCCATACAGCGCCAGCCGCTCCGTAGGTTTGACGGTCAAGGCAAACGCCGGCGTGACGGCGGACTCGTTGTAGTTCGACGTCTGGCGGCCGGTCATCGCGTCGAAGTTGGTCGACTCCACGCGCTGGTGGCGCGCGCCCGCGATGAACTGCACGCGGTCGTCGGCCATCGAAATCGTGTCGGCCAGCGCAATGCTGACCAGCCGGGAATCGCTGGCCCGCGGCAGATCCGACGGCCGCGCGATGTTCGGCTTGGGCAGGTCCGCGGGGTTGTAGATGTTGGAAAACACCGTGCTGGACCGGATCCGCGCCGCCGAATAGTCGATGTCCAGCACGCTGGCGCTCAGCGCCGGCTCGTGATTGAGCGGGCCGGTCTGCAGGCGCCCCCGCACGCCGATTTCGCCCGTCTTGCTCAGCAGCGACTCGTTCAGGCGGGCCGGCACCGCGCCGATATCACCCGCTTCGTTCAGCATCAGCCAGCTGGTCTGCATGCTTTCAAAGTCGTGTTTGCGCGCGCCCACTGCGCCGTAGACGGTCCAGTCCGGCGACACGTCGTACTCGGCGCGCAGCGCGCCCGACCATTCCTTGGTCTTCCAATAGGTCCACGACGGAAAGAAATTGCGGCGCGCGTCCGGCGCCCGGCCGATGTCCACGCCCGACGGCGGCGGAAACAGCAGGCCGCTGCGCGCATCGGTGGTGCGGTTCTGGTAGTTGATGTCGCCTTCCACGCGCAGGCGCTCGCCCTGGTAGTCCAGGCCCAGCGCCACGGCGCCCAGGTCTTCCTTCGCGCCGTCCATCGGCAGGTCGCCGCTGCTGCCGGCCACGTTCAGGCGCACGCCCCACTCCTGGCTCTCGCCATAGCGGCGCGACAGGTCGGCGTGCGCGCCGAACTGGCTGTCGCCGATGTACGACACGGTAAAGCGGTTCAGCGGATCGGCGCCCGCGCGCTTGGGCACGAGGTTGATTGAGCCGCCCACGGAACCGTAGGGCGCCATCCCGTTCAGCAAGGCATTGGGACCGCGCAGCACTTCCACGCGCTCTACCCCGATCAGCGAACTGGAATTGCGCGGCGACACGCCGTACAGGCCATTGAACGACACGTCGTAATTGAACAGCGTGAACCCGCGGATGTTGAACTCATCGCGCCCCGCACCACGCGAGTACGTATTGCGCACGGTGGGGTCATTGACCAGCACGTCGCCGATGTTCTGCGCCTGCTGATCCTCGATCAGCTTGGCGGTGTACTGCGTCGCGCTGAATGGCGTGCTCATGTCGTCGCGGTCGCCCAGCAGGCCCAGACGTCCGCCGCGCGCCACCTGGCCGCCCGGGTAGACGGGCGGCAAGCCGCTCGCCAGCCCCGAGGCCGTCACCGTCACGGGTTCCAGCGTGGTGGTCTGGCCGGCGGGCAAAACGCTCAGGCGGTACTCGTTCGGCGCCTCGCGCGTGGCGCGCAATCCCGTTCCGGCCAGGGCCTGCTCCAGCGCCTGATGGGGGGTATAGCGGCCGCGCACGCCATTGCTCTGGCGGTCGGCCACCAGCGACGGCTGCGCGGCCAGCAGGATGCCGGACGCGTTCGCCAGCCGCGTCAGCACCTGATTCAGCGGCGCGGGGGCAATGTCGAACGTCATCAGATCCGCCACGCCGGTCGACGCGGGCGCGGCCTGCGCGTGGGCCGTCGGCCCCCAGACCGCGGAAACGGCCATCGCCAGGGCCAGCGGCAGGCCCCAGGACGGAATGCGGCGGCGACGGAAGGCCAAGGCGCGCGCGCGGTTCACGGGAAAGGCCGCGGCGGCGGAAGTAGGACGGTGGGACATGACGGGACCTGTGCTCTCGTGCGTAAGTTCTGGAAGGGAGAGCGGCGCGCCAGCCATGCGGATTGCAGGGCGCGAGCGGCTCTTACTGTCCTTATTCGAACGAGCGGGCAAAACCCGGAACCGTTTCGCGGAAAATTTTTTCAGGCGCGCGCTTCGAGGCTGATCCACCAGGGCATCGTGCGGCGCACGCGCACCGGCAAAACCGAGGCCAGCATGTCCAGCGCGCGGTCGGTCTCGCGGATGGGATAGCTGCCGAAGACGTGCAGCCGCGCGATCTCCGGCGCCACGGCCAGGTGGCCGAAGTGATAGCGGCGCAATTCGGCCACCACGTCCGCCAGCGGCGTGTTGTCGGCCACCAACACGCCGCGCGTCCAGGCCTCGCGGGCCGGGTCCACCGGCAGGAAGCCGTCCAACGTGTCCGCGGTGAACCGCGCCTGTCGCCCCGCCGGCACGATGCCGCTGGCGCGGCTGCCGGCCGTGTCGACCCGGACGGCCCCTTCGTGCACGGCCACCACCACGCCGTCGTCCTCCCCACGCACGGTGAAACGCGTACCCAGCGCCTGCAGCCGGCCCTGCGCGGTGTCGACCACAAAGGGACGGATCGGGTCCGCGGCGGTCTGGATCAGCAGCTCTCCGGCAACAAGCTGCAGGCGGCGCAACGTGGCGCCATAGTCGACATCGAACGCGCTCAGCGCCTTCAGCCAGACCTGGGTGCCATCGGCCAGCGCGACGTGGCGCGTTTCGCCCAGCCCCGCGCGATGGTCCGCGCCCCAGGTCGAAGCCGCCAGGGGCAAGGGCGTCTGCCGCCACGCCGTCCACCCCAGGCTGGCGATGCCCAGGGCCCCCGCCATCCCCAGCAGCAGTTGCCGGCGAGCGCGCGGCCGGGCCGACGCGGCCTGC
Organism: Achromobacter sp. UBA4530; assembly: GCF_002388205.1. Lineage (NCBI taxonomy): Bacteria > Pseudomonadati > Pseudomonadota > Betaproteobacteria > Burkholderiales > Alcaligenaceae > Achromobacter > Achromobacter sp. UBA4530. The sequence goes on along the minus strand of NZ_DGMA01000031.1, from coordinate 138,300 downwards.
CCGAACGCCGTCACGGCGGCGTCCCGGTCAGGACTGGATTGCAGCGGGGAAAAGCGGCGGCCGATGCGTTCGACGTAGCCCCAGGCCTCGCGGTGTTCCGCCGCGCGGTCGATCCATTGCTGCCATTGCTGGCGCTCGGCGGCCGACGCATCGCCGGATCGCAGCAACGCATACCACTCGGCGGCCTGCTCCATCGCACGATGAGAGGGCTCGCGCGCCTGCGCGGCGCTCATGAGGCGGCCGCCTGCAATGCCGCGGGCAACGGCGGCAGGCCGGCCGGCTCGTCCGCATGTCCTGCCGCCAGGCGCGCCTCAAGCTGCATGCAGCACAGCATGGCCTGGGCGACGTACTTGCGGACCATGCGCGCCGACACGCCCAGCACGTCCGCCACTTCCTGGTCGGTCATCTCGCACGCCACCGCCATGACGAAGGCGTGGGCGGTCTTGGGCGGCAATCCGCGCAGCATCGCGTCGATCTCGCCCAGGGCCTGCAGCACCATGGCCTGATCCTCGGCCGAGGACACCGTGGGCTCGGGCTGCGCGGCCAGGGCGTCCAGCCAGGCCTGCTCCAGGTCGCGGCGGCGCCACAGGTCGATGCACATGCCGTTGGCCATCCGGCGCAGATAGGTCCGGGCATGGCGGGCGTTGTCGAACTTGCACGGGCGCGTCAAGAGGCGCACGAACGCGTCGTGCGCCAGGTCGGCGGCGTCCGCCGCGTTGCCCAGGCGCCAGTTCACCCAGGCCAGCAGCCAGCCGTGGTGATTGCCGTATAGGCTCTCGAAGTCCTGGGGTGCCCCTTCCGATCCGCTCACGATCCCGCCCGCACGCGATACCGCTCACATTGCTTATTAATGCGAACGGTTATCAATTAACAAAGCGCAGATTATGGACCGGGGTGGCGAGGTTTGGCAACGGGGGTTTAGGCGATAATCCCGCTGCCCCGACGGGCCCGGCGAAGCCGGCACACAGCCGCGAAGGAAGCGATGAACTGGGACGATGCAAGGATCTTTCTGGCGCTGCAACGGGAAGGCACGCTGCGGCGCGCCGCGCGCGTGGCCGGCGTCGATCAGGCCACGATCGGGCGGCGCATCGCCACGCTGGAACACACCCTGGGCGCGACGCTGTTCCTGCGCAGTTCCACCGGATACACGCTCACGCCCACGGGTGAAAGCGTGCTGCGCGCCGCCGAACGCATGGAGCAATTTGCCCACGACCTGGTGCGGCAGGCCCAAGGCACGGACGGGCGGCTGGAAGGCGAGGTCAAGGTTGCGACGACCGACTCGCTGGCCATGGAATTCGTCATACCAGCCATCGCGGTGCTGCACGTGCAGCACCCCGCCGTGCGTGTCCGTTTGAACGTGTCGACCCAGATGGCCAACCTTGCCCGGCGCGAGGCGGACATCGCCATCCGTAACATCAAGCCCGAGAACCCGGATCTCGTCGCGCGCCAACTGGCCCGCTGGCCAGTGGGCCTGTACGCCAGCGAGCAGTATCTGGAACTGCGCGGCACGCCGTCGGAAGGCGAGGGCCTGCAAGGGCATGACCTGGTGTACTACCAGCCCTACCTCGAAGGCGGCCGCGCGCCCACCATCGTCGGCGAACCGGCCCAGTCGGGCTGCATCGTGGCCACGGCCAATTCCAGCCTGATGCTGCGCGCCATGATTGCCGACGGCATCGGCATCGGCGAACTGCCCGTGCCCATGGCCGAACGCGGCGGACTCGTCCGCCTGTGGCCGGCGCGCGAACGCGCAGGCGGCTTTCCCGTGTGGCTGGTGACGCACCAGGACCTGCGGCACACGGCCCGGGTGCGGGCATTCATCGACGCCGTCGCAAAGCAGTTCGACCCGCCGCCGCAATAGGCGGCGACAGTCAGCGACGACTGCCAGCGGTTATTGCCAGCGGTTATTGCCCGCAATTACTGCCGCATTTTTGCATTGGTCGAATTGCAAAACGCTGCGTGATTGCAGCGCGCTGGCTACCTATACTTTTTCGCAGGCCGGTCGGTTTCGCCCGGCATTCGAAGCGTGAGGTTCCCCATGTCGCATTCATCCGCCGTCGCCCCCGCCGCGACGCCAACTCCCGTGGCAACACCGCCCGTAGCAGGCACCGCTGCATGGCGGTACGTCCTTGCCGGGTTCGCCGCCAGCCTGGCCAGCATCGGCCTGGCCCGTTTCGCCTACGCGCCGCTGGTCCCCGCGCTGATCCAGGCGCACTGGTTCTCCTCGTCCAGCGTCGTGTTCCTGAGCGCTGCCAACCTGACCGGCTATCTCATCGGCGCGCTCATCGGCCAGCCGCTGGCGCGGCGCTTTTCCAGCACTCAGGTGCTGCGCGTCATGATGGCGCTGGTCACGCTGGCCTTTGCGGCGTGCAGCCTGCCGCTGTCGATCGGCTGGTTCTTCGGCTGGCGTCTTGCCTCGGGCATCGCGGGCGGCGCCATCATGGTGCTGGCGGCCGCGACGATCCTGCCGCATGTGCCGCGCGCGCGGCGCGGACTGGCGGGCGGCGCCATCTTCCTGGGCATCGGCGTCGGCATTGCAGGCTCCGGCACGGTCGTGCCGTGGCTGCTGGGCATGGGGCTGCAGGCGGCATGGCTGGGTCTTGCCGCCATCTCGGCCGCGCTGACCCTGCTGACCTGGCGTGCGTGGCCAGCGCATGGCGCCGCGTCGCGCCGGTTGGCGGACCCCGTGGCGGGCACGCCTTCCCCTGCCCGCCAGCCCTCCGATCACCGCGCCGGCGTGATCCTGCTGTTCGGCCAGTATGGGCTGATGGCCGTAGCGCTGGTCCCGGCGATGGTCTTCCTGGTGGACTTCGTCGAGCGCGGCCTGGGCGCGGGCGCCGCGGCCGGCGCGCGCTTCTGGATTCTCTACGGCGTCGGCGCAATGGTAGGCCCCCCGCTTTACGGCTGGCTGGGCGATCGGCTTGGCCCGCGCCAGGCCCTGCGCGTCGTGCTGGCTGTTCAGGCGATCGCGATGGGCGCCTTGAGCTTCAGCCACCACCATGCATTGCTGGGCGCCGCCGCGCTGGTGGCGGGCACCTTCCCGCCGGGCATCGTGCCCCTGGCGCTGGCGCGCATCCACAACCTGATTCCGCACGATGCCTTTGCGCAAAACCAGGCCTGGAGCCGCGCAACAGTCAGCTTTGCGACCTTCCAGGCGTTGGCCGGTTACGGTTACTCGGCCGTGTTCAGCGCCAGCGGCGGCCAGCACCGGACGATGTTCGTCATCGGCACGGCGGCGCTGATCATCGCGGTCCTGGCCGAGGCCGGCGCGGTGGAAAAGTTGATCGGCCGGCTGCTGCAAGGCAGTCCCCAGCCCTGCGGCCCCGCGCCCGATTGCCGATGACACGCACGCCCGGCGCCTGCCGGGCGTACACGAAGGCTCATCCCAGATACTCCACATTCCCGCACACCGAGATGCTCTGCCCGCTGATCATCGCCCCTTGCTCAGAGCACAGGAACACCACCTGATTCGCCACGTCTTCCGGACGCGTCATGCGGCGCAGCGACACCTTTTCCACAAGCTGCTCGCGCATCGCATCGTTGCTGACCCCGCCGGCTTCGGCGCGGGCGGCGATGATGCGCTCGACGCGGTCGCCCGACACCACGCCCGGCAGCACCGAATTGACGCGGATGTTCGACGGCCCCAGCTCCATCGCCCAGGTCTGGGTCAGCCCGGCCAGCCCGAACTTGCTGGCGCTGTAAGGCGAACGCAAAGAAAAGCCCAGGCGCCCCGCCACGGACGAGATATTGACGATGGCGCCGCCGCCCGCGGCCCGCAGCAGCGGCACCGCGCTGCGCGCGCACAGGAACGTGCCGGTCAGGTTGACGTCCAGCGTGTTGCGCCAGGCGTCCAGCGTCGTGTCCTCGAGCCGGCTGGTCGGCCCGGACACGCCCGCATTGTTGACCAGCACATCCAAGGCGCCCCACCGCGCGCCCAGCGCCTCGAACATCGCCAGCACCTGCGTCTCATCAGACACGTCCGTCCGGCTGACGCTCAACGCGGGCAGGCTTTCTTGCGCCGCCTTGAGCGCCCCTTCGTCCACGTCGCAGATATGCACGTCGGCGCCCGCATCCACAAACCTGCGCGCGATCGCCAGTCCGATGCCCTGCGCGCCCGCGGTGACCAGCACGCGGGCGCCTTTCAATGATTCGGTCATGTCATGTCCCGATGTACAAGTGGCGGCGGCGCGGCTCGTGCGCCGCGCCGCCAGACGGTTACGTCAAAGCGCGAACTCGGGACGGATGCCGCTTTTTAGGGGCAAGCCCATGATTTCTCGCGCCTCGGCGGGCGTGGCCGGCTCCATGTCCATTTCGCGGATGATGCGCACGATACGCTCGGTCAACTGCACGTTGGTGGCCAGTTCGCCATGCCGGTAATACAGGTTGTCCTCCAGCCCGACCCGCGCGTGGCCGCCCAGCAGCAGCGCGCTGATGTTGGCCTCCAACTGCGACGGCCCGATGCCGCTGACGCAGAAGACGCTGTTCTTGGGCAGCAGGTCCACCATCATCTGCAGATGCCGCGGCGAAAACGGCATGGCGTTCTGGAAGTTGCGATGCACGTTCATGACCAGGTTGATGAAGTGCGGGCCTTCGTCCAGGTCCTCGTTGATCAGCGTCGTCACGTCCTGCAGGATGTGCGTCGGACTGAACACCTCCCACTCGGGCTTGATGCCGCGCGCCTTCATGCCGACGGCCAGCTCGCGCCCTTTGCTGAGCGGCGTGTTCATCAGGTATTCGCGGTCGCCGAACGCCAGATTCAGCGTGGTGGCGTCCAGCGTGCACATCTCCGCGCCCGCGTCCATGCCCTTCAGACGCTCCTCCCACAGAATCTCCCACGTGCCGGGCGAGGTCTCGGCGACCATGTCGCCATGCACCCCACCGCCCGTGGAGTTGTTCAGCACGATGTCGCAGCGCTCGCGAATCAGCTGGTTCATCTTCCGGTAGACGGCGGCGTCGCACGTCGCCAGATCATCCGCACGCCGCGCATGCAGCGCCACCACGCTGGCGCCCGCGTTATAGCAGCGGTAGACATCCTCCGCGATCTCCGCGGGCTGCGTCGGCAGGTGCGGATTCTGGCTTTTCAGAGCCATGCCCCCGGTCGGGGCAATGGTCACGATGACTTTGCGTTTGGCCATGCGAGTTCTCCTAGGATTTCCACAGCGCGCAGCGGCTTTCGGACTGCTTCGTGAAGGCCTCGTTGCCGTCGATGGCCTGCACCACCGTGAAGTAATCCCACGGCTCCTTCGACTGGTCCGGGCTCTTGACCTGCAGCAGGTACATGTCATGCACGACGCGGCCATCGGGACGCACCACGCCGTCCTTGATGTACATGTCGTTCAGCTTGTTCTCGCGCAAGTACGCCAGCACCTTGTCGGCGTCGTCCGTGCCGGTTGCCTTGACCGCGCGCAGGTACTGCAATGCCGCCGAATAATCGGCCGCCTGCAGCGACGACGGCATGGCCTGCCGGCGGTCGAAGAACTTGCGGCTCCACGCGCGCGTCTCGTCCGACGCATTCCAGTACCAGCTGTCGGTCAGGTACATGCCCTGCGCGGCCGGCAGGCCCATCGCGTGGATGTCGTTGATGAACATGATCATGCCCGCCAGCTTCATCGACTTGGTGATGCCGAACTCGTTCGCCGCCTTGATTGAATTGGTCGCGTCCGCACCCGCATTGGCCAGCGCCAGGATCTCGGCCTTGCTGCTTTGCGCCTGCAACAGGAATGACGAGAAATCGCTGGCGGCCAGCGGATGCTTCACGCTGCCCACGACCTTGCCGCCGCCGGACTCAACCACCTTGGTGGTGTCGGCCTGCAGCGCATGCCCGAAAGCGTAGTCGGCCGTCAGGAAATACCAGCTCTTGCCGCCCGCCTTGACCACCGCCGCGCCCGTGCCGCGCGCCTGCGCCACGGTGTCGTAGGCATAGTTCAGCGTGTAGGGCGTGCATTGCTCGTTGGTCAGCGCGGGCGCGCCGGCGCCGACCACGATGATCGGCTTCTTCTTGTCCGCCGCCACCTTCGACATGGCCAGCGCCGTGCTTGAATTGGTGCCGCCGATCAGCATGTCCAGGCCGCGCTGGTCAAACCATTCGCGCGCCTTGGCCGACGCCACGTCAGCCTTGTTCTGGTGGTCCGCGGTCAAAAGCTCGATCTTCTTGCCGTTGATCTGCCCGCCCATTTCCTCGATCGCCATCTTGATGGCTTCGGCGCCGCCAGGACCATCCGGCCCCGAGTAGACGCCGGACATGTCGGTGATGAATCCGATGCGGATCACGTCGTCGGACACTTGCGCCTGCGCGGCCGTGGCGGGCAGCAGCGTGGCGGCAATGGCGCCGGCAATGGCGGTGGCGGACAGCAGGCGTGGCATTGACAACATACCGGTCTCCTCTTATGGTTTTTGGCCCGTGGGCGTCAAACATTCTGCGGTCCGGCTGCCCCTGCGGACAGTCATCACGTTGACAAAGAACCCTAGGGTTTACCTGGGCCGCATTCCACCTCCAGACAGGGAATGAACATGCGCGAACCGCCTGCCCTGGCGGGCAACGACGCGACCGCCGTGAATCGCAGGCCGGCGCGCAGTGCCGTGGACAAGATGCTCGACGTGGTGCCCTGGTACAAGGGACTGCCCGAACTCGAGCGCGATGTGGTGCGCGCCGAACTGCGCACGGTGTCGCTGGCGACGGGCGAATACCTGTTTCGCGCGGGGTCCCGCTCGCCTGGCTGGTATGGCGTGGTCGAAGGCCTGGTGAAGTGGTCGTCGCCCGGCACCGATGGCCGCACGTTGTCGCTGGCCGGATTCAGCACGGGAAGCTGGTTCGGCGAAGCCACCATGATCCGCCGCGAACGCTTCGAATACGAAGTCGTCGCCCTGCGCCCCAGCCGAATCGTGATCCTGCCGCGCGACACCTGCGAACGCCTCTGGAACAACAACATCGAATTCACCAAGGCGTTGATGACGCATCTGGCGCAGCGGGTGAACTGGCTGATGGGCTGCTACACGGGCAACGTGCTGCTCGACGTCGACACCACGGTCGCGCGCGCCGTCGCGGCGCAACTGGACGCCGAGGTCCATTCCGGCACAAAGGGCCGGCTGCGGATCTCGCAGGAAGAGATCGCCGGCCTGTGCGGCGTCTCGCGCCAGCGCTGCAACACCGCGCTGACCCGGTTGGCGCGCGAAGGCGTACTGCAAACGCACTACGGCGGGTTGACGGTGCTGGACAAGGAGGCGTTGTACCGGTGCGCGAAGATCAGCCGCAATCCGGCATAATGCCCGGGCTGCCGCCGATCACGCGGCGCCGACACGAACGGCAACGCCGCGGCAAAGCGCAATCTTGCTTGCTTCGCAGAACTGTTCTGCAGATCGATGGGGTAATCGGCCGGTCGGATAAAAATTATCATCGGCATGTAAGACAACCCCTGGCCGGGAGCCTGATTCCGGCCTACCCAGCCGCCAGCGTCAAAGCATAAGAATCCGGCCCGCGGAAGGCACGGTCCCCGCATGGCGGCGGGAACCTGGAGAGAGACAGATGCGCAAGCTCACGCGCCGCGGCTTCATCGCGGCCGGAACCCTCATGATGTTTGCCCGGCCGGTGCTGGCCGCGGCCAAGCCCGTGACCCTGATCGTGCCCTATGCCGCGGGCGGCCCCAACGACAATTTCGCGCGCCTCCTGGCCGAAGGCATGGGCGCCGAGCTGGGCATGAACTTCATCGTCGAGAACAAGCCTGGCGCCAACGGCATCATCGGCACATCGCAGGTCGCACGCGCGCCCGCCGACGGCAGCATGCTGCTGATGGGCGGCTCCGGACCTCTGTCGCTGAACATCCTGCTGCGCCCCAGCCTGAACTACGGCTTCGACAGCTTCAAGTCCGTCGCCATGATGTTCGACGGCCCGCTCACGATCACCGTGCCCGCGAAGATGGGTGTCAATTCCCTCGCGGAGCTGGTGGCCTATGCAAAAAAAGAGAATCGCGCGCTCACCTACGGATCGCTAGGCCCCGGCAGCGTCACCGATCTATACGGGCTGATCATGTCCAAGACGCTGGGCATCCCGCTGACCGCCGTGCCCTACAAGAGCACGCCCACCAGCCTGATCGACCTCATCACCGGGCGCAACGATCTCTCCTACATGACGCCCATCGCCCTGGCCGACCACCAGAAGGCGGGCGCGGTGAAGATCCTGGCGCTGACAACCGACCAGCGCGATCCGGCCCTGCCGGAAGTGCCCTGCGTGACGGAACTGGGTTATCCCCAGCTCAAGGCCAGCTATTGGACGGCGCTGCATGCGCCCAAGGGAACGCCCGACGCGATCGTAGAGGCCTATTCCGCGGCCGCCATCAAGACCGTCCAATCCGAGAGCTTCCGAAAGCTGCTCGTGGCCAACGGCCAGACCGAAAAGGCCGGCGGCCCGCAGGCACTGGAAGCGCAACTGGACGCCGACCGGCAATATTGGGGCAAGGTCATCCAGGAAAACCACATCGTTCTCGATTGAGCCAGCCCTTCTCCCAATGACAAGCCCGCCAATTTGGCGGGCTTGTCTGTTCAGGCTGATGCGGTCATTCGTTCATTGGATCTGCGCCGGCGCGATGCCGTGCGTGGCGGACTGGAAGTTGATCACCGGACGCGCTTCCCGGCAGGCGGTCCTGCGGATCTTGCCCACGATGAGATCATGCGTGCCCAGTTTCTCGGTGCAGACGATGTCGCACTCGATGCTGGCCAGCGCATCGGGCAGCACAGGCGCGCCATGTTCGTTCATCACCCAACCGCCTTGGGCGAACCGCGCCCTGCCCTGAGGATTCTTCATAAAGGCCTCGATCACTTCGGCATGGCCTTCTCCGAGGATGTTGGCAACGAAGCGGCCGTTTCGCAGCAGCGGCGCATGCGCCGACGCGGTCTGCTGCACAAAGAATCCGACCATGGGCGGATCGGCAGAGATCGACGTGAGGCTGGAAACGATCATCCCCGCCATGTCGGCGCCGTCGCCCGTGCTGACGGCGCTGATGCCCGCCGGCAGCGAGCGCATCGCCGCCTTGAAGTCATCGACCGACACCACCTCGTCGCAATCGTTGACCACCATGTGCGCGCGGATGTCGCCGCGTTCATCGACCCATCCATGCCGCGCCGCGTAATCCACCATCTTCGAGAAGCTGGCTTCCCACGCCGGATCGCCCGCGTGCTGTGACAGAAAGCGCAGCACCGACGGCGACAGCCGCACGTGCCTTTCGTCCTCGCGCCGGCCAATGCGGGCGATCGCACGTTCGAGCCTATCCGCGGGCTGCGGATCCGCCATGACATCCAGGCGGCCGAAATCAGCCGCATCGCGCAGCGCAATCGCGCCGGCATTGCTCAAGTAGATACGCATGTTGCCCTCCTTCAGGCAAGGACGGTCGTACTGCCGACTTCCTTGCGGATCGCGGGAATGATCTTGTCGCCCCAGAGTTCGATCTGCTTGAGCATCGTCTTCTGGTCGAAATCGCCAAGCTGCGTTTGCAGCGCGATGTGCTTGGGCCGCAGGATGCTGATCTCTTCCAGCATCTTGTCGATGACTTCATTGACCGACCCCACCGGCAGGTTCTTGCGAAGCTGCTCGAAGGTAGGATCGGTTTCCGACGGCACTTCCTTGACCATGTAGCCGTCGTCGCTCTGCGCGCGGCGGAACTTCAAGCTTTCGGAAATGCGGCGCTGGAAGCGTGCGCAATCCAGATAGGCGTCGATCTCGGCTTTGTTGTCCGACGCGTAGCCGCAGCGCAGGAAGCCGAACTTCACATCGCGATCCAGGTCCTTGCCATTGTCGTCCGCCACCTTTTCCAGCCGGCCTCGCAGCTCGGCGATGGCGTCGTTGCCCTTGAGCAGCGCCGTCACGAACAGGTTGTGGTTCTCGCGCACGCCGCGGCCCAGCGTCACCGGATTGCCCGACGTGATCCACAGCGGCGGCATCGGATCCTGGATGCAGCGCACCGCGATCGAGCTGGGCGGAATCTTCAGGAACTTGCCGTCATGCTCGAAGATCTTCTGCGTCAGGCCCTTGGGGATGACGTCCAGGAACTCATTGAAGATCGCGCCCGATTCTTCCAGCTGCACGCCGAAGCGCTCGAACTCGAACTGCTGATACCCGGATCCCACACCCAGTTCCAGGCGGCCGTTAGACACCGTATCCACGAAGCCGACCTCGGCCAGGAAGCGCGCTGGGTGATACAGCGGCAAAATGCACACCGCCGTGCCCAGACGGATGCGGCTGGTCTTCGCGGCCGCATGCGCCACCGTCATCAACGGCGACGGCGACAGCGAGTAGTTGTTGAAGTGGTGCTCGGCGTACCAGGCCGTGTTGAACCCGGCTTGCTCGGCCGCCACCGTCTGCTCGATGGAGTTGTTGATGACTTGCGCGGAGGACTGGTGGTAACCTCGTTGCTGCGCCAGAATGAATACGCCGAATTCCATTGTGTCTCCTCATTGATGCTTGAATCCTTGAGGAAATTCTAGAGGCCGGTAGTCATGGGCTGGAATACAAGAAAAGCGGCGTTCTGTGCTGCATAAAGTGGAGGAATGATGGACAGACTGCGCGCAATGGAGCTCTTTCTGTCGATCTCGAAGACCGAGAGCTTCTCGGAAACCGCGCGCCAGTTCGGCATCTCCGCCACCTCGGTGTCGCGCATGATCACCGACTTCGAAAACGAGCTCAACGTGAAGCTCCTGCTGCGTTCCACACGGCAGGTCGTACTGACCGAAGCGGGCCAGGAATACGCGCGCCAGCTCGAAACCATCCTCTGGAACATCAACGAGGCGCACCGCAACATCACCGAAATCCGCGCCGCGCCCAAGGGCATCCTGCGTGTGCATTCGCGCATGATGTTCGGCCTGGGCGTGTTGCCGCAGCTGGTCGCCGCGTTCCGCGAGGCCTATCCCGAGATCCACATCGAACTCGTGCTGTCGGAAGCCAAAACCGATCTGCGGCGCAATAACTTCGACATCGACTTTCGCATCTCGCCGCCCGTCGAAGCCGGGCTGAAGCGGCGCATCCTGTTCAAGAGCGAACGATACCTGGTGGCCTCGCCGGCGTACCTGGCGAATCGCGAACTGCCTACGCGGCCGGCGGACATCGCGCAGCATGACTGCCTGGCCTACCTGCTGCCAGGCGACCAGACGTGCTGGCGCTTCAAGCAGGGCGACACGATCGACGAAGTGCTGATCAAGCCCCGGCACGTCACCAACAACGGCGTGGCCTTGCTGGAACTGGCCCGGCTGGGCGAAGGGATTGCGCTGCTGGACGACTACACCGTGCACCACGACATCGAGCGCGGCACGCTGGTGCGGCTATGCCCCGATTACCGGGTCACCAACACGACGTTTGAAGAAGGCATGTACGCCACCATCCTGGACACCGCCATGATCCCCGTGAAGATCCGGCTGTTCCTGGACTTCGTGGCCTCGCACGTATCCGGCGCGGAACTGCGCTTTGCGGCGTACGGCAAGCCGGCCGCCAGCGACTAACGCGCCGGCAGGCATCAGCCTTGCGGCCGGATCCGGCAATGCGGACGCGGCGCGCCGGCATAACCCGTGCCGCGCACGCGCAGCAGTGCACCATCCATCGGGCCGTCCGCCGACAGGCGTCCGCTGTCGCTGATGGAGGTGACGTACAGGTCGGCCAGCCCGTCCCCGCCAAAACACAGCGACGCCGGATGCGCGACCGGCAGGTCGATGCGCACATCCAGCTTTCCGTCGCGGTCGAACCTGGCAATGGCGCCGGCATGCACCAACGCCGTCCATAACCCGCCGTCGCGGTCGAAACAGCAGCCGTCGGGCGCCGACCCTAGCGCGTCCGTATCGACGAAGACGTCGCGTTCCGACAATCTGCCCTGCGCGTCCATGCGGTAGCGGTAGATCTTGCGCACCGAACTGTCGCACACGTAAAAGTGCGTGCCATCCGGATGCAGGGCCGGCCCGTTGACCACCCCCAGCCCCGCGTCGATGCGGTCAAGGCGGCCGGCGGGATCCAGGCGGTACAGGCCGCCCAGCGGCGGCTCCCCGGCCTCGCGGTAGATATGCATGGTCCCCGCCACGAAGCTGCCGTCCGGCAGGGGCGTGCCGTCGTTCAACCGCAGATTCGGGTGGCTGTCCTCGATAATGGCCAGCATCCGCAGGCTGCCGTCCGCCGGCCAAAAGCGCGCAAACGACTCCTTCAGCGCCACCACCAGCTCGTCCTCGCCATTGAACGCAAAGGAACCCAGCGGCGCAGGCAACTGCCAGCGTTGCACGCTGCCAGAGTCGGGGTTCACGGCCAGGATCAGCCCCTTGCGGCAATCCGCCATCCACAGCAGCCCGCGCGCCGCATCCCAGACCGGACATTCGCCCAGGGCTGCGCGCAGCGTCCCGATTTGTTCAATCAGCATCTTCCGCCTCGCTCCTTATTAGCCGGCTTTCCACCGACTTTTTTCCCCATGGTATCGGCTTGGCGTGGGCCGGAATATGCGGCATTCCTGCAGAACACAACCACCGTTTTTGGCGTAGATCGCGCAGGAGCCCCTACCTAAAATCAAAAAAAAGTCCGGCGCCGCCCGGCACGGACTGCGGACAAGACAGGTCGATCCGACCCGAGGAGACTTCCATGCAGCACGCCCACGGCGCCCGGCGCCCCACTGTCCATGCCCAGTCGAACGAGGTGCGCGCATGAGCGACACCCCCGTCAAGTTCGAAGTCAACGAGGGCGTTGCCCTGGTCACCCTGAACAACGCGCCGGTCAACGCGCTGAACCGCAACATGCGGCGGCGCATCGTGGCGATCTTCGACGAGATCTCCGAGCGCGAGGACATCCGCTGCGCGGTGCTGACCGGCAACGGCACGGTGTTCTGCGCGGGCGCGGACCTGAAGGACCGCCCCAACGCCGACATCGCCGGCGACTTCCTGGAACACAACCGCATCACCCGCGAGACCGGCAACGCCATCAAGGAGTGCGCCAAGCCGGTCATCGCCGCCGTCAACGGCGCGGCGCTCGGCGCCGGCCTTGGGCTCATGGCTGCCTGCGACATCATGTATGCGTCCGACAACGCCACGTTCGGCATGCCCGAGATCAACGTCGGCCTGGCCGGCGGCGCTTCCATGCTGCGTACGCTGTTCGGGCGCTCGACGCTGCGCCGCATGTTCTACACCGGACAGCGCTTGACCGCCCACGACCTGCTGCGCCGCAACGTGCTGGAAGACGTGCTGCCCCCCGATCAGCTGTTGCCCGCCGCGTTGGCGCTGGCGCACGAAATCGCCGCCAAGGCGCCGCTCGCCGTGCTGTACGCCAAGCGCGCGGCCAACATGGTGGACCTGATGCCGCAGCGCGACGCCTATCGCTTCGAGCAGGACTTCACGATGGCGCTGGCCAAGACCGAAGACGCGCGCGAGGCCCGCATGGCGTTCCTGGAAAAGCGCCAGCCGCAATTCAAGGGGCGTTGAGCATGACGCAGCAGAATCAACGCCCCGGTGCGGGGCTGGCCCCCTTTTTCCAGGCGTCGGGCATCGCCGTGATTGGCGCCTCCGATGAGGTCACCAAAATCGGCGGCCGCCCCGTCCACATGCTGATCAAGCATGGCTACCGCGGCGCGGTGTATCCCATCAACCCCAAAGGCGGCACCATCCAGGGGCTGCCGGCCTACACGTCGGTGAAAGACACGCCGGCAGCGCCGGAACTCGCCATCCTGGCCGTGCCCGCCGCCGCCACGCCTGCCGCGCTGCGCGACTGCGCCGCGCGCGGCGTGAAGGCGGCCATCGTCCTGTCGGCCGGCTTCACCGAAGCCGGTCCGCAAGGCGCGGCGCTACAGTCCGAACTGGTGGCGATCGCTCGCGAACACGGCATGCGCGTCCTGGGCCCGAATTGCCTGGGCACCGTCAACGTCGCCGAGCGCCTGATCGGCTCATTTTCGATCGCGCTGGAGGAGAACATGCCGCCGGTCGGCCACGTGGGCATCGTGTCGCAGTCCGGCAACGTGGGCAGTCACACCATGCAGAGCGTCGCCCGGCGCGGCATGGGCGTCAGCCGCTTCATCGCCACCGGCAACGAGGCGGATGTGGACGCCGCCGACGGCATTGCCGCGCTGGCCGAGGATCCGGACACGCGCATCATCCTGTGCTGCATGGAAACTTGCCGGAATGCCGGAAAGCTCATCGACGCGTTGCGCCTTGCGCGCGGCAACGGCAAGCCCGTCATCATCCTGAAGATCGGTTCCACGGAAAAAGGCCAGGCGGCCGCTGCCTCGCACACGGGCGCCCTTACTGGCTCGGACGCGGTGATCGACGCGGTCTTCCGCCGGCACGGCGTGCTGCGCGTGCGCTCTGTTGAAGCGTTGATCGACATCGGCCACGCGGCCTCGCTGCTCATGCCCGACCGCCTGCCGGCCAACGACGCGGTCACGCTCGTTGCCGCGTCCGGCGGCTTCGGCATCATGATGGCCGACGCCATGAGCGACGCCGGCCTTGCGCTGCCCGCGCTCGCACCCAACACCCAGCGGCGCATCCTGGAAGCCGTGCCCACGGCCAGCACCGGCAATCCGGTGGACGCGTCCGCCCAGATGTCCAGCCGCCCCGACATTCTGCTCAAGATGCTGACGGCCCTGCTGGACGATCCGTCGGCCAGTTCGCTGGCGCTGTTCATGTCGCTGTCGCTCTACAACACCCGGCTGCGAGGCATCTATCTGGAAGCGCTGGCGCAGGTGCGCACCAGCCATCCAGACCGCCTGCTGATGGTCATCAGCCAGGGGCCCGCCGACGCCGTCGAACAGATCAACGCGCTGGGCATTCCGGTGTTCTCCAGCATCGACGCCGCGGCGACGGGGCTGTCGGGCCTGGTGAAGCTGGGCAAGCTGCGCGCGGCCGCTTATGCCGACACGGCGCTGCCCGCCGCCGAACCCGTCGATCCCGCGGTGTTCCGCAACGAATTCCACGCCAAGCAGGCGCTGGGCAACGCCGGCATCGACGTGCCGCGCGAATTCATCGCCCGCAGTGCCGACGACGCGGTGCGCGCGGCCGAGGCCATCGGCTACCCCGTCGTGCTCAAGATCGCCTCCGAAGACGTCGCGCACAAGACGGAAGCCGGTGGTGTGCTGCTCAATGTGGCCGACGCCGACGCCGTGCGCCACGGCCATGCCCGCATCCTGACCAACGTCGCGCGCCATGCGCCCGGCGCCCGCATCGATGGCGTCCTGGTCGCGCCGATGGTCGCGGGCGGCACCGAACTGATCGCCGGCGTCTCGCAAGACCCCGTCTTCGGCCCCATCGTCATGGTCGGCATGGGCGGCATCTACGCCGAGGTGCTGAAGGACGTGGCCGTGCAGGCCGCGCCCGTGACCGAGGACGAGGCCGCGGAAATGATCCGCTCGCTCAAGATGTTTGCCATCCTGGACGGCGCGCGGGGCCAGCCCAAGGCCGACATCGCCGCCGCCGCGCGTAGCGTGGCGCGCCTGTCGGCGTTTGCGTACCGCCATCGCGACGACGTCGCCGAGATCGACATGAACCCTATTCTGGTCCGGCCGCAGGGCCAAGGCGTGGTCGTGCTGGACGCGCTGATGATCCCGCGCGCCGCGCCCGCCCATTGAGGACAGCCATGCAATTCGAACAACTTGCCACGGTCCCTGACCCGGCCGCAGGCCCCGAGGTCTACCGCCAGCATGCGCGCACCTGGCTGCGCGCCAACCTGCCAGATTTCATGCGCGCCGACAGCCCGGACTGGCGCGCGCCCACGCTTGCCGAGAGCAGCGCCTGGGAGGCCGCGATGTATCAGGCCGGACTCGCCGGCATGACGTGGCCCAAGGCCTACGGCGGCCACGGGTTGACGCTGCGCGAGCACCTGGCGGTGAACAAGGAGATCGGCGCGCTGCCCATGCCGGAAAGCGTCAGCTCGATCGGCAAGGAACTGGCCGGGCCGATCATCATGGCCGTCGGCACCGAGCAACAGAAGCAGGAATTCCTGCCCGCGATTCTGGCGATGCGGCAGTACTGGTGCCAGGGGTTTTCGGAACCGGACGCCGGCTCGGATCTGGCACGGCTGCGCACCAAGGCCGTGCAGGAAGGCGGCACGTGGCGCATCAACGGGCAGAAGATCTGGACCAGCGGCGCGGCCAAGGCGCATTACTGCCTGCTACTGACACGCACCGGCACGGTGGCCGACAAACATCGCGGCCTGCTGATGTTCGCCGTGCCGATGGACACGCCGGGCATCCGCGTCGTTCCCATCAAGTCCATCGACGGCAAGGAATCCTTTGCCGAGGTGTTCTTCGACGACGTGGTGGTTCCCGACAGTGCACGCCTGGGCGCGCCGGACGAAGGCTGGAACGCCGCCATCCGCGTGCTGTCCATCGAGCGCGCCACCAACCGCATGTATCGCCCGTGGCGCTTCGAGTGCGAATTGCGCCAGCTCATTGCGGCCTGCAAGTCCGATGCGCAACTGGCGCCCGCGCTCGACGACGGCTATGTCCAGCGCCGCGTCGGCGATCTGGTCAGCGAAATCGACGGATTGAAGGGGCTGGTCGAGCTCACGGTGGCGCGCATGCTGCGTGGCGAGACCATCGGCGCGCGCGGATCGCTGACCAAACTTTACTGGTCGGAATGCCACCAGGCCTTTGCCGGCCTGGCGCTGTCTCTGCTGTCGCAGGTCGGCCCGCACTCCAGTCCCCTGGCGCGCCGCGCCCAGAAGGCCTTTACCACCGCCTACCTCTTCTCGCGCGCCGAGACGATCTACGCCGGCACCACCGAAGTGCAGCTGGACGTCATCGCGCAGCGCGTCATGAATCTGCCCAAGGACCTGACATGAGCCACGAAGAACTGCGGCCCGAGGAATTCGCGCAGGCCGCCGAAGCCGCGATCACCGACGCCCTGTCCCGCCCGGATGCCGGTGCCATGGCGCAGGTGCTGGCGCAGGCCGGCCTGACCGGCGTGATGGCGGCCGAGGAAGACGGCGGGCTGGGCCTCTCGCTCGATTTCGCGCTGCCGATCGCGCACGCCGCCGGACGCCTGCGCCTGCCGCTGCCGCTGCCCGAACAGATCCTGCTTGCCAGCGCACTGGCCGGCACGCCGCAGGCCGCCGCGCTGGCCGCCGGCGAGCGCCTGGCCGGCATCGCGTGGCAAGGCAGCCTGCAGTCGGGCCATGCCCGTCTGGACAATGGCCCGGCGGACTGGGTGCTGGTGGCTGACGGCGAGGGCGCCACGCTGCTCGATGCCAGCGCCCTGCCCCGCGACGAACAGGCGGCGCTCGATCCCGATCATCCGCAAGCGTGGATCGCGCTGGACGGCGCGCCCGTGCTGGCGCGCTTGGATGCTCGGGCCTGGGACGCGCTCCAGCGCCAGGCCCATCTGCTGCTTGCCGAGTTCGCCAACGGCGCCGCCGAAGGCGCCCTGCAGGCCGCGGCCGAGTACATGGCGACCCGCGTGCAGTTCGGCCGCCCCTTGTCGGCCAAGCAGGCCGTGCGCCACCTCCTGGCCCGCATGCGGCTGCTGCAGGACGTCTCCAGCGCCGCGATCCGCCGCGCCACGCAAGCCGACGAATACGGCGCGCCGCGCGAGACGCAGCCCGCGCTGGCCGGCGCGCTCGCCAACGCGGCTTTCGTCATCGAGAAAGCCATCCACCTGCACGGCGGCATGGGCTTCACGTGGGAACTGCCCCTGCATCGCGCCTTGCGCGCGGTGCGCAAGCTGGACGCCGCCTTCGCGGGTCTGGCCAGCGGCAACGGCCGCGCATTCATCCAATCGGTATAGGAAGACACCATGGCACAAGATCTCGCCGGGCGCGTCGCGCTCGTCACCGGCGCGGGCGCCGGCATCGGCCGGGCCACCGCGCGCCTGCTCGCCGCGCGCGGCGCCACGGTCGGCGTCAACGACCTCAAGCAGGAGCTGGTGGACGAGGCCGTCGCCGGCATCACCGCCGAAGGCGGCAAGGCCTTCCCCGTCGTGCAGAACGTCGCCACGCGTGAAGGTATCGGCCAGGCGGTGCGACAGGCCGCCGAACAAGGCTCGCGCCTGGACATCCTGATCAACAACGCGGCCTGGGTCCGCTATCAGAGCGTGCTGGAGATTCAGCCCGATACGCTGGAACGCATGCTGGACATCGGTTTCAAGGCCGTGATCTGGGGCATCCAGGCCGCCGCCGAGGTCATGGACCCCGAACGCGGCGGCGCCATCGTCAACGTGGCGTCAACCGCGGCGCTCAAGTCCGCCCCCAGTTCGATGGTGTACTCCGGCATCAAATCAGGCGTGCTGGGCGTGACGCGCGCGGCGGCCGCCGAACTGGGCGCGCGCCGCATCCGGGTGAACGCCGTGTGCCCGTCAGCGGTACCCACGGAAGGCACGCAGCGCAACCGCAACGCCGAGCGCGACGCGCGCCGCGTCGCAAGCACGCCGATGGGCCGACTGGGCTCGGTGGACGACATTGCCGACGCCATCGTGTTCCTGGCCAGCGACGAGGCGCGCTTCATCACCGCGCAGGCGCTGGTGGTCGACGGCGGCATCACGTTCACGACGCTCTGATGGACACCGTCCTGCTCACCGGCGCGGCCAGCGGCATCGGCCGGGCGACGGCCCGCCGGCTGGCCGATGCGGGCCATCGCTGCGTGCTGGTCGATCGCAACGCGCCGGCGTTGCGGGCGCTGCAGGCGGAACTGCCCGTCCGCGCAGGTCAGAACCATCTTGCCTGCGTGACGGACCTGACCGATGCCGGGCAGATAGCGGCGCTGGCGGACGACATGCCGCGACTGGACGCCATCATCAACAACGCGGGCATGACGGACAGCAGCAACCGTCCCACCGTCGACCAGACGGACGAGGACTGGCAGCGGCTGCTGGACCTGAACCTGCACGCGCCCGCGCGCGTGGTCAGCGCCCTGCGCGGCTGCCTCGCCGCGGGCGCGCGTGTCGTCAACGTGGCCTCGGGCGCGGGGCTGCGCGCCATCCCGTGGCGCGGCGGCTACAGCCCCAGCAAAGCCGGCCTGATCGCGCAAAGCCGCGCGCTGGCGCAGGCCGACCCCGGACTTCGCGTCACCGTGCTGTGCCCGGGATATGTGCAAACGGAACTGGTGAACGGCCTGATCACATCCGGCCGCCTGGACCCCGCGCGCGCGGTCGCCAAGATTCCGCTGGGCCGGCTGGCCGATCCCGACGAGATCGCCTGCGCGCTGGTCTTTGCAGCAGGTGCGCAGGCCAAGCCCCTGGCAGGCAGTCTGCTGTGCGTGGATGGCGGCTCATCGGTGTACGGCGGCAGCCAGACCTATGCGCCGGCTGCGAGCGAAAACCGTATTCAAGTCGACGCGCCCTTGTCGCTGACCGTGCGCGGCGATTGGCCCTCGCCACGGGACGAGGCGACCGGCGACGGCTATCCCGCCGTGCTGGATGCCACGGTGCTATCCAGCCCGCCGGGGCAACGCCTGGCGGCCGTGCTGAATGCCGCGCGCCGCTTCGACCTGCACGGACCCGCCAGCCTTACGCTGCTGCTGCCCGGCGGCGAGGACCTGGCGTGGGAGCATGCCGGGGATCACGCGGCGGCGCGGATGCTCGTGGCCTCGCTGGCCTGCGAATGGGGCCCCGCGGCGCGCCGCATCAACGCGGTGCAGGTTGCGCCGGGCGCCGCGCCCGAGGCGCTGGCGCCGCTGCTGCGCTTCGTCGCGGGCGCGCAGGCGCAATACCTCACGGGTCAGGTGCTATGCAGCCAATAAGCGATCTGGACGAGATCAAGACGCGCTTCATCGCCGCGCGCGGCTATTGGCGGCCGTGGACGGACGCGATGCTGCGCGCCAATCCGGGGTTTCTCGCGCACTATGCCGACTACGCGGGCCATCCCGCCAGCACGGGTCCGCTGTCGCCGCGCATGGTCGAACTGATCTATGTGGCGCTGGACGCATCGGCCACGCATCTTTACGAAGCGGGACTTGCCACCCATCTGCGCATGGCGCGCGAGGTCGGCGCGACGGATGCCGACGTCTTCGACGTGCTGCATCTGGTGACCCTGCAGGGGTTGAGCGCGGTCCTTCTGGCCGCCGATCTGCTGCACGAGGCCGCACCGCTACCGGCGCTGGACGCGCAAGATCCCTTGCGCGCCCGCATCGCCGCGCTGTGGCCGGAACAGGCGCCCAGCCTGTTGCGGCTGGCGGCGCAGGACCGGGGCTATGTCGCCGTCCTGCTCGACTTCCTGGAAGGCGGCGCGCCGGCCGGCGGTCTGTCGCAGACGGAACGTTTGCTGATTCGCATCGCCTTGCACGCGTGCTTCACGCAGGGCGACATGGCAAACACGCGCGCGTGCATCGGTGAAGGGCTCGCACGAGGCCTGTCGCGCAGCCAGATCCTGCAAGCCATTCAACTGGGCGCCCATCTGGCCGTGCATGGCGCGGCGCTGGGCGCGACCGTCCACGCGCGTCTGCAAGACACCGGCGCGTCCCGCTGAAACGCGGACGCGCCCCCGTTCACACGTGCAGCTGGTCCAGCACCGACCACGCGGCCCGCGCCTCAATGACCTCGCCGGCCGCCAGGCACAGGTCTTCGCGAAAGCGCCCGGCGACCAACTGCACCCCAACCGGCACGCCCTCGGCGCGGCCAACGGGTACGGAGAGGCCCGGCAATCCCAGGATCGCCGTTGAAATCAACGGGCTCTGCGCCCGAAGGATGTCCGCCATCACGTCCGCACCCTGCTGATCCCGATCCACCGGAAATGGCAGCGCGAAAGACACGGGCATCAACAAGACAGGATAGCGCTCAAAGAAGCGGCCCCACTCGCGCAGGATCGTCGTGCGCATCGCCATCGCCTGAATGAAGCCGTCCTTGTCCCGGCGGGGCGTGTGCGCAAGCATGCTTTGGTACGCGTTCTGGATGGCGCGGTCGCCGGCGCGTTCGATCTCGCGCTGCATGGACCCGGCGGCTTCGTTCATCAGCACGTCCAGCCACAGCGCGGCCGCGGCGTCGAACTGCGGCGGCTCGGCAACCTCGACAAAGTAGCCCGCGTCCTGCAGCCAGCCGGCGGCGCGCTGCAGCGCGTTGGTGACTGCAGCGTCGGCCTTGTGCTGCGCCGTGCCCGCAAACAGCGCGACACGACGGCTGCCGTTCAAGTCAGGAAATTCCAGTGGCGCCGGCACCCACCAGGGATCGCGCGCGTCGCCGCCCGACATCGCCGCCAGCCCCAAGCGCAGATCCGCCACGGTACGCGCCAACGGCCCTTGCGTGGCCGCCATCTGAGAGGCTACCGGGCGCTCGGCGCGCTGGGTCGCGTTATACGCGGTCACCCTGCCCTGCGAGGGCCGCAGCCCTGCCACGCCGCACGCATACGCGGGATAGCGGATGGAGCCGCCCTGGTCGCTGCCATGCGCAAGCGGCCCGACGCCCAGCGCGGCCGCCACCGCCGCCCCGCCGCTGGAGCCGCCCGGCGTGCGCGCCACATCGAACGGATTGACGGTGCGGCCGTGCAGATCGTTGTCGCTGAACCAGCGCCAGGAAAACGCCGGAACGTTCGTGCGTCCGATGACGATCGCCCCCGCGCGAAGCCAGTTGTCGACCGCCGGATTGTTTTCCTGCGCGATGAGGTCCCGGTAGGCCGTCACGCCGTTGGTCGTGGCCGTGCCCGCCAGATCCGCGTTGGCCTTGATCGTGACCGGCACGCCATGCAGCGCGCCCAACTCCTGCTTGCTGCGCACCGCCGCGTCGGCCGCGTCCGCGGCGCGCAGCGCCTGATCGGCATAGGTCTCCGTCAGCGGGTTGAAGGCTGGATTGACGACTTGGGCGCGGTCCAGGCAGCTTTGCACCGCCTCCCGGCTGGATACTTCACCGTTGCGGATGGCGCGGGCCAGGTCGAGCGCGTTCCAGCGCCAGAGTGCGTTAGTCATGTTGTCTCCCTATTCTGAAATTCCGGATGCGCAGGAACCGCTGCGCGGCACGCGTTCTGCCCGCCCCATCCTGCAACGCGCGCTCAATCGGCGGACGCGCCGGATTGCTTCACCATCGCCGCCCAGCGCGGAATCTCGGCAGCGATCAGGCTGGCGAACTGCTCGGGCGTGGACGGCGTGGCGTCGACGGACAGGGTTTCGTTCTGCTTCTGCACCGCGGGGTCCAGCAGCGCCTTGGCGACTGCGGCATTCAGCTTATCGATCACCGGCTTGGGCACACCCGCCGGCGTGACGATGCCGCCCCACGACACCACCTCGAACCCCTTCAAGCCCGACTCGTCGAGCGTCGGCACCTCCGGCAGCACGGGCACGCGTTTCAGGCTGGTGGCGCCCAGCACCTTGACCTGCCCCGACCGAATGAAAGGCAGAACGCCGGCGACGTTGTCGATCATCACGTCAAGCTGCCCGCCCGCCAGATCCACAACCGCCTGCTGGCCGCTCTTGTACGGCACGTGCAACATGGTGGTGCCGGTCTCGCTCCTGAGCATTTCGCCCGCCAGGTGGGCGCTGGAGCCGACCCCCAGCGATCCCACGCTGACCTTGCCGGGATTCTTCTTCGCATACGCGGCCAGCTCCTGCACGTTGTTGGCCGGCAGGCCATTGCGCGCGATCAGCACCAGCGCGTTGCTGATGGCCAGGCTGACGGGCGCCAGACTGCGCTGCGGGTCGTAGGGCAGCTTGGCGTACATGCTCTTGTTGATCGCCAGCGTGACGATGTTGCCGAAGCCGATGGTGTAGCCATCGGGCGGCGCCGACGCCAGGGCCTGCGTGCCGACGATGCCGCCCGCCCCGCCCCGGTTTTCCACGATGACCGGCTGCCCAAGTTCGCGGCCCAGCGCATCGGCAATCGGGCGCAACACCACGTCGGGACCGGAGCCCGCGGCGTACGGGACGATGAGCTTGATCGGCCGTTCCGGCCAATCGGCGCGGGCGGCGCCGGCAGCGGTGGCGGCCACAAGGACAAGAAACAAGGAAACGGCACGGCGGGCAAAGATCGGCATGGCATTCTCCTGAAGCGCTTTTCGGGCCAGGCCTCTCGGTCTTGCCGGGCCTGATCGACGATCAGCTTAGGGATGGTCCGCGCTGCCTGTAAGGCTATATTTTTGTTAAGGTGACCACCCCAGGTTGTCAGCAGGAAACCGTCATGAAGGACCACCAATTGCGGGCGTGGCTGAAAGTGGCCGAACTGCGCAGCATTCGCGCCGCCGCCCGCAGCCTGCACCTGAGCCAGGCCGCCGTGACCAAGGCCATCAAGGAACTCGAAACCGAACTGGACGCGCCGCTCCTGACGCGCAGCCCCAAGGGCATCGCCGTCACCGAATGCGGCGAACACCTGACGGTGCGGGCCCGCCTGGCGCAGGCGCAGCTCGCACTGGCGCGCCAGGACATCCGCCAATTGCTCAGCGGTGCGCAGGCGCGAGTGGCGGTCGGCGTGACACCCATGGTCATGCTCAGCGTGCTGCCCGACGTGCTGACCGAATTCCGGGCCAGCATGCCGGCCGCGAAGGTCAAGGTCTCGGAAGGCCTGCTGGCGTCAGTGCAGCCGGCCCTGCGCAACGGCGCGCTGGATTTTGCGCTGGCCTCGCGCATGAACGACGGCGCTAGCGGCCAGGAATTTGAATTCGAAGAACTGCGCCCGCTGGAATTCATGATTGCCTGCCGCAAGGGCCATCCGCTGGCGCGCGCGCGGCGTTGGGAAGACATCCGCGGCAGCGAATGGCTGCTCAACGTCTCGGGCGGCAGCCATACCGAAGCCTTCCTGCGCGGCCTGCGCGCGCACGGCCTGCCCGAGCCCGCCCGCGTCATCGAATGCGACACCTTCGGCGTCATGTGGACCCTAATGACCCGCAGCGACGCGCTTATCATCTGCCCGTCCGGCATGCTCGACATCAAGCCTTACGGCGACGAGGCGCGGCGCATCCGTGCGGACGTGCCGATGCCGGTCGCCAGCATCGGCATCATGACGCTGCAAGGCACGCCGCTATCGCTGGCTGCCGCCACCATGGCGGACCTGTTCCGCCGCCGCGTGGCGTCGATGCCGTAAGACGGATGGCCGGTATGCCATGAAGCGCATAGCCGCGACGCGTGGAGGTGCATCTCCCCCGGCGCATCACCCGCGGCGCGTCAATGCGCGGCGCGGTCAGCGCCGCACCACCAAGCGAATCGCAACCGCCGACACAGCCACCAATCCAGCAAGCCAGAAGAACGCGTCAACCAGTCCCACCGCATGCGCGGCGTAGCCGAGCCGGCCCCAGCAGCACGCCCAGATAGACCAGTATGCTGGCCGCCGCAATGGCCTGCGACGGCGGCATCGCAGTCTGGCGTCCCGCCAGCGAAAACAGGATCGGCACCACATTGCCGGCGGCAAGCCCCGCAAAGGCGATGGCGGGATACACGACCGCCAGGTTGCTGCTCCACGCCGCCAGCGCCAGACCGCCCGCCGTAATCAGAAACCCCGCGATCAGCACGACGCGCTCACCCGCCCGCGCCACGAATCGATCGCCCACAAAGCGGATCAGCATCATGGCGCACGCAAAGACCGAGTACCCGGCGCCGGCAAACCGCTGGTCTACGCCCTTCTCGCGCGACAACAGCAGCGCGCTCCAATCCAGCATGGCGCCCTCGGCCAGGAAGATCACCATCGCCAGCAGGCCGATGCCCACCACGATGCCGCGCGGCACGATCAGCAACGGCGCCTTTTTTTTTGCCTGCGGCAAGGTGAGGAAGCCGGGTGCGGCCAGCAGCACGCAGAGCGCGATGACGAGGCCGGCTGCGATGGTGGCGGCCGCCGCGCTGGCGCCGGCGGCAATAATTGCCGTCATTGCCGCTGCGCCCACAAGGCCCCCGATGCTGTACAGCCCATGAAAGCCCGACATCAGCGGCTGCCGGGCAATCCGCTGGACCTCGGTGCCATGCACGTTGGCCGCCACGTCGATGGCGCCGGTGGCCGCGCCGAAGATCAGCAGGCACAAGCCCAACGTGAACGTGGTCGACGCGATCGCCATCAAGGGCAGCACGGCGGCCAGCATGAGCCCAGCCGTCACGATCAGCGCCTTGCAACCCACGCGCCCCACCAGCGCGCCCGCCCCTGGCATGCCGATCACGGCGCCCAGGCCCAGGCACAGCAGCACAGAACCCAGCGTGGCCGCGTCGGCCCGCGCGCTGCGCCTGGCGAACCTGCTTCGCGCCGACCCCGCCAACCGCCAGCCGCTGGCCGCGCTTGCCCGCCAAGTGGGATCCAGCCCCCGCACCATCGAGCGCCTGTTCCAGACGGAGGCCGGCCTGTCGTTCGGCCGATGGCGCCAGCGCCAGCGGCTGCTCACCGCGCTGGAGCAGCTTGCTTACGGCGAAAGTGTCACCAACGTGGCGCTCGACGTGGGGTATGAATCCGCGTCCAGCTTCGTCGCTGCATTCAAGGCCGTGTTCGGCACGACGCCGGCGCGGTATTTCAAGACCTGATCACTGCCGTGTGCGTGGTCATCCCTGCCAGCGCGGACGGCCCGGCGTCTGATGGTGGTAGGATCGCCTGCGTACGCCGCGCGGAATCCGACACCCTCCACGCCGCAAGATCTGACCGGGCCATCCCGCGTCAGCATCCGGCAGCGGCCATCCGGATCCATCCACGCCTGGAAGTTCGCGGAAGAACGACCCGGCATCCCGGGGCATTCACCTGCATGCCCCCGCCTCGCCCGCCTTCTCCGCCTTTGTCGACGCGCTGAAATATCGCTGAGGTATCACCTGTCGGGTCCGCCGCACGACCGCCTCGCATTAATTCGTGAATTTGGAGTCTCTGCCTTGTTCCGCAGATTTGAAAGCCAGCTCAATCCGTTCCCTTCCGAGAATGTCCCCCCGCCGCCCACGGGTTTCTTCGCCTTCTTGTGGTTCTGCACGCACGGTTCGCGCCGCTACATCGCCGCGCTGGCGATCCTGAGCGCGGCGGTCTCCATATACGAAGCGTGGCTCTTCGCCTTCCTGGGGCAGGTTGTCGACATGCTCACCGCCTGGAAAGCCGGCGAGGCCGCGTCGGCACACGAACGCCAGGTCCTGTGGGGCATTGCCATCGTGCTGTGCGTCAGCGTTGGCGTCGTCGCGCTACGTACACTGGTCCAGCATCAGGTCCTGGCCATCAACCTGCCGCTGCGCCTGCGATGGGACTTTCACCGCATGATGCTGCGGCAAAGCCTGTCGTTTTTCTCTGATGAGTTCGCCGGCCGCGTCACCACCAAGGTCATGCAGACCGCGCTTGCCGTGCGCGAAGTGCTGCTGACCTTCTGCGAAATCTTGCTCGGCATCGCTGTCTACTTCGTCACCATCGTCGCGCTGGCCGGGGGCTTCGACTGGCGTCTGATGCTGCCCTTCATCGGCTGGATGGCGCTCTACGGCCTGGCCATGATGTATTTCGTGCCGCGGCTGGGCAAGGTCGGCAAAGAGCAGGCGCATGCCCGATCGTCCATGACCGGACGCGTCACCGATGCCTACACCAACATCACCACCGTCAAGCTTTTCTCGCACACCAATCGCGAGGCCCGCTTTGCGCGCGCCGCCATGGAGGACTTCAAGGAAACCGGCTACCGCCAGATGCGTCTGGTCAGCCAGTTTGAAATCGTGAACCAGGCGCTGGTGTCGGCGCTGATCCTGGCGGCCGGCGGCTACGCGCTGTGGCTGTGGCACGGCAACGAAGTCGGCACCGGCGCTGTGGCGGCGGTGACCGCGATGGCGCTGCGCGTGAACGGCATGTCGCACTGGATCATGTGGCAGATGACCTCGCTGTTCGAGAACATCGGCACCGTGCAGGACGGCATCGCCACCCTGACCCACGTCCCGAAGGTGCAGGACGCGCCCAACGCCGCCACCCTGCAAGTCACGCAAGGCGAAGTCCAGTTCGATGACGTCTATTTCAACTACAACAACGAGCGCCAGGTCCTCGACGGCCTGACCCTCACCGTGCGCCCCGGCGAAAAGATCGGCCTGGTCGGACGATCCGGCGCCGGCAAATCCACGCTCATCAACCTGCTGCTGCGCTTCTACGACGTCGAACGGGGACACATCCGCATCGACGGCCAGGACATCTCGAAGGTCACGCAGGACAGCCTGCGCAGCGCCATCGGGATGGTCACGCAGGACACATCGCTCCTGCACCGCTCCATCTGCGACAACATCGCGTATGGCCGCCCCGACGCCAGCCGCGAAGAAATCCGCGCCGCCGCGGCCCGCGCACAGGCCGACGACTTCATCCAGCAGCTCAGCGACTCGCACGGCAACACCGGCTACGACACGCTCGTCGGCGAACGCGGCGTCAAGCTGTCGGGCGGCCAGCGCCAGCGCATCGCGATAGCCCGCGTCATGCTCAAGAACGCGCCCATCCTGCTGCTGGACGAGGCCACCAGCGCATTGGATTCGGAAGTGGAGGCCGCCATTCAGGAGAGCCTTGACGAAGTCATGCAGGGCAAGACCGTCATTGCCATCGCGCACCGCCTGTCGACCATCGCCGCGATGGACCGTCTCATCGTGATGGATCAAGGCCAGATCATCGAACAGGGCAGCCATGCGGAACTGCTGGCAATGAACGGCGTGTACGCGCGCCTGTGGCGGCATCAGAGCGGGGGTTTCCTGGCCGAAGAGCCGAGCCAGCCGGTTTGAGATGGTGGCCGGGCGCGCGCCCGGCCGCTTCATGGGTCCAGGAGTTCAGATGCTTGCCTACACAACCGGCGCAGTTGCGGCGGCCGCCTTGGCGGCCAGCGTGTACATCAGCGTCAAACGGCCTTTCCGGTTCAAGGACAACGGCTCCGGCCCGGATCACCGTCCTTCCGCAGCCGTCGCGGGCGGGCTGATGACCGTCGCCCTGCTGAGCTTTGTGCTGGCCTTCAGCCTTTGAATAAAACGCCTCGATGACAAGTTTGGTTGCACTTTATTAGGGACACAATAAAGACCCGATCGGATAATCCCCGCGCTATTCGAAAAGGATCTTTATTTTGAAGTTGAAAGCTGCACTCCTCATTTCCGCGCTGACCGCCGTCGTCGTTGCTCCCGCGAATGCCGCGTCTCCCCGTTCGGTCGACGCCCGCACATTTGATGTCGCCGGCGTCAAGACGGGCATGGACTTCGACGAAGCCCTTGCCGCCACCGCCAAGAACTTCAATGTTGGCAAGAAGGACATCCGGATCGGCTACGCGACGAAC
The DNA here is from genome assembly GCF_002388205.1 of Achromobacter sp. UBA4530. Classification (NCBI taxonomy): domain Bacteria; kingdom Pseudomonadati; phylum Pseudomonadota; class Betaproteobacteria; order Burkholderiales; family Alcaligenaceae; genus Achromobacter; species Achromobacter sp. UBA4530. The sequence goes on along the minus strand of NZ_DGMA01000031.1, from coordinate 110,243 downwards.
AACCCCGTCACGAACACCAAGATGCCGATGAACTTCAGCTACGACAAAGATGGCGTCAGCTTCATCGTCCACTTCGAGCCGCGCGTGCCTGTCGACAAGCAACGGCCGCTGGCGGTGTCGCAGATCCGCTATGAACTGCCGTGGACGCCGGCCAACAAGGAAGCCATGGGCAAAGCTGTGCTGGAAAAATACGGCCGCCAGTCGAACTATCCCAACGACCTGAACATGGAATGGTGCACCAAACCCAGCACGAACCCTGGCATGGGCTGCTCGACGGACCTGACGCAGGCGGTATTGAAATACAGCGGCGTCAGCATCCAGATGCACGACCCGGCATGGATGAATGCGCGGATCGAGTATGTGCAGCGCAGCCAGTCCAGAAAGCCCAGCTTCTAACGCGTATCAGTAATTCTGAACGGGGCGCACTTCGTGTTGACGGGGTGCGCCTTTCCCAACATGACATCTTCGATGAGGGCTTGGGTGGACCAGCACCTGCCCTTCATCCTTTGAGCTGCGCGGGCAGATTCGCCACGAGCCAATCAATGAACACACGCAGCCGATGCGTCACATGGCGGTTGTGCGGGTACACCACATGAAACGGATAAGGCTGGGGCCGCCACGGTTTCAGAATCTCGACGAGCGCGCCGCTTTGCAACGCGGGGCCCGCCGCATAGGTGAACGTCTGAACGATCCCCAGGCCCGCCAGCGCCGCCGCCAGATGCGCGTTGCTTTCATTGACGCCGACGCGATGCTCGACCTTGATCTCCGTCTTTTCCCCATCGCGCTCAAAGCGGAACGGAAATGCGCGGCCGTTCTGCGGCGACAGGTAGCTGACCAGCTTGTGGCCGTTCTTCAACTCATCCGGATAGGCAGGCGTGCCGAACTGCTTGAGGTATCCCGGCGTGGCGCAGGTGATCAGATCGGCGGTACCGATCTGCCGCGCCACCAGCGAAGAGTCGTCGAGCGGACCGCCGCGGATCACGCAGTCGACGTTGTCGCTGATCAGGTTGACGGGGCGGTCTGACACCCCGAAGTCGATCCGGATGTCGGGATAGCGCGTCAGAAAATCGGAGATCGCGGGGATCAGCACGTCGCTCGCGGTGGAGCCGCCCACGTCGATGCGCAGGTGTCCTTTCGGCTTGCCTTGCACGGCATTGAACGACCCGTCGATGTCTTCCAGGTCGCGCACGATGCGCAACGCTTTCTCGTAGTACTCGCGCCCTTCCGGCGTGACCGTGACGCGCCGCGTCGTTCGCTGAAGCAGGCGCACGCCCAGGTGCGCCTCCAGGTCCTGCACGATCTTGCTCAGCGTGGCATTGGGCATATCCAGCGAATCCGCCGCCCGCGTGAAACTGCCCGCCTCCACTACGCGCGCAAACCCGCGAATCGCGGTCAATTGATCCATGCCGAAGACTCCTTGAGATGAAGCGATTATCCACAAACACGCATAGTCGTTCCAATCTTTCCGGAGTCGTCCATTATTTCGGTGATCGATTGGCAAGCTTCGTCAATGGCAACGCGCTGTTTGTCGATGGGGGATGGCGCAGGTGTGAGAGCGCCTCCCGCGCCGGCTCCCTCCAATCAGGCCACCTTGCGAATCACCGCCCTGTCGTCCGCCCTGATGGCCTATGCTGATCGTTCCGGCCCGATGGGCCACCTTTCTGAAGGAGCGTTGCATGTTGGACCACATCACGATCCATGTGAGCAACTTCGAGCGCAGCCGCGCGTTTTACCTGAGCGCGTTGGCGGCGCTGGGTTATGTGGCACGCAAGACGTTCGAGACCGACATGGGCTTCGGCGTCGGAGAACCGGACAACGAGAACAACCCCGGTGGCGAATTCTGGATACATGAGGGCACGCCCTGCGCGCCGCGCGTGCATGTGGCCTTCCGCGCCCGCAGCCGCGAAGCGGTCGACGCGTTTCATCGCGCCGCCTTGGCAGCCGGCGGCCGCGACAACGGCCCGCCAGGCTTGCGCACGCATTACCACCCCCACTATTACGGCGCCTTCATCCTGGACCCCGACGGCTACAACATCGAGGCCGTTTGTCACCGGCTCGCTTGACCGGAAGGCGCGCTCAGGAACGCCCCAGCGCAGGTCGACGCGGACCTCCTCGGGCAATGCGTTGATCGATGCAGGGAATGAATGCCGACGCCGCAGAATCAAGTGATCAGCGTCGCATGAAGGGAACTTGCCGGGATTGATGGAGCGGGTGAAGGGAATCGAACCCTCGTATGAAGCTTGGGAAGCTGCCGTTCTACCATTGAACTACACCCGCTCGGGTGTCGTGCCGCAGCCGTGGGCCGGGCAGAGCCGCGATTATAGCGCGGGTTTTTTCAGTCGGGGCGGGTCGAAAAAGCCCGCCCCCTCCTACCAAAAAACCCGCCGCCATCAATTCGCCGTGATGTTCGCGGCCTTGACCACCTTGCCCCAGCGGTCCAGTTCGGTCTGCGTGTAGGCGCCCAGTTCCTTCGGGCCCATGAAGATCGCCTCGGCGCCCTGCTCGGCCGCCTTCTTGCGGAACTCGTCGGTCTTCATGATTTTCTGGATCTCGCCCGCGATCTTGTCGACGACCGGCGCGGGCGTGTCCTTGGGTGCGTACATGGCAAACCACGACGACACGATCAGGTCGGGGTAGCCGGCTTCGGCGGCCGTGGGCACGTCGGGCAGCGACGGCAAGCGGGCATTGCCCGTGACCGCCAGCGCGCGCAGCTTGCCTGCGGCGATCTGGCCCAGCAGCGGCGGCGGCGTGGTGATCGTCATGTCGACAGCGCCGCCCAGCAAGTCATTCAGCGCGGGGCCGGTGCCCTTGTACGGGATGTGCGTGATCTGCGTGCCGGCCATCTGGTTGAGCAGTTCCGTGGCGACCTGCTGCAGCGAACCGTTGCCCGAGGACGCGTAGTTCAGCTTGCCCGGGTTGGCCTTGGCGTACGCGACCAGTTCCTTCAGGGACTTGATGGGCAGATCGGGACGCACGACCACGACTTGCGGCGCGGACAGCACGTTGGCGACCGGGGCAAAGTCCTTGATGGGGTCCCAGCCGGCGGCGGGCGTCACGTGCGGCGTGATGACCTGAAAGCCCGAGTACTGCAGCAGCAGCGTGTAGCCGTCCGGCTTGGCGCGCGCCACGGCCTGCGCAGCGATGCCGCCAGAGGCGCCGGGCTTGTTCTCGACGACGACGCTCTGGCCCAGCGCCGCGCCCAAGGGCTGCGCAATCAGGCGGGCGGCGATGTCGGTGGTGCCGCCGGGCGCGGCAGACACGATCAGCGTGACGGGACGGTTGGGGAAATCGGCCTGCGCGCTGGCGGCGCCGGCGGCGGTGATCAGGGCGAAGGCGGCGCTGACGCGCAGTGCGGTGGGCAGGCGGAAAGAGGCCATGCGTTGTCTCCTGGGTATTGTTTTATCTGTGGGTGGTTCGGGTACGGCAGGTACAGCTTGGAAAAGACAGATCAATCAGGCGTCGGCCGGAAACCGTTCGGCCAGCCACGCGGGCGGCGCATGCAAGGCCAGCCTCGGCCCCGCCTGCAGCAATGCGTTGGACAGATCGCGCTGGACCAAACCGGGCAGGCTTCGCACGATGGCCAGCAGCGGCTCCAGCGACACGCCGGTCTCCACGTCCATGCAAGCAAACATGTGGACCAGCTCTTCGGTGTTGACGTTGCCGCTGGCGCCCGGCGCGTAAGGACATCCGCCCAGGCCGCCCGCTGCGGCGTCAAAGCGGGTGATGCCGGTCTGCCAGGCCGCGATGGCGTTGGCCAACGCCATGCCGCGCGTGTTGTGCAGGTGTACGGTCAGCGCGGTGGATGGCAGGCGCGCAGCCGCCTGTTCGCACAACGCGGCCACTTGGGTCGGAAACGCCATGCCCGTCGTGTCGCACAGCGTGATGCCGGCAGTGCCCGCATCGACCAGACGCGCCGCCAGATCCAGCACCGTGTCCGCGGGCACGTCGCCGTCGAACGGACAGCCGAACGCGGTCGACAACGACACGTTGCACGGCGCGCCGGCCTTTGCGGCGGCAGCCAGAACGTGCGACAGCTCGGCAAACGACTGGTCGCGCGTCATGCGCAGGTTGGCGCGGTTGTGCGTCTCGCTGCACGACATGACGAGGTTCATCTCGTCGGTGCCGGCCTCCAGCGCGCGTTCCAGCCCGCGCACGTTCGGGACCAGCGCGGTATAGATCACGCCGGGACGGCGGCGGATGCGGCGCATGACGTCGACGGCGTCGGCCAGCGCGGGAATGGCTTTGGGGGACGTGAAGCTGGTGACCTCGATGCGGGCAAAGCCGCAGTCGGACAGCGCGTCCACGAAGGCGACCTTGTCGTCCGTGGACACCAGGGTCTTCTCGATCTGCAGGCCGTCGCGCGGCCCGACCTCGTTGATCTCGATGCGGGCGGGTCCGTGGTTCATGCAATCACTCCCTTGGCGCGCAACGCGGCACGCTGTTCTTCGGTCAGGCCCGCCGACGCCAGCACCGTGTCGGTGTGTTCGCCCAGCGTCGGCGCGCGTTCGCGCACCGCCCCTGGGTTGGACGACAGGTACGGGAAGACGGCGGGCATTTCCACCTGCACGCCCGCCGCGGATTCCATCGAGGTGATGGCGTTGCGGGCGCGGTAGTGCGGATCCTTGGCAATGTCGGCAACGGAATAGATGCGGCCAGCGGGCACGCCGGCTTCCAGCATCGCGGCCAGCACGTCATCGATCTGCCGTTCCTGCGTCCACGCGCCGATGGCGGCGTCGATCTCTTCCACACGGCGCGCGCGGCCGTCGTTGTGCGCCAGCGCCGGGTCCTGTCCCAGGTCGTCGCGGCCGATGCGGGCCATCAGCCTGGTGTAGATGGCGTCGCCGTTGCCCGCGATGAGCACGTAGCCGTCCTGGCACGGGTAGGCGTTGGACGGCGCGATGCCGGGCAGCGACGCGCCGGCGGGCTCACGCACCGCGCCGAACACCGAATACTCGGGCAGCAGGCTCTCGCTCAGGTTGAACAGGCTTTCGTACAGCGCGGTGTCGATCACCTGCCCCACGCCACCGCGCGCATCGCGTTGATACAGCGCCAGCATCACGCCCAGCGCGCCATGCAGGCCGGCGATGGTGTCGCCCAGCGACAGGCCGGCGCGCACCGGCGCCCGGCCCGGCTCACCGTTCAGGTAGCGCAGGCCCGCCATGGCTTCGCCGATCGCGGCGAAGCCCGGTTCGCGCGCCTTGGGACCGGTCTGGCCGTAGCCCGAGATGCGCAACATGATCAGGCGGGGATTCAGTTCGTGCAGGGCTTCCCACGACAAGCCCCATTTTTCCAGCGTGCCGGGGCGGAAGTTTTCAATCAGTACATCGGCCTCGCGCGCCAGCATGCGCACGATGTCCTGGCCTTCCTGCTGCCGCAGGTCGACGCAGACCGACTGCTTGTTGCGCGACTGCGCCTCCCACCACACCGAGGTGCCCTCGTGCAGCAGACGCCACTTGCGCAGCGGATCGCCCTGGCCCGGCGGTTCGATCTTGATGACCTGCGCGCCAAAATCCGCCAGCGTCTTGGCCGCGAAAGGCCCCGCGATGAGTTGTCCCAGTTCCAGCACACGAATGCCGGCAAGAATCTGCCCTGCCATATCGCCTCCCAGGCGCGTCTTACGGTAGTGATGGAAGGCAGTGTGCGCGCAAAGCGGCGCGATGCGGAATGGACAATCGGGGAAAGGGGCATTCCCGGAACGAGAAACCCCGGGCTAACCCTCAGCCCTCGCCGCGCAGGTGGGCCAGCAGCAGCCGCGCGGCCACGGTCAGGGTGTCGGCGTCGCGCACGCCCAGAAGCAGCCAGCGGCGCGCCCACTCGTCGGTCAGCGGAATCAGCCGGATCGGCATGGACCGCGCGTGCGGCTCGGCGGCGATGCGCGGCAGGATGCCCACGCCACGCGTGGCCGCGACCATGCGGCAAATGGCGTCAAAACTGCGCACCTGGATGCGCAGCCGCATCGCCCGGCCCATCCGGCCGCTTTCTTCCGACAGCCGGGTCGCCAGCGACGTCGCGGGCGGCAGGCCGACGTAGTCGTAGGCCAGCGTGTCCGCGAAGGCGACCTGCGGCTCCGCGGCCAACGGATGGCGCTGCGGCACGATCAGCACCAACTCGTCCAGGCGATACGGGAAGGTGGCAAGACCGTCTGCCAGCGTGCGGTCGGCAAAGACGCCGATGTCCGCGCGGTTCTCCAGCACGGCGGTGACGATGTCGCTGCTGTTCTGCTCTTCCAGGTCGATGCGCACGGCAGGATGCTCGTCCATGAAGGCGGCCAGGTCCTCGGGCAGGAACTGTGTCAGCGACGAGGTGTTGGCGGCAATGCGCACCTGGCCTCGCACGCCCTGCGCAAAGTCGGACAGCGCGCCGGCCATCTGCTCGACTTCCTGCAGCACCCGCAGCGCGTGCACCAGGCACGCCTGTCCGGCGTCGGTCAACTCCACGCCGGCGGCATTGCGAAACAGCAGGGGCGACCCCAGCGCGGCTTCCAGGTCGGAAATCCGCTTGCTGGCCGCGCCTACTGCCAGATGCGACTGGCGCGCGCCGGCCGAGATGCTTCCCTGGCGCGCAACAGAAACAAACAGGGCAAGCGTGACGAGGTCGATCCGGGCAAAGTTCATGACAAAGGACTGCGGCGCAGGGAAACCGGGCTGAAACTATAGCCGCAGCCGTCCGGCATAAATGTGTCCCTGTTTTCGTCCCTATGACCGGCTCCGCGCGGGCAGACCTGCCACTACAATCCCGCCTATGAATACGAACAACCCCACCAACAGCTCCACGAACACCCCTGCGGACCTCCCCGCAGACGCGCCCGCCACGCCCGCCGCCGACGCCGCGCCCGCCCCCGTTTCCCCGGAAACCCAGGCCGCGCTGACCAGCGCCGCGTATGCGCCCAACAGTCCCGGCGCCGCGCACATCCGCAGCTTCGTCCATCGCCGCGGCCACATCACCCAGGGCCAGCTCGCTGCGCTGGAACGCCTGATGGGCCAATGGTCCCTCCCCTATGCCCCCCGCCGCCTGGATCCGGCCGCCGCCTTCGGACGGCAGGCCCCGACGGTGCTGGAGATCGGCTTCGGCATGGGCGAAACCACCGAGAAGATCGCGCTGGCCCGGCCTGGCGACAACTTCCTGGGCGTGGAAGTGTTCAACGCCGGCGTCGGATCGCTGCTGCGCCGCATCGAAGACTCCAGCATTCAGAATCTGCGCATCATCCAGCACGATGCCGTCGAAGTGGTGCGCGACATGATCGCCCCCGATTCCCTGGCCGGCGTGCACATCTACTTTCCGGACCCGTGGCCCAAGAAGCGCCATCACAAGCGCCGCCTGATCCAGCCGGCCTTCATCTCGCTGCTGGCCAGCCGCATTGCGCCCGGCGGCTACATCCACTGCGCCACCGATTGGGAAGACTACGCGGTGCAGATGCTCGAAGTGCTGAGCGGCGAGCCGCTCCTCAAGAACACCGTCGACGGCTACGCGCCGCGCCCCGATTACCGCCCCCTCACCAAATTCGAGACACGCGGCCTGCGCCTGGGCCACGGCGTCTGGGACCTGATCTTCAAGCGAGTCGCCTGATGCTCTATCCGCCGATCGAACCCTACCGTCAAGGCATGCTGGATACCGGAGACGGTCACCAGATCTATTGGGAAATGTGCGGCAACCCCAACGGCAAGCCCGCCGTCTTCCTGCATGGCGGGCCCGGCAGCGGCTGCTCGCCCGTGCATCGGCAGTTGTTCGATCCGCAACGCTACAACGTGCTGCTGTTTGATCAGCGCGGCTGCGGTCGATCGCATCCGCACGCCAGCCTGGACAACAACACCACGTGGCATCTGGTCGCCGACATCGAGCGACTGCGCACCGAAGTCATGGGCGCCGAGAAGTGGCTGGTGTTTGGCGGATCCTGGGGGTCGACGCTGGCGCTGGCCTATTCCGAGACGCACCCGGCACACACCAGCGAACTGGTGCTGCGCGGCATCTTCGGCCTGCGCCGCGCCGAGATCCAATGGTTCTACCAGGAAGGCGCATCGTGGCTGTTTCCGGACCGCTGGGAAGAATACCTGGCGCCGATCCCCGAGGCCGAACGCGGCGACCTGGTCACCGCGTACCACAAGCGCCTGACGGGCAACGACCCCGCCGAGCAACTGCGCGCCGCCAAGGCCTGGAGCAAATGGGAAGACAGCACCATCACGCTGCTGCCCAGCCCGCGCCATCAGCAAAGCCACGCCGCGGACCGCGCCGCGCTGGCCTTTGCGCGCATCGAGAACCACTATTTCTTCAACGCCGGCTTCATGGAAGAAGGCCAGTTGATCCGCGACGCGCAGAAGCTGCGCGGCATCCCCGGCACCATCGTGCAGGGCCGCTACGACGTCTGCACGCCCGCGCGCACCGCGTGGGACCTGCACCGCGCATGGCCGGAAGCGCAGTTTCACCTGGTGCCCGATGCCGGCCACGCCTTCGACGAACCCGGCACGCTGGCGCGCCTGATCGCCGCCACCGACGCCTACGCCAAACAGTGAGGAGCCCTGACATGCACATCACCCTGAACGGAGACGCCCGCGAGTTCCCGCTGGACACCACGGTCAACGAATTGCTCGAAACGCTGGGCTATGCGGGCAAGCGCGTGGCCGTCGAACGCAACGGCGAAATCGTGCCCAAGAGCCAGCACGCGCAGACGGCGCTGTCGGACGGCGACCAGATCGAGATCGTGGTCGCGGTGGGCGGCGGCTGAACTACGGTCACCGCAGCGCTCCGGCGCCGCATCGCGACACCCCCTTTAAGGCCGCTGAAACCCAGCGGCCTTTTTGCATGCCGCCCCACGCACGAGGGGGCTTACGCCCCCGGATACAAACGTCCTGCGAAGGTGCCAGCATTGTTGCGTAGTCTGGCAAGAGGCTAGCAACCTGTTACACCACAACCCCTCGTCGTAGGGCAAATGTGCGAGTCATAATCGTTTCTATCGCGCCGCCTTCAACCGGACAGGCGCCTTCGAGAGCACAGGTTTTCTCACCGCAATATCGATAAAGGAAACGCTATGGGTCTGCTCAATTTCATCAAGGACGTTGGAGAAAAACTCTTCGGCGCCAGCGAGGCCAAGGCCGCGACGGCAGAGGAATTGAAGAAAGAGCTGGATAAGCACGGCCTGAACGCGGATGGCCTGCAAATCACGGTGGACGGCGACAAGGTCACGGTCGCGGGTCAGGCGTTGAGCACGGAAGACGCCGAGAAGATTTCACTGGCGCTGGGCAACACGGTTGGCGTGGCCGCGGTGGACAACCAGCTGCAGGTCAAGCAGGCCACGCCGGAAGCCAAGATGTACACCGTGCAAAAGGGCGACAACCTGTGGAAGATCGCCGAAGCGCAATACGGCAAGGGCCAGGGCGCCAAGAACACCCTGATCTTCGAAGCCAACAAGCCCATGCTCACCAGCCCCGACAAGATCTACCCGGGCCAGGTGCTGCGCATTCCGCCGCTGTCGTAAGCGGCACTGAATTCAAACAATCCGGAGGACACCCATGCGTTCTCCGGCTTGTGTCGCGGTGCGGCGCCCCCTGCCTGCCGCGATTGCTTGGCCAGACGCAATGTCTGGCCATTTTTTTGGCTGACGGTCTGAAGGTGTCTGACACCCCAGCGACACCCGCACGCGCCAAAAGCCTGCCCCACGGGTGTCTGACACCTGGCCTCGTAGCAGAGCGGGGCAGCCCTTTCGGGGGCTGCAAGCGAGCGAAGCGAGAGCGGCGTGAGGCCTCTTACTTCATCCCGAAGCGGCCCAGCCCCTTCATGCCGCCCATGGCGCGCATCATCTTGGCCATGCCGCCCTTTTTCATCTGCTTCATCATGCCCTGCATCTGCTCGAACTGAGCCAGCAGCCGGTTGACCTCTTGAACCGGCACGCCGGAGCCGGCGGCGATGCGGCGCTTGCGCGAGGCCTTGATCAGTTCGGGCTTGGCGCGTTCGGCGGCCGTCATGGAATTCAGGATGCCTTCAGTGCGGCGAAGCTGCTTTTCCGCCTGGCCGCCCTGCAACTGACCGGCGGCCTGCTGGAACTGAGCCGGCAGCTTTTCAAGCAGCGAGCCCATGTCGCCCAGCTTCTTGACCTGGCCGAGCTGGTCGCGGAAGTCGTTCAGGTCGAACTTGTTGCCCGACTTGATCTTGGACGCAAGCTTCTGCGCTTCGGCGATGTCGATGTTCTTCTGCGCCTGCTCCACGAGCGAGACGATGTCGCCCATGCCCAGCACGCGCTGCGCCATGCGGTCGGGGTAGAACGGCTCGAGGCCATCCAGCTTTTCCGACACGCCGACAAACTTGAGCGGCTTGCCGGTGACGTGCCGCACCGACAGGGCCGCGCCGCCGCGGGCGTCGCCGTCCAGCTTGGTCAGGACGACGCCGGTCAGGGGCAGCGCGTCGGCAAAGGCGCGCGCGGTGTTGACCGCATCCTGGCCCTGCATCGCGTCCACCACGAACAGCGTTTCCACCGGCTTGACCAGGTCATGCAGCGCGCGGATCTCGCGCATCATGGCCTCGTCGATGCCCAGGCGGCCGGCCGTGTCCAGGATCAGCACGTCGTAATGATGGCGGCGGGCGTGATCAACCGCGCCGCGCGCGATGTCTTCGGGCTTCTGGCTGGGATCGGACGGCAGGAAATCCACACCGACCTGCGCGGCCACGCTCTTCAACTGGTCGATAGCGGCCGGACGGTACACGTCGGCGGACACCACCAGTACCTTCTTCTTGCCGGTCTTGCGGCCGTGCTGCGTGTGCTGCCCTTCGCTGAGCCAGCGCGCCAGCTTGCCGGTGGTGGTGGTCTTGCCGGCGCCCTGCAGGCCCGCCATCAGGATCACGGCGGGCGGCTGGACGGCCAGCGACAGTTCGTTGGCGTCGGCGCCCAGGTCGCCGCCCATGAGGGCGGTCAGTTCCTTGTGGACGACGCCGACCAGCGCTTGGCCCGGGCTGAGGCTGCCGGCGACTTCTTCGCCCAGCGCCTTTTCCTTCACCCGCGCGACAAAGTCGCGAACGACCGGCAGCGCGACGTCGGCTTCCAGCAGCGCCATGCGCACTTCGCGCAGCATCTCCTGCGTGTTGGCCTCGGTAAGGCGGGCTTCCCCGCGCAGCGTCTTGACGACACGCGACAGGCGTTGAGTTAGGTTATCGAGCATGAGAGGCGTTTCCGCTTAAACTAGTCGATTGAACGGTGGCCGCAGGCGCGGATTCTGCGCTTTAGGGTGACGTGCATCCCAAAGGCCCCATCCAGACAACGGTTTCTATGTCACTAGGCATTGTATTTCACACAGCGGCTGCCTTGGCGTACGCAGTGCTCGGGGGGTCGCTCTGGATCCGCCTGGCCGGCGCCAAGGAAGTGGAACAGACCGGCAAAATTGCCCGTCTGTGCCTGCTGGGCGCCCTGGTTCTCCATGGAATCGGGCTGCAACAATCGATGCTGGGCGCCCAGCATCTGTTCATTGGATGGGCGCTTGCCCTGTCCGCCGCCGTCTGGCTGGGCATGGTGGTGTTCTGGGTGGAAAGCCTGCTCGTGCGCATCGACGGCCTGCAGTTGCTGCTGCTGCCCGCGGCCGCCATCGCCAGCGGGCTTGCCGCCATCTTCCCGCAAGGGCAATTCGTGCCGCATGCCAACGACGCCTGGCTGCGCGTGCACCTCCTGATCGCCCTGGCGGCCTACGGGCTCATCACCATCGCGGCCCTGCACGCAATGATGATGGCGCTCCTGGACCGCCACCTGCACCGTCCCCTGGACGCGCCGGCCGAGCGCAGCATCATCGGGCGCGTGCTCGATTCACAGCCGCCGCTGCTGGTGCAGGAGCAACTGCTTTTCCGCATCATCTGGATCGGGTTCGTCGTACTGACGCTGGCGGTGGGGTCAGGCTCGATCGCCTCCATGAAGCTGACCGGCAAGATCCTCCCGTTCGACCACAAGACCGTTTTCACGCTGCTGTCCTGGCTGACCTTCGGGGTGCTGCTGGCCGGGCGGCACATCTGGGGCTGGCGCGGCCGCGTCGCCCTGCGCTGGACCCTGACGGGTTTCGGTTTTTTGATTCTGGCCTACACCGGCAGCCGGTTCGTGCTGGAAATGATTCTGCATCGAGGCTGACGTGGGCAAGTTGCTTTTCTGGATCGTTCTGATCATCCTGGTCCTGTTTGTTGCCCGCGTCGCCGGCCGCATGGCCGCCCAGCGGCAGGCCGGCCCGAAGAAAAAGGCGCAGGCCGACGCGGCCCCGCCGACCCTGGAATCCATGGTGCGCTGTGCCCATTGCGGCATCCATCTGCCCCGCTCCGAGGCCTTGCTGCAGAACGGCCAGACCTGGTGCAGCGCCGACCACGCGCGCCTAGGCCCGGCCAAGCGCTGATCCCCAGTCCTCTGGGCGGGCCAAGTGGCCGGATAGGGCAATCGGCGGGCCCACGGCATAATGGGTGCCGGAATCCTCACTCGCTCCCTCCCTATGCCTTTGCTCCTGGATCGACATGGCTGGCTGGCGCCGGCTCCGGGCGTTTCCCTCTTGCGCTCGCCCAACTGCGACACGCGCCCCGCGGGCGCGCAGGTCTCGCTGCTGGTCCTGCACAACATCAGCCTGCCGCCGGGCAAGTTCGGCGGCCCCGAAGTCGCGGGCCTGTTCCTGAACACGCTCGACTACGGCTCGCATCCCTGGCTGGAACGCCTGCGCGGGCTGCGCGTGTCCGCGCACTTTTTCATTCGCCGCGACGGCGGCATCATGCAATTCGTCTCCACGGACCGGCGCGCCTGGCACGCCGGCGTGTCGCGCTTTGCAGGACGCGAGCGCTGCAACGATTTTTCCCTCGGCATTGAACTGGAAGGCACGGACACGCTGCCCTACACTGACGAGCAATACGCGTCGCTGCGCAAGCTGACCCACACGCTGCGCGCGCGCTATCCCCTGGTGGCCGCCCAGGGACACGAACATATCGCCCCGGGGCGCAAGACCGACCCCGGGCCGGCATTCGACTGGACGCGCTTCGGGCGCGACAGCGGCTTTGCGCGGCGGCACCTGCCGCCGCCCTGACCCTTGAAAGGATTGGCTATGTTGAAGATCTGGGGACGCCTGACATCCGTCAACGTTCAAAAAGTAATGCTGGCCGTACGCGAGCTGGCGCTGCCGCACACCTTTGTCCAGGCAGGCGGCCCCCACGGCGTGGTCGACACCGACGAGTACGCGGCAAAGCTCAATCCCAATCGCCTGGTGCCGGTCATCGACGACGGCGGCTTCATCCTTTGGGAGTCCAATGCCATCGTGCGCTACCTGGCGGCACGCTACGGCGTGGGCACGCTGTGGCCCGAGGATGTCTGCCTGCGCGCCGATGCGGACCGCTGGATGGACTGGCAGGCGACCGAATGGCAGCCGGCCATGGTGCCGGCATTTCTGGGCCTGATCCGCACGCCCGAAGACAAGCGCGACAAGGCCGCCATCGAGAAATCCGTCCAGCGCTCGAACGCGCGCGCCCTGATCCTGGACCAGGCCCTGCAAGGCCGCGAGTTCATCGTGGGCCGTCATCTCACGATGGGCGACATCGCGCTGGTCGCGGCCGCGCATCGATGGCTCGCCATGCCGATTGAACGGCCCGATACCCCTGCGCTATCGGCGTGGTATCGGCGAGTCATGATGCGCCCGGCCCCGCAAGGCGTGCTGACCTTGCCGCTGGCGTAATCGCGCAGGCTACTCCACCCAGGGCGTCTGGGCCCAGATCTGCCGCAGGCGCGCATCGTCGCCCTTCAGGCGCTCCTGCCACTGCGGCCCGTCCACGTAGTCCATTTCCGTGAACTGCTGCTTCATCTGGGTCTGGAACGCCGGATTGGCCGCCACCTTGCCCAGCGCCTGCCGCAGTTTTTCCGACACGTCGGCCGGCAGGCCCTTGGGCCCGACGATGCCGCGTTCCGAGGCAAACACCAGGTTCACGCCCAATTCCTTGAACGTTGGCACATCAGGGCCCAGCGGCGACCGCTTTTCGCTCGCCTGCGCCAACACCCGCATATTCTTGCCGTTGTAGGGCATGACCTCGCCCAGATTCAGGCCGCCAATGACGGTATGCCCCCCCAGCACCGAACTGCGCAATGGGCCCGCGCCGTTATACGGAACGTGATTGAGCTTGGTGCCCGTCTGCACCTGGAACAACACCAGCGCCAGATGATCGTCGGTGCCCACGCCCGTCGATCCATAACTCACCGCATCCGGCCGTTCCTTGGCGGCGGCGATCAACGCCTGCAAGGTCTTGTACGGACTGTCGCTGGCCACGCTGAACGCGCTGGGGTCGCGGACCAGGTTGGCCAGGTACGTGAAGTCATCGCCGGTAAAGCCCGCCTGACGCTCGATCGGCAGCGACACCAGCCCCGGCATGTTCGTCATCGCCAGCGTGTAGCCGTCCGGCTTGGCGCGCGCCACGTAGGACAGGGCGATCGCGCTGGACGCGCCCGGCTTGTTCTGAACAACGACGGTCGTGCCCAGTTCCTTTTCCAGGAAGACGGCCAATGCCCGGGCCGTCAGGTCGGTGCCGCCGCCGGGCGCAAACCCGACCACCAGTTCGATCGGCCGGTCAGGCCAGGCCCAAGCCGGCAAAGCGGCGCAAAGGCCGGCAACGGACAGCGCGGCGCGCACGAGGGTCTTGCTCATCAGCAACATTTTCTTGTCTCCAGTCGTTATGTCATTGGGCCGGAAGGCCGTCATTGAAATGGCGCGCGCCATCGTGGCGCGCTACGCCAAGGCGCGATCTGCCGAGGCGGACAGCACCTTGCCGGGATTCATCAGCCCTTGCGGGTCCAGGGCTTGCTTGATGCGTTGCATCAGGTCCAGTTCCACCGGACTCTTGTATCGCTCCAGGTCGAGCACCCGGCGTTGGCCGATCCCCTGCTCGGCGCTGATAGACCCGCCGGCCTCGTGCACGCGGTCGTGGACGAGCCGCTGGATCGCCGGTTCCGGCACGCCCTGCGGCGGCAGCAGGTTGTAATGCAGATTGCCGTCGCCCAGATGGCCGAACACGCGCATGCGCACGCCGGGAAACGCCGTGGCCAAGGCGTGGTCGGTGGCCCGCACAAAGGCAGGGATGCGTGAGGCGGGCAGCGAGATGTCATGTTTGACGCACGCGCGGGCCTTGGCCAGTGCCAGGGTGATGCTCTCGCGCAGGTGCCAGAATGCGGCGCTTTGCGAGCCGGACACCGACACTGCCGCATCCAGCGCCTCGCCGGCCTCCAGCGCGGCCGCCAGCACGGCTTCCAGCCGCGTCTGCGCGTGCGTTTCGTCCTCGCTGTCCGATAGCTCCAGCAGCGCGCACCATGCGTCCGCGGGCAGATCGGCGAATGGCAGGCGCTGCTGCGGGAAAGCCTGGACCACGTCACGCAGGCACGCCGCCGACATCACTTCAAATGCGGTCAGTCCGGCGCCGAAGCCCGCGCGTGCGCGTTGCAGCAGTTGCAGGGCCTGCTCAAGGCTGGCGACCGCGATCAGCGCGGTTCGCTGCGCGACCGGCAACGGAAACACCTTGAGCACCGCCGCGGTGATGATGCCCAACGTGCCCTCGCTGCCGATGTACAGATCACGCAAGTCGTAGCCCGTGTTGTCCTTGCGCAGGCCGCGCAGGCCATGCCAGATTTCGCCCTGCGGGGTGACGACCTCCAGTCCCAGCGCAAGCTCGCGCGCGTTCCCGTAACGCAGCACCTGCGTTCCGCCAGCGTTGGTGGCCAGATTGCCGCCAATGGTGCAGCTTCCTTGCGCCCCCAGCGATAGCGGAAAGAGCCGGCCCGCCTGGCGCGCAGACGCCTGCACCGACTGCAGCACACAACCCGCTTCAACCGTGATGGTGTCGTTGTCCAGATCCAGGGCGCGCACCCGGTTCATGCGCGCCAGCGACAGCACCACGGCAGAACCGCTGACGTCCGGCGTGGCGGCCGCCACCTGTCCGGTGTTGCCGCCTTGCGGGACGATCGGGACCCCGGCTGCCGCGCACAGACGCACGACTTGCGCGACTTCGCCGGTATCGCCCGGCCGCAACACCGCCATGGCCCGGCCCGTCACGGCCTGGCGCCAATCGGTTAAATAGGGCTGGGCATCCGCGCCCGTCAGCACGTTCGCCTCGCCCAGGCAGGCAGTCAACGCCGCCCGCAGCGCAGCCGGGGTCATGCCTGCATCTCCCGGTCGGCGATCGGCGTGAGCAGCGCGCCGCTGCGCAGGAACGCTGCAACATTATCGAAAACCAGATCTGCCATCGCGGCCCGCGTCTCGTGCGTGGCGCTGCCCGCATGCGGCATCAGGGAAACCTGGTCCAGATCGGCAAAATCGGCGGCATCGGTGGGCTCCTGCTCAAGCACATCCAGGCCGGCACCGCCCAGCTCGCCCGAGCGCAACGCAGCCAGCGCCGCCGCCTGGTCCACGACGCTGCCGCGCGCGATGTTGACCAGAATCCCCCGCGGGCCCAGCGCGCGAATGACGGGCGCATCGACCAGATGCCGCGTGGCGGCCCCGCCCACGCAAGCCACCACCAGAAAGTCGGCCCACGCGGCCAGGTCCACCAGTGATGCTTCATAGGGGTATGGCGACTGCGGCCTGGGGCTTCGATTGTGATAGCGCACCTGCATGTCGAAGCCCGCGCCCCGGCGGGCGATCGCTTCACCGATGCGGCCAAGTCCCAGGATGCCAAGCCGCTTGCCCGATACCCGGGTCGCAACCGGAAATTGCCCAATGGCGCGCCACTGGCCCGTCTTCACGTAGCGGTCGCCCACGGCGGTACGCCGGGCCGCCGAAAGCATCAGCGCCCACGCCAGATCGGCGACGCAGTCGTCCAGCACGTCGGGAGTGACGCTGATCCCGATGCGACGGTTGGCGGCGGCGCGCAAGTCCAGGGTGTCGTAACCCACCCCCCAGCTGCACACGGCCTGCAAATTCGGCAACGCGTCGAACATCGGCTGCGTGAACCCATGCCGGACAGACGTCACCGCGACCCGCGGCCCCGCCAATTCTTCGCCAAACGCTGCCAGGCCACGCGGTTCCCGCCAGGCCTGCAGGACGCGGTAATGGGCGGCCAGGCGCGCATCGAACGCGGCGCCCAGCGATGCGACCTGCACCACCTCGTAGCGGGCAGTCACGCACGGCCTCCCGCGCTGGCGGGAATGTAGTTGGCCGCGGCTGCGGCCTCAGCGAAAGACAGGCCGTCCCGAATGCCGCGCTCCACCCGCTCATCCACCTCCAGCGCGTGCTTTGCCGCCGCCAGCACATCCTGCAACCGCGCGCGCGGCACGGCGATGAGCCCGGTGTCGTCGCCAACGACAAGATCGCCCTCGGCGACCTGCACGCCGCCGATGGTGACGGTTTCGCCCATGGCCTGCAGGCGCAGGCGTGTCTTGCCGGTCAACGGAGTGACATGGCGGCTCGCCAGCCACAGTCCCGTCGCACGGATTTCATCGACGTCGCGGCAGGCGCCATCGATGACGACAGCGGTTGCCTGGCGCCGCGAGGCGGCCAACGAGGCAATGCCGCCAAAGGTGGAAATGCAGGTCCCGCCGGCGTCCACCATCAGCACGCGCCCGGGACCTGTGGCGGCCACCAGGCGCCCCACCGCGAAATCGGCGCGGTCGAAGTCTCCCAGGCCGCCCCAGACGTGGCGCGCGGTGACGGCAAAGCCAGCGATACGGCCTTGCCCGCCCCGGCGCTCAATGCCTTGCACCACGCCGGCAATGCCCAGCGTATCCATCGCATCGGCCCAGGTGCTGGTGCCGATGGCGGCGCAGCGCGCCAGCAGTTCTTGATCGTTGTCGCTCATTCAGTAGGTTCTCCCGTCGGTATCGACCGTGCGGCCGCTCAGTCGATCTGTGCGCCGGAGAGCTTGACGCCCTCGGCCCACCGCTTCGCCTCGTCGTTGATGAAGGCCTGGAACTGCTGAGGCGAGCTGTTGTTCACATCGCCGCCCATCTCCTGCAGCCTCTTGGTCATTTCAGGCGTAGCCACGACGCGGGCGACATCCTGGTAGATCTTCTCGCGCAGGGCGTCCGGCATGCTGGCCGGCGCGAAAAGGCCAAACCAGGTCGCGGCTTCGAAGTTCTTCATGCCCGCCTCGGCCATCGTCGGGACCTGCGCGATGGCCTCGACACGGCGCGGATGCGCCAACGCGATGGCATTGAGCTTGCCCGACTGGATGTGGGGCAACGCGGCCGACAACGTGACGAAGGCCATCTGCACCTGTCCGCCTATCAGGTCGGTCAGCATCGGCGCATCGCCGCGGTACGGCACATGGACCAGCTTGATTCCCGTCCTGGCCTTGAACAGTTCGCCCGTCAGGTGCTGCGGCGTGCCGTTGCCGGTGGACGCCAGGCTCAACCCCTGCGGCGCGGCCTTGCCGTACTTGATCAGATCGTCCAGGGTCTTGACCGGCAGCGAGGGCGAGGTCACGAGCACCAGCGGAATCGTGGACGTGAGCGTCAGCGGCGCGAAATCCTTCAAGGGATCGTAGTTAAGCTTCTTGTACAGGCTGGCGCTGATGGTGTGGGCGGCCGTCGTCATGTAGAGCGTGTAGCCGTCGCCGGGCGAACGCGCCACCTGCTCGGCGGCCACCGTGGTGCCCGCGCCTGGCCGGTTGTTGACGATGACCTGCTGCCCCCATGCGGCCGGCAGCTTCTCCGCGATCAGGCGCGCGATGACGTCCGTGGCGCCGCCGGCTGGGTACGGCACCACCAGCGTCACGGGCTTGTCGGGGTAGCCCGCTGCCTGCGCCGCGGCCCCACCCAACGCCAGCCCCATGCCGATGGCCACGCCGGCAATGCAATTGCGCAACTTCATTGTCCTGTCTCCTGTGGATGTCGTTATCGTGACTACTGAAGTACGTACTGCCCGCCCCGGCGCTCTATGGCGCCGTGAGCGCATTCCTCCTTACGGCGTCTGCACGCCCTCCTGCGCCTCGCGCCAGGCCAGCAGCCGATTCACGCCCTCCGCCATGCCGACCCGGGGCTGCCAGCCGATATGTTGGCCAGCCAGGTCATGCGGGATGTGGAAGGCGCCGCCCGACGTCAGGCGCACCGTGCCGGGCGGATCCGGCTTGATTTCAGGCTGAAGGTCACTCTTGCAGTAGTCCAGCACCAGCCGCACCAGTTCACCGGTGGTGATGGGCGCGGGCCCCGACACATTCACCGCGACATCGGTGGCGGCGCTTTCAAAGGCGGCCACATTGGCGCGCGCCACGTCCGAGACGTGCACGAAATGCTTGGTGTCCGTGCCGTCGCCCGGCAGCACGGGCCGCTCGCCCTTGCGCACACGGTCGTAGGTTTCCATGATGTACAGGGAGTTGGCGGCGCGGTAATGCTGCCGTTCGCCGTAGACCGTGGAGTAGCGCAGCACCACGTAGTCCAGCCCGGCCTTCTGGTAGTACTGGCGGCATAGCTGCTCGCCCATGATCTTGGACGCGCCATACAGGATGGCCGCGGGAGGCGCGCCCACCGAATGGAAGGGACCGTTCTCGACCAGCGCGCCCGCAATGCCGGTGCCATAGCCATACACGGCATTGGACGAGGCGAAGACGATCTTCTTCACCTTGTTGGCGCGGCAGGCCTCCAGCATGTTCTGCGCGCCACGGATGTTCACGTCCACGGCCTGCCAGGGCGTCTGGGCAAAACCCAGCGTCATGTAGGCGGCAAGGTGCAGCACGCCGTCCACGCCCTCGGTGGCGGTCAGCAGATCGGGCAGGCGCATCAGGTCGCCGCGCACCACTTTCACGCGGGGATTGTCCTGCAGATGTGCGATCGCCTCAGGCGTGCCGAACGCGAAGTTATCCAGCAGGATGACCTCCTTGACGCCGGCCGCCAGCAGCGCATCGGCCGTGTGCGATCCCACCAGGCTGGCCGCACCGGCAATCAGGATGCGCGCGTCGGCCAGGGACAGCGCCGCGCCTTGTTTCTTTTCAGTCGTCATGTTTGCTCAAAGTCCCATCGGTTTGTCGTGCATGCCCCAGTACAGGCTCTTGACCTGGCTGTAGAGGCGCAGGCCGTGCAGGCCTTTCTCGCGCCCGATGCCGCTGGCCTTGAAGCCGCCGAACGGGGTCGCGATATGCGATTGCTTGTAGGTGTTGATCCAGATGGAGCCGGCCTCGATCTCACGCGCCACGCGCCACGCGCGGGCGTAGTCGCCGGTCCACATGCCCGCGGCCAGTCCGAACGCGGTGTCGTTGGCCTGCTGGACCACATCGTCTTCGTCCTCGAACGGCAGCGCCACCAGCACCGGTCCAAAGATTTCTTCCTGGCACACGCGGGCGCCATTGCCCAACCCATCGATCACGGTCGGCAGGTAGAACCATCCGTTGGCCAGTTCGGCCTGCGTGGGCGCCGCACCTCCCACCAGAACTTTCCCGCCCTCTGCACGGCCGATGTCCACATAGCCCGCCACCTTGTCCCGATGCGCGCGCGAGACCAGCGGCCCCATCTGCGTGGCTGAATCGTCGGGCAGGCCGACGCGGACCTGCCGCGTGCGCTCCACCAGCGCCTGCATGAAACGCCCGTAAATGGACTTCTGCACGAACAGACGCGACCCGGCCACGCAGCTCTGGCCCGCCGACCCGAAAATCCCCGACACCACGCCTGCCACCGCGCGATCGAGGTCGGCATCGTCAAAGACGATATGCGGCGATTTGCCGCCCAGTTCCAGTCCGACCGGAATCAGGCGCTGGCCCGCAATGCCGCCAATGGCGCGGCCGGTTTCGGTGCCCCCGGTGAACGACACCATGCGCACGCCCGGGTGCCTGACCAGCGCCGCGCCCACGTCTTCGCCATGGCCGGGCAGAACGGTCAGCAGACCTTCCGGCAGCCCCGCCTCGGCGCAGATGCGGGCCAGTTCCAGCGCCAGTTGCGGCGTTTCCTCGGACGGCTTGATCAGCACCGCGTTGCCCGCGGCCAGCGCTGGCGCGGCCTTTTGCGCTTCGTTCATGATGGGCGAGTTCCAGGGCGTGATGGCCGCGATCACGCCAAAGGGCTCGGCCAAGGCCATGGAAAAGTATTCCCCGCGCGGCGACGTCATCTCGTTCTGCCACGTCTCGCACACGGCGGCGTAATAGCGGAAATGCCCGGCCGCGCTGTCGACCATGTTCAGGCATTCCTTCCAGGGCTTGCCGCTGTCCAGCATCTGCAGGCGCGCCAAGGGCTCGCGCTCGGCGGACAGGCGGCGCCCGATTTCGTACAGTGTGGCGGCGCGCTGGTCGGGACGCAGCTTGCGCCAGGGCTTGTTCTGATAAGCGTCCCAGGCGACCGCGACCGCGGTATCAACGTCCTGCGGCAGCGCGCGCGTGACGATGCCGGCAATGCTGCCGTCGGCCGGGTTGATGGAGGTGATGACGGCGTCGCCGTCTTGGCTCTGGCGCCAGTTGGCGCCCAGCCGGAAGGGCTTGTGGCTCGATGCGTCCATAACGTCTATGAATCCGGAGGGCTTCGGTAGACGTCATCATCGTATGGTCAATTATTAGACACAAATAGATATTTCTTCACTATTATTAGCCAATGGCTATCAATATCAAATACCGGCCGCTCAAGGCCTTTCTGCTTGCGGTGGACACCGGCTCCTTCACCCACGCCGCCAATCACCTCGGCGTGACACAACCGTCCTTCACCGCCCTGATTCAGGACCTTGAAGAAGTGCTCGGCCTGCGGTTATTCGAGCGCACCACGCGCAGCATCAGCCTGACCTCGGCCGGGCAGGACTTTTATGCTCGCGTGCAGCGGCCCATCGCCGACCTCGAAGAGGCCTACCGCAGCCTGGCAGACCTGGCTGCCGTGCGGCGCGGCAATGTGGCGCTGGGCGCCCTGCCCTCGGCCGCCCTGACACTTCTTCCCGCCGCCACCGGCACGCTGCGCCAGGCGCATCCGGCGCTGAAGGTGCGGGTGGTCGAGGCCCACAACGACGAACTGGTCGCCCTCTTGCGCACGAACCAGATCGAGTTCGCCGTGGCCGCGCAGGCCGAGCCGGCGTCCGACCTGACGTTCACACCCTTGGGCGAGGACTGCTTTTGCGCCGTCTTTCCCGCTGGTCACCCGCTGGGCGAGGCCCCGGGCAAGCTGCACTGGCGCGACGTGCTGCGCTACGACCTGATCCTGCTCTCGCAGGGGTCCCATGCGCGCCAACAGTTCGACCGCGCCGTGCGCGATGAGGTCGGGGCGCCGACCACCGCGCTGCGCTACGACGTCACGCACATGGGCACGGCGGCCGGCATGGTGCGTCAGGGGCTCGGCGTCAGTGTGCTGCCGCGGCTGGCGCTGCCGGAACTGAACCTGTCCGGCCTCCTCTGCACGCCCCTCTGCGACGCGTCGGCGCGCCGCTACATCGGCGTGCTGCATCGTCGCGACAGGACGTTGTCGCCGGCCGCGCAGGCGCTGGTCGAGCAACTGGAGACGGCGATGGCCCACATCCAGCAGCGGCTGTTGCCATTGCCCCCGATCACTGCCGACGCCTGAAAGAACTCGACAACTGCGCGACGATCCGTGACGGCTGACCGACAAATTGCAACACTCGCGGGGCGGGATCCATGTAAATATTCGAAGCCGTTCTCAGGCGCACACCGCGGCGCCACAGGCCAAACGCCTCCATCCATGCATCGTTCCCGCCAGATGACTGATGCGTTGGGGGCACCAGGAAGGAGACTTGCTTGACTTGCCAGCCGCTAGAATCCGCAAGCCACACTGCGCTGCATGAAGCGCAACGCCAGATCCTGCTTTCGTCGGCGTCGGGCACGCCGGCCAAGGCATGCCTGGAGGCGCTTACCGAGGCCGTCGGCCGCTTGCTTCCCGACGCACGCGCCTGCGTCATTCTGGCGAGCTCGGACCGCGCGACCGTGGACGACGGATATTCCTCGCAATTGCCTGCCGAATTCGCCGCAGGCCTGCGCGGACAGTCGATAGATCAGGCGCTCTTCGCGCCGGGCCTTGCCGCGCGGTGTGACCAGCCAACCGGCTGCCTCGATATCGAGGACGCGGCAATGTGGGCGTCGGCGTGGCAATCCCTATGTGTGCAACACGGTATCCGGGCCTGTCACGCCCAGCCCGCACAGGCCGCCGATGGGGCGCCCGTCGGCTGGTTTCTGTTGTTTCTGCCTCAAGCGGCTGCGTTGAGCACCTGGGAGCAGCGTGTCGCGGAGTTCGGCGCATTGGCCGCCAGCATCGTGGTCGAACGGGACCGCGCGGCCGCGCATCTTCGGCATGAAGTCCACGCCCTGGCCAGACTGCAGGCGCTGAGCGCCGAACTCGTCGGCCCCGGCGAATTCGAACCGCTTCTGAAAAAAATCCTGGCCGCCGCGGCCGACATTTCCGGCACCGAGAAAGGCAACATCCAGATCTACGATCCCGCCAAGAACACCCTGCGCATCGCCGTTCACCAGGGCCTGAGCTCTCACTTCGTCGAGCATTTCGCGCAGGACGGCTGGGTCGCAAGTTGCGCCGAGGCCGCCAAGAATCTGGCTCGGCTGGTCGTGCCCGACGTCGAACAACTGACGGACCCGCGAGGCACGCCGGGGCTTGAGGTCATCCTGGCGGACAACATCCGGTCGATCCAATGCACGCCGCTGCTCAGCCGCAGCGGCCAGCTGCTCGGCATGCTCAACAACCATTACGCGTGGCCCGGCGGTCCCACCCCAGAGGCCCTGCGCTACATCGATCTGCTCGCGCGGCAGGCCGCCGAACTGCTCGAACGTCATATCGCGGAATCGGAACTGGCGCGCGAACGGCGGCAAAAGGACGAATTCCTGGCGGTGCTGGCGCACGAGTTGCGCAATCCGCTTGCCGCCCTGCGCAACATGCTCGAAGTGCTCAAGCGCGCCGAGCGCGATCCCGCCCTGACGGCACGCGCGCGCGAAGTCATGGACCGCCAGTTGCGCCAGCTGGTCAGGCTGGTCGACGACCTGCTCGACGTCAACCGCATCAACCGCGGCAAGCTCGAACTTCGGCTCACCGCGCTCACGCTCGACGCGGTCCTGCAGCACGCCATCGAGGCTTGCCGCCCCGCCTTGGAACAACACGGGCACCGGCTGAGGCTGGTGCAGCCCGACGCGCAGATCACGCTGCAGGGCGACGCCGAGCGCTTGACGCAAGTCTTCGGCAACCTGCTCTCAAACGCGGCCAAATACACGCCACCCGACGGCGACATCGAGCTCTTCGTCGACCCGGGCCAGGACAGCGTCGACGTCACGGTCCGCGACAACGGCTCGGGCATTCCACCCGACCAGCTCGACCGGATCTTCGAGATGTTCATGCAGGTCGACCGGACACCCGAACGCGCGCAGGGCGGCCTGGGCATTGGCCTCATGCTCGTCAAGCGCCTGGTGCAAATGCATGGCGGCACGGTGCGCGCCCATAGCGAAGGCCAAGGCAAAGGCAGCACATTCGTCGTCCGGCTGCCTGTCACCGGCATCCAGGCAGCCGCACCCGAGCAATCCGCCAGCGCGCTGTCGCCCATCGCGCGCAAGGTGCTGGTGGTCGACGACAACCGCGACGCGGTCGAATCAATGGTCGCCGTGCTTGCCCTGGAAGGCCACGACGTCACTGCCGCTTACGACGGCGAAGAAGCCATTGCCCTGGGCAACCAGATCCGTCCACAAGTGGTCCTGATGGACATCGGCATGCCCGGCATGACAGGCCACGAGGCCTGCCGCCACATGCGAACCCTCGACTGGGGCGAGCACGCAACGATTCTTGCGCTGAGCGGCTGGGGCCAGGAAGAGGACCGCAGGGCGTCGATGGAAGCCGGCTTCGATGCACATCTGGTCAAGCCGGTGGATATGGACGTGCTGCTGGAAATGCTGTCTACGATCGAGCGGCGGGGTGCTCGGGGATAGGGGCAAGCATTGCACCTGCTTGACTTTGTGCGACCGCGATGGTCTGCGGCTCCCTCCAAGATAGCCCCTTCCCGCAAGCCAATCCCCCTCACCCCCGCTCCACCTTCCACCCCATCTCCGCCGAAATCCCCGCCGCCGCGCCCTGCACCACCGGCACCATCTCGCGCATGCGCTCCAGCGACATATAAGGCACGGTGCTCGACACGCTGATCGCGGCCACGATGCCGCTGGAGGCATCGCGCACCGGCGCCGCCACGCAGCGGATCGACGGCTCGTTGTCTTCCAGGTCGAACGCATAACCTTGCGACGCGTAGTCGCGCATGCGGTCGCGGAACGCCTCCCATCCCTGCTGTCCGCCCGGCGCGCGGGATGACACGGGCGCGCCCACTCGATGCAGCGATTTCCATTGCGATTCGTCGGCGTCCAGCAGCAGCGCCTTGCCGACGCCGGTTGCGGCAAGCGGCATGCGGTGGCCTACCCGCGAACGCATTTCCAATCCCTTCTTGCCCGGGATTTTTTCCAGATACAGCACGTCGTTGTTGTCGCGCACCGCCAGGTGGATCGTGTCGCCGGTCAGTTCGGCCAGGCGGTCCAGATAAGGACGTGCCAGCGTCGCCAGCGGAAAAGCCTCGCGCGCCTGGAATCCCAGCTCGATCAGCTTGGGGCCCAGCACGTAGCCCACGCCCGGCAACGCGCGCAGGTAGCGCTCTTGCACCAGACAACTTGCCAGCCGGTGCGTGGTGCTGCGCGCCACGCCGATGCGCGCGCAGATCTCCTTCAGGTCGCGTGCGCCATCGGCCACGGCCTGCACCACGGCAAGACCGCGCATCAGCGTCTGCGTGCCGGCGGGCGCGGCGGCATCGGGGTCCAGCTGGGCGGATGGCTCGGGGGGCAGTGTGGTGGCGGTCATGTTGCGAAGAGAGCGTTGCGGCGCGGCGGGGAAAGATCGGCAAGCATACCCGGCGCCGCGGCACGGATACGTGAGCAAAGAGGGGATCGACGGCGCTTCGCGGGGCGAACAAGTCATGTCGACTGCCTGTTCAAAGGCCACTTCAAAAGCGCTTCCAGAGCACTTCCAAAGCACAATAAATTCCCTGTATGTGGGATTTAATTCTATATTTTGAGATTTTTCAAGCGCTGGACTAGAATTTTTGCCATTCGTGCGCTGCGCGTCTCCCGCGCGCGCACGGCAGATTTCAGACAACAAGGTCCGCGCCCCCTCGCCCGGTCCCGCGCCCTATAACGGCGCTGCGACGGCGCCCGATGCGCGGCCAGAGACGAGACAGACTCTGATGAATACCGGATCGCCCGCCCGTGCGGCTCTTATCGCGCTGGATTGGGGAACCTCTTCGCTGCGCGCCTACCGCCTGGATGCCACGGGCCGCACGCTCGATACTCGCCATCTGCCCTGGGGCATCATGCGCCTGCCGCAACCGCTGCAGGACGGCGCCGCCACCACCACGCTGTCCGGCTTCGAGCTGGCGTTTGAACAGGCTTGCGGCGACTGGCTGCGCGCCGAGCCCGCCCTGCCCGTCATCGCGTGCGGCATGGTCGGCAGCGCGCAGGGCTGGAAGGAAGCCGCTTACCTGGACGTGCCCGTCGACCTGGAACGCATCGGCACACTGTTGACCGTGGTGGAGCGCGCGGGCGGCACGCCCGTCCACATCGTTCCCGGCCTAATCCAGCGCCACGGCCTGCCCAACGTGATGCGCGGGGAAGAAACCCAGGTGTTCGGCGTGATGGCGGAAGAAGCCAACGTCAACGCCGACAGCGTGCTCATCGGACTGCCAGGCACGCACTCCAAATGGGTCAACGCGCGCCGCGGCCGCGTCACTCACTTCGACACATTCATGACCGGCGAGGTCTACGCGGCGCTGCGCGGCCACACCATTCTGGGCCGCACGATGGCGGACGCCGCCACCCCTGACCTGGCCGCCTTCGAGCGCGGCGTCAAGATCGCCGGCGCGCCAGCGGGCCGCGCGGGCGTCATGTCTACCATCTTCAGCACGCGCGCGCTGGGCCTGACCGGCGAACTGGCGCCCGAATCGCAGGCGGACTATCTGTCGGGCCTCTTGATCGGCCATGAAGTCGCCGCGCTGGCCGAGATGTTGCGCCAGCAGGGCGAATTGCCCCGCATCGTGCTGTGCGGCGACCCCGCGCTGTGCAAGCGCTACACCCTGGCCATGCAGCACTACGGCCTGGGCGTGCCCGAACAGGCGCAGAACGCAACCGAACGCGGCCTGTGGCACCTGGCCATCTGCGCCGGCCTCGTCATCCCCTCCACCCCGATCCCCGCCTAGGAACCTTCGATGAACCATCCCGGTCTCCAAACCGCCATGGCCCACTGCGGCCTGATCGCCATCCTGCGCGGCATCACGCCCGCCGAAGCCGAGCCCGTCGGGCAGGCGCTGTACGACGCGGGTTTCCGCCTGATCGAAGTGCCGCTCAATTCGCCGGATCCGCTGGACAGCATCCGCGCCATGCGCGCCGCGCTGCCCACCGACTGCCTCATCGGCGCCGGCACCGTTCTCAATCCCGACGACTGCGCACGGATCCAGCAGGCGGGCGGCGAACTCATCGTCATGCCCCACAGCGACCCGGCGGTGATCCGTCAGGCCAAGAAACTGGGCATGGCGTCCTGCCCCGGCGTCGCCACGCCCACCGAAGCCTTCGCGGCGCTGGCCGCCGGCGCCGACGTGCTGAAGATGTTCCCGGCCGAGCAGCTGGGTCCCGCCGTGCTCAAGGCCTGGCGCGCCGTCATGCGCCCGCCGATCGCGCTGGTTCCCGTGGGCGGCATCACGCCCGACAACCTTTTCAGTTACGCCCAGGCGGGCGCCAGCGGCTTCGGCCTGGGCTCCGCCTTGTACAAACCCGGCCTGTCGGCCGAAGCAACCAGCCAGAACGCGCGCGCTTTCGTCGCGGCCTGGCAACGCGCCTATCCTGCCCAGGAGACACAAGCATGAAGATCACCAAGCTCACCACCTACATCGTGCCGCCCAGGTGGTGCTTCCTGAAGATCGAGACGGACGAAGGCATCGTCGGCTGGGGTGAACCCGTCGTCGAAGGCCGCGCGCATTCGGTTGCGGCCGCCGTCGAGGAACTGTCGGACTACCTGATCGGCAAGGATCCCCGCAACATCGAAGACCACTGGACGGTTCTGTACCGCGGCGGCTTCTACCGCGGCGGCGCCATTCACATGAGCGCGCTGGCCGGCATCGACCAGGCGTTGTGGGACATCAAGGGCAAGCACCTTGGCGTACCCGTCTCGCAGCTTCTGGGCGGCAACGTGCGCGACCGCATCCGCGTGTACTCGTGGATCGGCGGCGACCGTCCCGCCGATACCGCCGCGGCCGCCAAGAGCGCCGTCGAGCGTGGCTTCACCGCCGTCAAGATGAACGGCACCGAAGAGCTGCAATACATCGACTCGTTCGACAAGGTCGAGAAGTGCCTGGAGAACGTGGCCGCCGTGCGCGACGCCGTTGGCCCGAACGTGGGCATCGGCGTGGACTTCCATGGCCGCGTCCACAAGCCCATGGCCAAGGTGCTGATGAAGGAACTTGATCCGTTCAAGCTCATGTTCATCGAAGAGCCCGTGCTGAGCGAACACTACGAAGCGCTGAAGGAACTGGCGCCGCTGACGTCCACGCCCATCGCGCTGGGCGAGCGCCTGTTCTCGCGCTGGGACTTCAAGCGCGTGCTGTCCGAAGGCTACGTCGACATCATCCAGCCCGACCCGTCGCACGCAGGCGGCATCACCGAGACCCGCAAGATCGCGGCGATGGCCGAAGCCTATGACGTCGCGCTGGCGCTGCACTGCCCGCTCGGCCCCATCGCGCTGGCCACCTGCCTGCAGATCGACGCCGGCTGCTACAACGCGTTCATCCAGGAGCAGAGCCTGGGCATCCACTACAACGCCGCCAACGACCTGCTCGACTACGTCAGCAACCGCGAGGTCTTCGCGTACGAGGACGGCATGGTCGCGATCCCGCAAGGGCCGGGCCTGGGCATCGAAGTGAACGAGGAATACGTCAAGGAACGCGCCGCAGTGGGCCACCGCTGGCGCAATCCCATCTGGCGTCACGCCGACGGCAGCTTCGCCGAGTGGTAAGCCGATAAAAGAGAGAGGAGACTCCATTGTCCACCGCCGCCCAAGCCGGCCTGCAAGGCGCTCAGCGCCCGACCCGCAGCCGCTACATCATCATGGTGATGCTGTTCATCACCGTCGTCATCAACTACCTGGACCGCAGCAATCTGTCCATCGCCGCCCCCGCCCTGAAGGACGAGTTCGGCCTGGACACCTGGCATGAAGGCCTGATCCTGTCGGCCTTCGGCTGGACCTACGCCGCCATGCAGATTCCCGGCGGCTGGCTGGTGGACCGCGTGTCCCCCCGCGTGCTGTATGCCGCCGCGCTGATCCTGTGGTCCGCGGCCACGTTCTTCATGGGCTTTGCCGGCAGCTTCGTCATCCTGTTCGTCCTGCGCCTGGCCGTGGGCGCGCTGGAAGCCCCGGCCTATCCCATCAACAACCGCGTCGTCACCACGTGGTTCCCCGAACGCGAACGCGCCACCGCCATCGGCTTCTACACGTCGGGCCAGTTCGTCGGGCTGGCGTTCCTGACGCCGGTGCTGGCCTGGCTGCAGCATCATTACGGCTGGCACATGGTGTTCGTCAGCACCGGTCTCCTGGGCATCATCTGGGGCGTGCTGTGGTTCATGATCTACCGCGAACCGCGCCAGTTCAAGGGCGCCAACGCAGCGGAAATCGAGCTGATCCAGAAAGGCGGCGGCGTCGTCGACCTGGACACGCGCGTGCGTGAAAAGAAGGCCCCGTTCAACTGGAACGACCTGGGCCTGGTCATGAGCAAGCGCAAGCTGTGGGGCGTCTACCTCGGCCAGTTCTGCCTGACCTCCACGCTGTGGTTCTTCCTGACCTGGTTTCCCACATATCTGGTCAAGTACCGCGGCATGGACTTCATCAAGTCCGGCTTCCTGGCCTCGGTGCCGTTCCTGGCCGCCTTCATCGGCGTGCTGTGCTCGGGCGTGCTGTCCGACTTCCTGATCCGCCGCGGCGCCACCGTCGGCATGGCGCGCAAGCTGCCGATCATCCTGGGCCTGTTGATCTCCACGTCCATGATCGGCGCGAACTTCACGGACTCCACGCCGTGGGTCATCTTCTTCCTGGCCGTAGCGTTCTTTGGGAACGGTCTGGCGTCGATCACGTGGTCGCTCGTTTCAACCCTGGCCCCGGTTCGCCTCCTGGGCCTGACCGGCGGCGTGTTCAACTTCGTCGGCAACCTGTCGTCGATCTGCACGCCCATCGTGATTGGCTTGCTGGTGTCCAAGGACAGCTTTGCGCCGGCCATCGTGTACGTATCGTCGCTGGCGTTGCTGGGCGCGCTGTCGTACATCCTGCTGGTCGGGAAGGTGGAGCGGATCGAGGCTTGATGAATCGGCCTGGATTTGAATTCTGGCCTTGAATGAAGGGGCGTCCCGCGGGACGCCCTTTTTCATATGGGGCGAATTTGGCGCAGCTTATTCTTCTGTCTGATCAGGCGAATTCCTGACCGTGGGGAGTGCCAGTCCGGCTGCGATGCTCACGGCAAACAAAAAGCCCCGGCGGATCCACGTCCACCGAGGCTTTTCATTGGGCGGCCCGCAGGCCGAAACCTCAGCAGCCCTGCACTGCCAGCTTGCGCCGCCGCACGTTCCCGGCGCGCTGCACCAGCACCAGCGCGAGTCCCGCCGTTGCAATCACCGCGCCGGCGATCGGCACCGCCGCGTAACCCAAGCCCGCCGAGATCACCGCGCCCCCGGCCGCCGCGCCCACCGCGTTGCCCAGGTTGAACGCGCCCACGTTCATCGACGATGCCAGTCCCGGCGCATCGGTCGCGGCGCGCATCACGCCCATCTGCAGGGGCGGCACCACCGCGAACGTCGCGACGCCGAAGATCAGCAGCGCCACCGCCGCGCCGACCGGCGTGGACGCCAGCCACGGGAACGCCAGCAGGTCCACGATGACCAGCACCAGGAAGAAGATCAGCGTGCCATCGAGCGAGCGGTCGGCCATGCGTCCACCCACGCCGTTGCCCAACGTGAAGCCCAGTCCGATCAGCACCAGCATGCCCGTCACGAACGCCGGGGACGCGCCGGTAATCTCGGCCAGCGTCGGGGCGATATACGTGTACAGCGTGAACATCGCGCCCGCGCCCAGCACCGTGGTCAGCAGTGCCAGCAGCACCGCAGGGCTGCGCAGCACGGCCAGTTCATGGCGCACGTTGGGACGCCGGCCCGCCTCGCCCGCCGGCAGGGCGAACCACAGCGACAGCATCGCAATCAGGCCCAGCACCGCCGTCGCAAAGAACGACATCCGCCAGCCGATCGTCTGACCCAGCCACGTCGCGGCCGGCACGCCGCCCACGTTGGCGATGGTCAGCCCCATGAACATCGTCGCCACCGCGCTGGCCTGCTTGTGGCGGGGCACCACGCTGGCAGCCACGAGCGAGCCCAGGCCAAAGAACGCGCCGTGGTTCAGGCTGGTCACCAGGCGGGCCAGCAGCAGCGTCGTGTAGTTGGGCGACAGCGCCGACAGGATATTGCCGATGGTGAAAATCGCCATCAGCAGGATCAGCGCCTTGCGCCGCGACCACCGCGAGAACGCCAGCGTCATCAGCGGCGCGCCGACCATCACGCCGATGGCGTAGGCGCTGACCAGCATGCCCGCGCTGGGGATGGACACGTTCACCCCCTCGGCGATGACGGGCAACAGGCCCATGGGAGAAAACTCGGTCACGCCGATGCCAAACGCACCGACGGCAAGCGCCAACAACGGCGGGCCGGCCTTCACCGGCTGGGTTTCTTGGGGATTCATGCAAGTTCCTTGGGTTCGACGGCGCCGGCCGGATGTTCCTGGGGCGCATCCGGCCTGAAATGGGCGGCGCATCGGATAGACAGGCGTGCAGTATGACGGCCGGATACTTGCAGAAAAAGCCGTCTGGCAGGCAAACACTTTTGACTTCAGGTCATTAATCCGTGGGGGAAGTCCCCTCGCCAGGACAGGTCTTCAGGTTTGCAGTCCCCAGTTACCGAGCGGTAATAATTCGGCCCTCGACCCATCATTTTCCGGGATAAATTACCGCTCGGTAATCCGATGGCCCACGAAAAAAAGGGCGTCCTTCCGGACGCCCCTCTTCGCACCAACCGCCGCTTACTTCAACAGCAGCGCATTCAACCGCTTCACAAACGCCGCCGGGTCCGCAATCTGCGCGCCCTCGGCCAGCAGCGCTTGATCCAGCAGCAGACGCGCCCACTGATCGAACTCGCCATCATCAGCCGCACGAATACGCGCCAGCAGCGGATGCTCGGGATTGATCTCCAGCACCGGCTTCACGTTCGGCGCTTCCTGGCCGGCGGCCTTCAGCATGCGCAACAGGTGCGGGCTGAGTTCATTCTGGCCCACCACCACGCACGCCGGCGAATCCACCAGGCGCAGCGTCACACGCACTTCCTTGACCTGGTCTTCCAGCGTTTTTTGCAGACGCTCGACCAACGGCTTGAAGTCCTCGGCCACTTCGGCCTGGTGCTTCTTTTCTTCCTCGTCGGCCAGTTCGGCCAGATCGAGGCCACCCTTGGCCACCGACACCAGCGACTTGCCGTCGAATTCGCGCAGGTACGACAGCATCCACTCGTCAACGCGATCCGACAGCAGCAGGACTTCGATGCCCTTCTTGCGGAAGATTTCCAGATGCGGGCTGTTGCTGGCCGCGGCGAAGGTGTCCGCCGTAACGTAGTAGATCTTGTCCTGGCCTTCCTTCCTGCGCGACACGTAGTCGGCAAACGACACCGTCTGCGCCTGATCACCGGAATTTGTCGACGCAAAACGCATCAGCTTGGCGATGCGCTCAAGATTGGCCGAGTCCTCGCCCGCACCTTCCTTCAACACCTGGCCAAACTCCGACCAGAACGTCGCGTAGTCTTCCGGCTTGTTTTCAGCCAGGTCTTCCAGCAGCGACAGGATGCGCTTGGCCGAACCCTCGCGAATGGCGCGCACGTCGCGGCTTTCCTGCAGGATTTCGCGCGACACGTTCAACGGCAGGTCCGCCGAATCGATCACGCCGCGCACAAAGCGCAGGTACGACGGCAGGAGCTGGTCGGCGTCGTCCATGATGAAGACACGCTTCACGTACAGCTTCACGCCATGGCGGCCGTCGCGGTCCCACATGTCCATGGGCGCATGCTTGGGCACGTACAGCAGTTGCGTGTACTCGCTGCGGCCTTCGACGCGGTTGTGCGTCCACGCAAGCGGATCGTCGTAGTCGTGCGAGACCGTCTTGTAGAACTCGCGGTACTGCTCTTCCGTCACTTCGGACTTGTTGCGGGCCCACAGGGCGTTCGCCTGGTTCACCGTTTCCAGTTCGTCGGTCTTGACCTGCTCGCCCTTTTCCTGATCCCACTCTTCCTTGGCCATGCGGATCGGCAGCGAAATGTGGTCGGAGTAGCGGCGCAGGATCTCGCGCAATTTCCAGCCGTTCAGGAGTTCGTCTTCGTCAGCGCGCAGGTGCAGCGTCACGTCCGTGCCGCGGCTGGCCTTTTCAGCGGCGGCAATCGTGAATTCGCCCTGGCCGTCGGATTCCCACTGGATCGCGTCCGTGGAACCGGCGCGGCGGCTGACCACCGTCACCTTGTCCGCCACGATGAACGACGAATAAAAGCCCACGCCGAACTGGCCGATGAGCTGCGCGTCCTTCTGCTTGTCGCCGGTCAGCTGCGAGAAAAACTCGCGCGTGCCCGAGCGGGCGATCGTGCCCAGGTTGGCCACCGCTTCTTCGCGCGACAGGCCGATGCCGTTGTCGGAGATCGTGATGGTGCGGGCGGCCTTGTCATAGCTGACCGTGATGGCCAGTTCGCCGTTGCCTTCCAGCAATTCCGGCTGGTCGATGGCTTCGAAGCGCAGCTTATCGCAGGCGTCCGACGCGTTCGACACCAGCTCGCGCAGGAAGATTTCCTTGTTGCTGTAAAGCGAATGGATCATCAGATGAAGCAGTTGCTTCACCTCGGCCTGGAACCCCAGGGTTTCGGACGCGGAATTCGTGGCGGTTTGGCTCATAGTTCTACGTGGCTCGGAAAATAAATTAGGGACAAATATCGGTCGGCTGGGGCGATGTGCCCGCGCGGCCGCCCGGAAACCCTACTGATGTGGGGGCCAATGGGAACTTTTCAAGACCGGGGTGGCGGAGAAGCAACCTGACAGGCGGCTGTCCCCGGTAAAATCCCGCACTTTTCTCACCTACCCCTCCCCGGCCGGCCCTCCCGCCATGCAACCCGCCTCCCTGACCCAACCCGCCCCCCACGGCACGTCCGATGACGCCGACACCAGCCACGACCTGGTCTACGGCCCCGACGACCGCCCCGCGCCTCCCGTCGCCTTCGTCGCCGCCCTGCAGCACCTGCTGGCCATCCTGGTCCCCATCGTCACCCCCGGCCTGCTCATCTGCCAGGCCCTGGGCGTCAGCAGCCGCGACACCACCCTCATCGTCTCCATGTCGCTGGTGATCTCCGGCATCGCCACCTACGTCCAGTGCAAGCGTTTCGGCCCCCTGGGCGCCGGGCTGCTCATCGTGCAGGGCACGAGCTTCAACTTCGTCGGCCCGCTGATCGCCGGCGGCTCGGTCATGGTCAAGCAAGGCACCCCGGTCGAAGCCGTCATGGCCGCCATCTTCGGCGTCGTCATCGCCGGGTCCTTTGTTGAAATGGGCATCAGCCGCATCCTGCCCTTCGTCAAACGCCTCATCACCCCGCTCGTCACCGGCATCGTCGTGCTGCTGATCGGCCTGACCCTCATCAAAGTGGGCCTTATCAGTATGGGCGGCGGGTTCGGCGCCATGGCCAACGGCACCTTCGCCAGCGCCGAGAACCTGACCCTGTCCGGCCTCGTCCTGGGCACCATCATCCTGCTGAACCGCGTGCCGGTGGTGTGGATTCGCAGCACTGCGCTAGTGCTGGCGCTGGCCGTCGGCTACATCGCCGCCGCCTACATGGGCCGTCTGGACTTCACCGGCGCCCGCGAAGCCGCCGTCTTCCAGGTTCCGGTACCGCTGCACTTTGGCCTGGGGTTCTCTTGGGCCTTGTTCGTGCCGATGCTGATCATTTATCTGGTCACGTCCCTGGAAGCGATTGGCGACGTCACGGCGACCAGCAAGGTTTCCAAGCAGCCGGTTGAAGGTCCGCTCTGGATGCTGCGCATCAAGGGCGGCGTGCTGGTCAACGGCGCGAACTCGCTGCTGGCTGGCGTGTTCAATACGTTTCCCAGCTCGGTATTTGCGCAGAACAATGGCGTCATCCAGCTGACCGGCATCGCCAGCCGCCACGTCGGCGTGTGGATTGCCGGCATGCTGATTCTGTTGGGCCTGTTCCCGGTTGTCGCAGGCGTCCTGCAAGCCGTGCCCGAACCCGTCCTGGGCGGCGCAGCCATGGTGATGTTCGGCGCGGTGGCCGCGTCGGGGATCAACATCCTGGCGGGCATTCAGCTGGACCGCCGCGCGCTGCTCATCATCGCCGTATCTCTGGCGCTGGGCCTGGGTGTGTCGCAAGTGCCGGAAATTCTGTCGCACCTGCCGCACTCGGTAAAGAGCGTGCTGGAATCGGGCGTCGCTACCGGCGGGATTTGCGCGCTGGTGATGAACTGGTTTTTGCCTGAGAAGAAGTGAGGATTGACGGGGCGCGTGTCAGGGGTGTGCAACCCCCGGCCAGCCCTTAACGGCAGGGCCGCCCGGCCCTCGCCTGACAAGATGGCAAAGACCGCATATAATCGCGGTCTTCGCATCTCCCGCAGCCGTCACCTGGACGCGCTCGCGACCCCCTAGCCCGGGTGGTGAAATTGGTAGACGCAGGGGACTCAAAATCCCCCGCCGCAAGGCGTGCCGGTTCGATTCCGGCCCCGGGCACCACGAATTCCATGCGTGTGGCGCTGCAAAAGCGCATCTCTCCACCTTTCCCTTCATAGCGTCGTTCTCCACGATGGCGAGCCGCCCTAGCTGCTAGCTGCGTCCCGACCACCGTTCAGGTCAAAGCCGCAAAAGACACGCCCCGCATTTATCGTCCGACTTGGTCCTGCTTTGGCAACCTCCCGATCTGAGAACCAGCCAAACGCTTGCTGTTTCCTGGCCGCAGAATCAACAATCACTGTAATCGCGCCCAAACCTCTGTAGTCGGCTTGTCCGGCTGCATGTTTGGGCCTTCTCATTTCTGACGAAATCGTCTTAGCTCAGGCGGCATCACCAAAACCGCACAAGACATACGTCGAACTCTCTAGCTTGCTTGCAGAGCGCGGCATGGAGATCGGGGACGCAGGTCGTACTCAATGCATGCTCTCCCAGATCGGCCGGCAAGAAAGGTCCAAGCGCCAGCGCACTCGATCCCCAAACCCTGCCCCGGATGGCATCGCGGCAATTGGAGATATTTGGAGATCCATCGGCGACCGATTACCAGAGCAAGACGATCAGAATTCAGACTCAAGTCAGCGTCTAAACCGTGGTACCGCCAAGCTGCCACACGCGTCCAAACCAACCTAACAATCCCTCGCCAACATTCATCATCCCGTCATCCGCCCTACCTAAGCTTCCCGCTTTTTCTGAAGGGCAGCACAGATGGCGAACGACAAGCACGACGGCAAACTTGAGGTTGCCAATAAACTCGCGGCACTGCCGACCGATGCGGATCCGCGTCGTCGCAGTTTGCTCAAGGCCGGCTTTGGCGCCACGCTGCTGCCCGTAGGCGGTTCGCTGCTGTTATCTGCCTGCTCCAGCGACGACGATGACGACGACATCACGTCGCCCGACACGCCTGGCACGCAACCGCAACCGCAGCCCCAACCCGAGCCGCAACCGCAACCCGTCAACATCTCCAGCTTCGCTGTAGCAGTACTGCCGGACACGCAGTTCTATTCGCGCTACGCAACCGACGCCGAAAACCAGCAGTTCATGCGCAAGTACGGCAGCGAGCCGTTCAAGGCGCAGACGCAGTGGGTGGCCGATCATTCGAAGTCGCTGGGCATTCCGTTCCTGATCCACTTGGGCGACGTTGTCGATCAACAGGGCAAACCGGATCAATGGAAAGTGGCCGATGCCGCCATGGCGATTCTGGAAGACGCCAAGGTCCCGTACTCGATTCTGGCCGGCAACCACGACGTGATCCTGGATCGCGACTACGTCGACGCCAGCAGCCAGGCCAGCGCCACGGACGCGCAGCGCAATCTGGCCAACGAGCCCTATTTGAAAACCTTCAGTGCCGATCGCGCCAAGAACCAGGCCACGTTTGGCGGCCGCGATCCTAGCGGCTTCCACGAATATCACGTGTTCGAAGCCGAGGGCCAGAAGTTCATGGTGCTGTCGCTGTCGTGGCGCATCTCCGATGACGCGTTGACCTGGGCCAACCAGGTGATTCGCGCGAACCCGACACTGCCGGTGATCCTGGTCAACCACCAGTTGCTGAACATCGACAAGGATGGTGTCACGCCGCTGGAAGTGCCCTACGGGCTGATGCTGTGGGACAAGCTGATCCGCGACAACGATCAGATCTTCATGACGCTGAACGGCCACTATCATGGCGCCGCGCATCTGACCAAGACCAATGCGTTCGGCAATTCGGTCGAGGAAATGGTGGTGGACTATCAGATGGCCTATCAGGGCGGTAATGGCCTGATGCGGCTCTACGAATTCGACCTCAGCAACAACGAGATCCGCGTGCTGTCGTTCTCGCCATGGGTGCCGCAGAAGCCGAAGAACACGCTCAACACGTTTGACCAGGCCATTCTGACCGGCGCGAACGAGCAGTTCACCATCAAGATGGATTTTGCGAAGCGCTTTGGCGGCTTCAATAAGGAATTCAAGGCGGCTACGCCGTCGCACACCGCGCTGATCGACCAGGCACGCGCATTGATTTTGGCGAACTACACGGATCCCGTCGCCGCCGAGCAGAAGCCCGCCGCCGATCCGGATGATTATCCGCAGGTGCAAGGCACGCTGGCGCACTGGCGCTTCTTTGGCGGCACCAATGGGCAGCCGGTGCCGGTGGGCGAGGTGATCGCGGACCGCGCAGGTCTGAATCCGATGCGGCGCGCGCCGCTGAATATCGACGGCGTGGCCGGTGCGCAGGTGGGCGATGTGGTCTGGTCCGACGATCACCATTACCTGTCGGCCGCGCCCGGCTCCGTGCGCTTCCTGAACACCGACAAGAACACGGCTCGCATGAGCTACTTCACGACGGATGCCGCGGCCATCATCAACGGTGAAACCGCGACCGACGGCTACACGGTGGAAGCCTTCATCAAGATCGACCGCGACTGGGTCGCGTCCAAGCACGCGTGGATGAACATCATGACGCGTGACGGCAAGCGCGGCGAACTGGCGGGCTTTTCGGGCGGAGATCCCGAGTCCCCGCCGCTGCTGTTTGCCGTGTCGAGCCTGCGCGAGATCCAGTGGGAAGTGGTGCCGGACGACACCGGAACGCGTAGTCCCAAGGCAAACTGGTCTGGCGAGATCATCCCCGACAAGTGGATGCACGTTGCCGTGGTGAACGATGACACCACGCACGAAACCATCCTGTACGTGGAAGGCGCGCCGGTTCTGCGCAACACCTCGGGCGCTCGCGGCCTGGCGACGTTGGCGGCCGACATGCCGTGGATCGTCGGCGCCGGTTCGTGGGATGGCGCGCGGGCTGATGGGTTCTTTGGCAGCGTCGGCGAGATCCGTATCGTCGGCCAGGCGCTTCAGCCGATCGACTGGCTGACCGCGCGCCGGCGTTGATAGGCGCACGCGCCGCGGCCGGTCAGTGCCGCGGCGCGTGAGCGCGTTAGAAATCGACGTTGGTTCGTCTGTGCTCATCATCATTCTTTGCGCTGATCATTTTGTTCGCGCAGAGAAAAGCGAGTAATCCAGGCGCAAGACAGGCGTGCCGATTCGATTCCGGCCGCCGGGCACCAGACACCTGTCTGGACTGATATCCAGGTAGTACCTCAAACCCGCACCAGCTCGCGCGCTGCGGGTTTTTGCCGTCTGGGATAATTCCGGACCTCAACCGTCAGATCCGTCAGGAGCGCGACTCAGCGCTTCCGTAGACCGGTATCGAAACAATGATCATGTCCATCAACTCCCCGCTCGTGACCATCGCGTGCGGGATTTAACAGCATTTGAACAACTAAAAACCTATGCCTCTGATGACCTGGATTCACCGCTTTTGGCCGGCGCGCTGCAACTGGCTTGCCGCTTTGGCCCTCTGCGTCTACCTGCCCGCAAATGCCGCGCAGGCAACGCCATCAGACGCCATCCAGCCGCCGGCCCTCGTGTGGGGCGCCGTTCCCAGCGCGGATCTCTACCTGCTGGTGGCCAGTCCGCGCCTCAGCAAGCCCGAGCTGCAACAACTGGTGGCCGACAGGATCGGTCGTGGTATTGGCGATAGCCATACCATCACCCAGGTCTGGAGCAATGTGCCGGAACCCATCCAGCTTTGGCTCTCGATCGATCCCACCCGGCTTAAGGAAGCCAAGCTGTCCACGGATCAGGCATTGGAGGCGCTGGCCGCCAAACTTGATATTTCCGCCCAGCCCACCCAGGGAATCCGCCCGCCCCCTGCGTGGATCTACTCCGGCGCGACACGTGAGAAGTTGGAAGCCTGGAGCGATGCGCCCCCAAGGTTGGCGGACGGCACCGTCGTCAACCCATCGGAATGGACAACAGTGGCATACCGGCAAGCGCCGGAATCCTGGGAAAGCTGGAACAAGGTTGGGGTAAGCCTTGCGGTGTCAGCAGCGTCGCGCCGCGATTCGTTGGACAGCATCGTCAGCGAACGGCTGCAAGCGCTGGCGTCCCATCTGCCCGATGACGTGTCGGTAATGATCCTGCCGGTGGGCCCCCGCTTGAACGAAGCCGACGGCATATTCGTCACGGTCGCTCGCGACGAGTAGCCCCTCACCCGGTGCTCCTTCCTCCCTGCTCATCCGAAGACCAAGGGGTCCAGCAAGCCGCCGGAAGTTTTGCCGCTAGAATCCGTCGCAGACAGGCTGGACATCACGGTCCGGCCAATCACCGGAAAGCCTCATTGGCGCAGGAGGTTCAATGGCAATCAAGGCCGTGGCATTCGACGTATTCGGAACCTTGGTCCACATCGAACGGCCGACCCGACCGTTCCGCAAGCTGGTCCGGCTGCTGCATGAAGCGGGTCGTCCGCGCCAGCGCGACGACGGGGTCCGCGCGATGAGCAATCCGATCGACCTGCGACAGGCCGCCAGCCTGTTTGGCGGAGTGGTCAGCGATGCAGATCTGAACGCGCTTGAAGCCGAATTGCGTGAAGAGATTCAATCCATCTCGCTTTTCGCGGATGCCACGCCGACGTTGCTTGCATTGCGGAAACGCGGCATCAAGGTCGCGCTTTGCTCCAACCTGGCCGCGCCGTATGGTCCGCCGGTGCTGGACTTGCTGCCCATTCGGCCGGACTTCTGCGCCTGGTCGTACGAAGCCGGCGCCGTGAAGCCGCAAGCCGAGATCTACCAATACCTTTGTGATGGCATTGCGTGCCGGCCCGATGAAGTGCTGATGATCGGCGACACCATC